>CANAZK010000209.1 GCA_947366105.1 uncultured Lachnospiraceae bacterium | reverse complement strand
ACAGCGAAAAGCACCGTAGGTGCGGTTTTGCGAATGGCGCGGGCTGAACTGTTACGTATGGTTTTTGACTTACAGAATTTTTACTTGCTATCTAGTTTTTAATACTATATAATAGATACATCGAGGTGATTACATGACAATAGATATGAATGATTTATTAAGTAGTATTCTATCCGGGCTTTCCAAAATCGATTACGTACGTCCGAAAGACATTCCCAATATCGACCTTTATATAGATCAGGTTACTACATTTATGGAAGCCCAGTTAAAGTCTACCAAGCGTTATGAGGATGACAAAATCCTTACGAAGACCATGATCAATAACTATACAAAGAACAATCTTCTTCCTCCGCCGGAGAAGAAGAAATACAGCAAGGAACATGTTCTTCTCCTTATTTTTATCTACTATTTTAAGAATATCTTATCAATAAAAGATATTGAAACATTATTAAGTCCGCTTACAGAGAAGTTTTTCCATTCGGATTCCGACTTCAACCTTACTTCCGTATATGAGGAGGTATGCGGATTTGAAAAGAAACGCATTAATATGCTTCAGGAGAATATCAAAGAGATGTACCAGTCTTCTCTTGATTCCTTTGGCGAAATAAAAGAAGGCGACCGTGAATTCCTGCAGCTTTTCTTATTTATCTGTACGCTGAGCTTTGATGTGTACGTGAAAAAGCAGATGATCGAAAAAATGATTGATTCACTTCCTGAACCGGAGAAAAAGAAATAATTGATTGGGATTTGCGCCGGATTTTATTTAGAAAAGAAGCGAAGCCAAAAGAGCAGCTTTGGCTTCGCTTAAATATTACTTATTAATCCTCTCAAATACCATGTCATAACCGTCATTCCCATAATTTAACGAACGATTCACACGGCTGATTGTTGCCGTAGACGCCCCTGTCTTCTCCGCAATCTCCAAATATGTTTTCTGTTCTCTAAGCATCTTTGCAACTTCGAAACGCTGTGACAATGATAACAGTTCATTAACCGTGCATATATCCTCAAAAAATATATAGCACTCTTCCTTATCTTTCAAACTTAATATTGCATCAAACAGATAATCAACAGCCTCTGTTCTGATTTTTTTACTCATGACCATATATCTCCTATTTCATTTTATGACACTTTACTGCTTTTATATTTTAACACAGTAAAATCATAAAGTCTATATAATTTTATGAAGTTTTAGGTAATTCATTAATTTCTCATATGATGTTGAAGCAACAAGTTCCTCCGGAAATCCACAATCCGAAAGCGCCTCATATACATGGCTAAAACCGCCGGTTTCCACATCAATATGCGCGTCGCTCCCTGTCGTGATATATACGCCGTACTTCTTACACAGCTTCAGCATTTCCAATATATTTTCTTTCGCATTTTCTCTGAAACTGCCGGACGAAAGCGAAGAGTTATTCACTTCAAGAAGCGTTCCCGTTTCCTTTGCCGCCTTTACAAGCGTCTCATAATCCACCGGAAACCTCCCGTCGTCAGGATGACCGATAATGTGAATATACGGATTCTTCATTGCATTCAGGTATGCCCTTGTATTTCCCTCGATTCCTCTGCTTTTCCCAAAACACGGACCATGAATACTGGCAATTGCAATATCCATCTGCTTTAATAAATGTTCCGGCAAATCAACATTCCCTTCTTCGTCCAAAATATTCAATTCCACCCCGAACATCAGCTTTATGCCATACATCTCTCTAGGAATAATTGAAAAATTGGAGAAGTAAAATCTGCCGCAAGTCTCCGGCATGGTCGGCGCATGCTCCGTAATTGCAAGCGCTAAAAGCCCGGCATCCGCTCCCGCCCTCGCCATCTCGCGAATAGTACTGTAAGCATGTCCGCTTGCAAACGTGTGTGAATGTGTGTCAACTTTTATTTTCAAAATCTATCATCTCCCATCTACTAGTATTGTAACATGAAAACAGCCCGAAGAACACTTCGGACTGTCATTTTCCCTATTCTATTTTGCTGCTTCTTCAGCAAACTTTGTTGTTACAAGATCTGTATATGGCGTGCGTTTTGAAAGTTCGTCTGCATCCTCCAAAATATCCTGAAGAAGCTCGAAGCTTTCTTCTTCAAATACAAGATTATCTTTCCATGTTTCTTGGTCATAATATCTTGTTACAATAGTTGTGACTGTTTCCAAGCTTGATTCCTCAAACTGTGGATGAATCACTTTTGCAATCTCTTCCGGTGTATTTGTCTGCACATAGTCCATACCTTTCTGAAGTGCGTTAGTAATTCCCTGAATCACATCCGGGTTTTCTTCAATATAGCTCTTCTTTGCCGAAAATGCCGTATAAGGGACATATCCGCTGTCAGTTCCGAGAGACGCCACGACATAGCCTTTTCCTGCTTCCTCAAGAGTAGTAGCGCCCGGCTCAAATTCGACCGTATTATATATTTTACTACACCTTTAGAACTTCACTCTGAAATATATTTTATGCTTTCAAATACACGGTATTCCTAGCTTCCGCCCTCCTATTTAACAATTGCTGAATACCCTTTGGCCTTTAACTCAGCCGCCAGCTTCTCAGCGTTCTTTTTATCCGAGAAGGCTCCAACCTGTACACGGTAAATCGTGCCGCTAG
>CANAZK010000208.1 GCA_947366105.1 uncultured Lachnospiraceae bacterium | reverse complement strand
ATGATGAAGGAGGTCTTGGTGTTATGTGTGAAGTAATGGAAAAGTATGCAAAAGAGTATGCAAAAGAGTATGCAGCATCAGAAAAGAACCGCGATATTTTGAATGCATTGAAAAAGGGAATATCAGTGGAGTCCATATGTGCAGTTATGGGAGTTACGGAGGAACGGGTGAAAGAACTCCGGAAATCTATGGAAGAATAATACTATGTTAAACACAACTATGTATGAATAGAGAACAAGTTCTTCTTGAAAGGTATACCAGTATTATGAAAATTAAGGATGGAAAGGAATAATGGAGAATAAGAAAGCAAGGAAAGTATATGTAGTAGGACATAAGAATCCGGATACAGACTCTATCTGCTCTGCTATGGCATATGCAAACCTAAAAAGGCAGATAACTGGAAACAGTTATGTTGCCAAGAGAGCGGGGCAGATAAACGAAGAGACACAGTATGTTTTAAAGAGGTTTGGAGTGGCAGCTCCGGGGCTCCTTGAGAATGTGAGAACTCAGGTGAAAGATATTGAACTGAATAAGATAGCCGGAGTTGGGAGCGGAGTTTCCTTAAGAAGAGCATGGGAGCTGATGAAAGAGAACAAGAACAAGAGCATCCCTGTGTTTGCAGCCGGCGGTGAATTGGAAGGGCTTATTACGGTCGGCGATATTGCGAAATCATACATGGACGTATATGGAAGAAATCTTCTGTCCGAGGCGAAGACGCAGTACAAGAGTATTGCCGAGACGTTGGACGGAGAGATTAAGACAGGAGACGGCGAGATATGCTTTGAACGCGGCAAGGTGGGAATAGGGGCTTCAAGTCCCGAGTTGATGGAGGATTTCATTGAACCGGGCGATTTGATTATTCTCGGCAACAGATATGAAGTACAGTTCTGCGCCATAGAGATGGATGCGAGCTGCATTGTCGTATGTCAGGGGGCGACAATATCGAAGACAATAATGAAACTGGCAAAAGAAAAAGGCTGTGTGATCATCAGCACGCCGCATGATACATTTACGGTGGCAAGACTTATTAATCAAAGTATTCCGGTAAAGCATTTTATGACGAGAGAAAATCTTGTTATGTTCCAACCGGGAGATTATATTGAGGATATCAAGGATGCGATGGCGAAGAAACGATATCGTGACTTCCCGATTGTGGACAAACGCGGTAAGTTTTGGGGATTTATTTCACGAAGACGTTTGATGGATGCGAAGAAGAAACAGGTCATTCTTGTAGACCATAATGAAAAGACCCAGGCAGTGGACGGAATTGATGAGGCAAGTATTTTGGAGATTATTGACCATCACAGGCTGGGTTCAGGCATTGAAACCGTGGGACCGGTGTATTTCCGCAACCAGCCGGTTGGATGTACGGCGACAATTGTATACCAGATGTATTTGGAAAATGATGTGGAAATCAGTTCTACGATTGCGGCGCTGCTTTGTGCGGCAATTACTTCGGATACGCTTATGTTCCGCTCTCCTACATGTACGCCGATCGACGAGAGGGCGGCGAGGGAGCTGGCAAAGATTGCAGATATTAATATTGAAGAGCTTGCGTCCAGTATGTTCAGGGCGGGAAGTAATCTGATGAAAAAGAATCCGAAAGATATTTGTTTACAGGATTTTAAAAAGTTTGAGGTCAGCGGCGTAGATTTGGGAGTGAGCCAGATTAACTGTATGAGTAAGGAAGAGCTTGAAGAGATTAAGAAAAAGGTTCAGCCTTATCTGCAGACGGCGCTGCTTGAAAAAGGGCTGGACGTCATGTATATGATGCTCACAAACATTATCGAAGAAACAACAGAATTGCTTTGCGTAGGAACTAATGCAAGAGGTATCATTACAGAGGCGTTCGATTTGCCGGACGCAGTAGGCGATATTGTTTTAAAAGGCGTTGTATCGCGCAAGAAACAGCTTATACCGGCAATCGTAGTATCTTTACAGAGTTAGGAGAAAACTTATGGCAAAACAGACATGGAAAGCAGGCAATATGCTCTATCCACTGCCTGCGGTTATGGTAAGTCTGGCCGATGAGAATGGAAAATCAAATATCATTACAGTTGCATGGGCGGGAACGGTTTGTACAAATCCGCCCATGCTTTCTATCTCGATACGGCCGGAACGGTATTCTTACGATATTATTAAAAGAACCGGAGAATTTGTGGTAAATCTAACCACGGAGGAACTTGCATTCGCGACAGATTACTGCGGTGTACGCTCAGGCAGAGAAGTGGATAAGTTCAAAGAAATGAAGCTGACTGAAGAAAAATCGAGTCAGGTAAAAGCGCCGATGATTAAAGAAAGTCCGGTAAATATTGAATGTAAAGTAAGAAAAATTGAGGAACTTGGTTCCCATCATATGTTTATTGCGGATGTAGCCGCGGTGAATATCGACGAGAAATATTTAGATGAGAAGAATAAATTTGAGCTGGGGAAAGCAAAACCGCTTATATATTCTCACGGAGAATATTACGGCCTTGGAAATCTTCTCGGAACTTTTGGTTACAGCGTGAAAAAGAGATAATATGTAAAGTAACAGTTCAGCCAAATCCGGTATGACGGGCGAATTATGCTTGCATAAAGGTGCACGACATATTGGATATGAGCTGAGCGCCCATTTATGAGCAAAAGCAGCTGTAA
>CANAZK010000207.1 GCA_947366105.1 uncultured Lachnospiraceae bacterium | reverse complement strand
TGAGCTTGTTTAATCCCATTGAATAAAAACGTAATAGGACTGCATAATCCTGTTCTACTGTACTTATTTCTACTAAATAAGCAGTCAATTCATTGATAGCATCTGTCAACTCTGCAACAGATGCTTTGTGTTGAGTATATTCAGACAATAACTGAAATATGCTCAATTCAAGGATTCTTTTCATTTTCTTTAATTTAAAGTGTCGTTAAACATGATTTTATGTACTCGTCAGTCGATATAATA
The DNA here is from genome assembly GCA_947366105.1 of uncultured Lachnospiraceae bacterium. GTDB lineage: Bacteria > Bacillota > Clostridia > Lachnospirales > Lachnospiraceae > Faecalimonas. The sequence goes on along the minus strand of CANAZK010000207.1, from coordinate 2,415 downwards.
GTGGCATAAAATGGTGTTAATGCAGCTAAAAAAATAGCTTGCACTTTTTCTGCTTCTACCTTAAAACCTTGAAATTCTAAATCTTTAGTAGCGCAAGCGTCCTGTATTATAGTGCATTTATATCCCAAGTCTTTAGCAGCTCTTACGGTAGCATCCACGCACATGTGTGTCATCATACCACAAATAACTACATCTGTGATATTTTTAGATTGTAACAAATTATTTAATTCTGTCTGATAAAAACTGTTCGGAGAATGTTTAATAATTATATCTTCGTTTTTTATCGGAGCAACACTGCTATGTATTTCTGCCCCTATAGTATCAGGTAGAAAAAAAGTTGCATCCTGTCTAGATGAAATATGCCGTATATATATAACTGGTAGGGAATTTAACCTAAAATAATGTATAAGTTTTTGCGCTTTTAATACAGCATCCAAACTGCCTACCAGTGGATATAATCCACCTTCAAAATAATCATTTTGGAGGTCTATAAGAATTAATGCTTTCTGTTTTTTCATTTTTATGCTTTTAATATTTCCCACAAAGTTAAATGTTTACTATCTTTGTATCAAGTATGTACAATTTAGTATGATACAGACTAAAAGGTATCGAATATTGATTATCAAATTAATGTGCTCAAATAAAAATGAATAAGAACATTAAAAAAGATATTTGTGTGCTTGATTTTGCTTTCCAACGGATAGGAGGGAAATATAAAGGACGTATTCTTTGGGCTCTGTCAAAACATACGGTTATGCGATATGGTGAACTGAGCCGTGAAATATCCGACATAAGTACAAAGATGCTCACACAAACCTTGAGAGAGTTGGAAATGGATAATTTGATTCATCGTGAAATGTATCCCCAAGTTCCCCCAAAAGTCGAATACTCTTTAACCAAGACAGGCAAGGAGCTTATTCCATTCATTAAATATTTGGTTGATTGGGGATATAAAAAAATGGCTGAAGAAAACGAGAATTGATTAATTTTCATAATAACTAATTTTGTATCATCGTCATAAAAACTTATGCTGAATACAGAAACCATACAATCACTCATTGACAGTGGAGAGGGCTACAATGTGGAGTTTAAAGTTCGTGTTCCTTCAAAGGTTCGTGAACTGACAGAGGAAATATGTGCTTTCGCCAATGCAGACGGAGGATATTTGCTTATTGGAGTAGATGATAACGGGCAAGTGGTAGATACTAACTTAGAAAACGATAAGCGTTCTGCTATTCAAGGTTCTATCAGCGAAATATCTCCTGCACTCCACTGTGAACTGTATTCCGTAAATATTGTGAATAAAACTGTTTGGGTGATTGATGTTCCGTCCGGCAAGGATAAACCTTATATATTCTCCGGTTCTATCTATGTCCGTGAGGGGGCAAACTCACAGAAACTTCGCACAGCCGAAGAAATGCGCAGCTTCTTTCAGGAGTGTAACAAAATCTTCTTCGACCATATACCCTGCCATTGGTTCAATATCTACACAGATGCAGATGAACAGATGATTAAGGATTTCCGAACAGAAGCAAAACTAAGTCCATCCACACCCGACAAACAAATATTTGAAAACTTGGAACTGTTTACCGAGAATGGAACGGCAAAGAACGGTGCAGCGATGTTCTTCGGCAAGCAACCTGAACGAAAGTTTCCACATGCTACCACAAGGTGTGTTCTTTTCAAGGGAACGAATAAAGTCTATATTATAGATGATAAAACATTCGGAGGTTCATTGTACCAACAGTATTTACAGGCAATGTCTTGGCTGGAAAGCAAACTGCAAGTAGCTTATAAAATAGAGGGAGCAGGACCAAGAGAGGAAATTTGGGAAATACCTCTGACCGTATTTAAAGAAGCCATTATAAACGCCCTGTCGCACCGTGATTACTACGAACAAGGCGCAAGCATTATGATAGAAATGTTTGATGACCGGGTAGAGATTTCCAATCCCGGAGGACTTCTGCCTGTTGTGGCTAAAGATTTCGGGCATAAAAGCATGACACGTAATCCGCTAATCTTCGGTTTATTTACCCGTATGCACTTAGTTGAAAGAGTTGCATCCGGTATTCCTCGTATGCAGGAAGCCATGAGAGAAGCGAATTTGCCCGAACCGGAATTCCATACAGAGGGGATGTTTACAGTTGTGTTCAAAAGAGGTATCAGTATCAAAAATGATACTGTAAATTCCAAAGAGCAGAAAGTCTTAGATATCGTCAATCAATATCCGGGACTTAATTCGTCTAAGATAGCTGAATTAATAGGGAAAAGTACATCTACTGCTAAGCGCTATTTAAATTCTTTAGTCAGATTAGGAATAATAGAGTTTAGAGGAGCACAAAAAACAGGAGGATATTTTAAAAATGAGTTACATGAATAAATTTGAAGAACAAATCATAATATGCAAAGAGTGTT
>CANAZK010000206.1 GCA_947366105.1 uncultured Lachnospiraceae bacterium | reverse complement strand
GTTTAAAGCTGTAATGTTGTGTTGAATTCTCATATATATTTCCTCCTTGAAATAAAATTTATAACACAAGAAATCCTTTTCCTGTTTTCTTACTTTTCAAATCGAAAGAATTATTTTCTTAATCCGTAAGCATAACTTTCAAGATTTGCCGGCAAACTATCCAAAAAGGTACACTTATCTGGACTTGTATGAAAACTTCTTTACATGTATATTATCGTATATTTTTAAAATAACTTAAGTGTTTTTTCTATTTTCTTTTTTCAAGTAACTGCAGTTCTCTATATTCATTTATCCGATTATACATAGTGCTCCGTCCCATATTGCATATACCTGCAAATTCTTGTATAGTGATCAAATTCTGTTCCCATTTCCTATATAATTCCGGGAAGTTATCCGGAAGCGGAATCAGAGGCTTTCCAAACCGTACGCCTCTTGCCTTTGCAGCCATGATTCCTTCCGCCTGCCTCTGTTTTATATTATCTCTTTCATTTTCTGCAACAAAAGACAGAATCTGAAGCACAACATCCCCTATGAACGTACCCAGCAAATCTTTTGTCTTGGTCGTATCCAAAAGCGGCATATCCAAAATGCGAATATCCACCTGCTTTTCTTTAGTAATCATTCGCCACTGCTCCATAATATCCTGATAATTACGTCCCAAACGGTCTATACTTTTTACAATAAGCAAATCCTCTTTTTTCATTTTTCGTATCATTTTCTCATATGCGGGTCTTTGAAAATCCTTTCCGCTTTGCCTGTCGATAAATATATTCTTTTCATCTACTCCCGCCTCCATAATCGAATTCATCTGTCTGTCAATATTTTGTTCTCTGGTAGATACCCTGATATAGCCGTATGTCTTGTTCCCCATTACTTTTCCTCCTCTGTTTTTAAACCATATCTTCAAGTATATCGGAAGACCAGCAAACACCCAATCATGTTTGCATATTTATGCATTTAACTGCTTTCCAAAAAAGTGTACTTTTAGAGAAAATAAGCCGGCGTCTCTATTTTACCTGTCAGGATTTGGCATGAACAACCATAATACCGAAGACGTCATGGAGGATGTCTGAAATTATTTTCAAGGAGGATTTATATATGAGAATTCAACACAACATTACAGCTTTAAACGCACACAGAAACTTAACAAACAACAACTCTGCAGTTGGAAAGAACTTAGAGAAATTATCTTCAGGTTACAGAATCAACCGTGCAGGCGATGACGCTGCAGGTCTTGCTATTTCTGAAAAAATGCGCGCTCAGATCACAGCTCTTGAGACAGGTAAGAAAAACGCAGAAGACGGTATTTCATTAGTACAGACAGCAGAGGGCGCTTTGACAGAAGTTCACTCTATGTTAAACCGTATCGTAGAACTTTCTACACAGGCACAGAACGGAACATATGGTGATTCTGATAAAGAAAAAATGCAGTCAGAAGTAGATGCTCTGGCAAAAGAGATTGCAAGAATCAAGGATGAAACAAAATTCAACGGTAATTCAATTCTTGATAATGACAATACAGTAACAATTCATGTTGGCGAGGGCAACATAGATGTCACCGGTGCAGACTTATCAACTATTTCAACTGCTGTTTCAGGTTATAAAATTGGTACTTACGAGGGTGCTACGAAAGCTGCTGACAATGCTAAAACTCAGATTGATGAAGTGTCTAAACTTCGCTCTAACCTTGGAGCAGTACAGAATCGTTTAGAGCATACAATCAACAACTTGGGAACACAGGTTGAGAACTTATCAGCAGCTGAGAGCCGTATCCGTGACGTAGACATGGCAAAAGAAATGATGGCTTACACTAAGAACAACATCTTAGTTCAGTCAGCTCAGGCTATGCTTGCACAGGCTAACCAGGTTCCACAGGGAGTTCTTCAGTTATTACAGTAACAATAATTTATTTAGGGATGTCCTTCAAATAGGGCGTCCCTATTTTTTATTTCACTGAAAAGGACTAGAAGCCTTTGTTTTGGAAATATTATAAAATTATTGATAATATACAAAAAAAAGTATATAATTATATCAATAAAATGATATGAAAGGATGATAAAATGATTATTAAGGCTTCAGCAACACTTAGGAATGATTATTCTTCTATTTCCAATCTTGCAAAAAAAACGAGCGAACCTATTTATATAACGAAAAATGGTGAAGGTGACGGTGTATTTATGAATATTGATGCCTTTGAGAAAAGAGAACAGGCATTAGAACTTCGTGCTAAAATCATGCAAGCCGAAGAAGAACGATTAAATGGGACAAATACAAGAAGTATCTCCGAAGCAAGAAAGGAATTGAGAAAACGTGCAGGAACAATACAAAGTTGAAATTCTCCCTACTGCGTGGGAGGATTTAAAAAAGATTGAAGATTATTATCTGCTTCAATTTGGTGTGGAATCTGCCTTGAAAGTAACAGATCATATTTTAAACAGTATTGAACGTCTAGAGTCATACCCAAACTCTGGTTCTTTGACACCGGATAAATGGTTGAACCAAAAAGGATATCGTATGATAATATCTGAAAGATATGTTTCTATATATCGGCAAATAGATAAAACAGTTTATGTCTATCATATTGCAGATACACAGACAGAGTATACGAAACTGTTTTTGTAACTGAAATTAGATAAAAATTAAAATACCGCTTGTCCCGAGGGCGTAAAAAGTCTTGTGTCTTTGGAAAGTAAATCTTTCTGATAAAAATTAG
>CANAZK010000205.1 GCA_947366105.1 uncultured Lachnospiraceae bacterium | reverse complement strand
GCTGTTAGCACAAAGATCGCTGTTTTCTATAGTACGGCGATCTGGGAAACTTTTAGTTGATTGAAGTTATACGCCTTTAAAGATACTACAATTCCATATCACGAGATTTTTTCTTGGAGCGAACAGGTTGTTTCCTTCGTATTTCCAGCTTTTTCCGATACTCAAGCTCACATGAGCGGCGGTAAAAGAGGCTTGTGTCTTCTGCGTTAAGATAATCTACTTTGTTGGCGGCTATATCCCGGCGGTGATAATCGTAATGGTAACCAAAGGCACTTTTGAGTTGGTCAATCAGTTTTTCACGAAACTTAGGACGAATCTGGATTCTGGTATCGAGCAATTCCCTATATTGATCTGCGTTGGGATGCGAAGATTCTTTAAGAAAGGCTTCTGCATCTTTTTGGAGTTGGTTTTTTAAAGTCATATCCTGAGAATCTAGGATATTCAGATTTTTTGTCATCTGATTGTATTTGTCGGAGAGTTTAACCATGTCTTTATCTGTGGAACACTCTGCCTGAAATAACAGTTGCTCTTTAGCGGATTTCAGTTCCTCGATTTCTTCTGTTACAGTTGTAATCTGCTGATTCAATTTTATATGCTGGATTGGATTTAAGAAACTGGTTTTATCTTTCTGTGAATTCAACTCTTTCTTCTCAGCAGTTTTGTCTTTTAGTTTTTTCTTTACAGTGTTGTATTTGTTTAAAATTGGTTTGAGATGATACATCCAGTTGTGGATTACCTCTTTTTGCATTTCATTATGAAGCAAATGATATTGTGTAAAAATCATATGGTTTCGGATTGCTTCCAATGCCTCGGCGATTACAGGAATAGATTTTTCAATGGCTTGAGCCAGTTTAGCAACTTGGGCTTTTAATTCTCTGAGTAATTTATTGTCTGCACGAATCTGACGATTGATTTCGCAACGTTCTGCAACCATGCCTTTCTTTTCCATGTCCTGAGCGATATAACCTTCATGAATGGTAGGCTGCTCTGTGATTCCCTGTGCGGCAAAGCTGCGGTGATCAATAGAAGCATTGACTTGATTTCGGGCAAGCATCTTGTTTGTAAAATCCGCCCAATTTGCTCTCCAGACACAGAGTTGTTCATCGCTATTCCATTGTTCAGAAATGGGATTTTGTCTGCCATATCGGGTACTTTTTGGATGTTTATCAATACGTTCATAGCCTTGTTCCTGAGCGGCGGATGGAGTAAGATAGATTTTTTTCTTTCCTGCTTTATAGCGGTATTGCTTTTCCCATCCGTCTTTCTGTGCTTCTTTATATTCAGAAGCAGTAAATCCTTTTTCTTCTCCGTTTTTTACACAAAGATATTCTTTTTCGGTTTTATACTGCCACGTTCCGTTTTCATTTAATGGACGGACGGTAAGTAGAATATGAGCATGTGGATTGTGTCCGTCAGTATCATGTATGGCGAAATCGGCACACATTCCCATATCTACAAAGTTTTTTTGAATAAAGTTCTGGAGAAGAGAAATATGATTGTCCTTGTTTAATTCGACAGGAAGTGCTACAACAAATTCTCTTGCCAGTCTGCTGTCTTTTGTTTTTTCAGCAGCTTCTACAGCGTTCCAAAGATGTTCCCGGTCTTTCCATTCAGCCGGAGCCATAGAGGGCAGCATTACTTCCTGATAGATCAGTCCATGTTTTCGGGTGTAGTCATGTTGGATGCCATCATAATCATTATACATCCGACTACAGCTCATATAAGCAGATGCAGCGACAGCAGACCGCCCGGAACCACGACTGACGACTTTAGCTTGCATATGATAAATTGCCATATCTGGCACCTCCTTTCGATGTTGCCTGCAACAGCGGATAGCCCTCGGCAGAGCGCACGATCCTGACCAACGGGAAGGGTACCACCGCCCGATTTATCGGGTGGTGAGTAAGTGCGCCCTTTGGGAGTATAAGTTGTTGTTTTACAATCCTTTTAGTCGGATTATCAGTTCCTGTTTTAGAGTATCTAAATCCATTTCTTTGATATGGGGAGCAACATTTTCCAGAATTGCGCCTTCTTGAATCAATCTGCGTGTTCTGGCATTGCGCTCCCTTTTTCGGTTTCTTGCCTCGGCTTCTTCTTGGCGGTGTTTTGCCTGTAAAAGCGCTTTTTCTTCTGTTGTCATTGTTTTTTTATCTGCCATATCTGGCACCTCCTTTTTATGCCCGTATCCGGGCGTTTTTAGTTTCGATTTTTTTATATTTGGTACTAATATTTTGATGAATTGACAGTAGTACATTTTACCTAGAAGATAATTCGCAAGAATAGCACTACTGTCGGTTAATTGTGATAGCTATGCAGCGGTCTTTTGCCTGCTTTTGGTACGAATAGGTATCACAACAGGAGTTTTTTCGCTTCTTGCAGATTTGCAGAAGCATTTTCCTGACGAATGTTACGGTTGTTGATACGTACAGGAACACATCGCTCCAAAATACGGTCATAGATTCTTTTGTGCGGCAAATCGGAAGGAGTGTTTAGTTCCTGTAAGGTAAGATTCGTTGTTACAATGAGTGGTTTTTTGCTTCGATAACGGCTGTCAATTACATTAAATACCTGTTCCAATGCAAATTCCGAATTGCGTTCAATCCCAAGATCATCAATGATCAGAAGACTATATTGATTTAAGCTGTCAATAAACTGATTCCTGTCCTCAAAGTGCATCCCGGTAAGTGTGTTCAGAATACGGGAGAAATTCGTCATGAGAACCGGCACTCCTTTT
>CANAZK010000204.1 GCA_947366105.1 uncultured Lachnospiraceae bacterium | reverse complement strand
CTACACGTACTGACACACTCTTTCCCTACACGACGCTCTTCCGATCTGCCCAGCTTAGGGAATGGAGCGAGAAAAGAGAGCTGGACTGGTTCCTGCTTGGGGAAGAAAACCATCAGGCAATACAGAATTTTACAAGAGATTTATTAAAGCTTTACCGTAAGAATAAGGCAATGTATGAGTGCGATAATGAGCCGTGCGGATTTGAGTGGATTAATGCAAATGACGGTGACAGAAGCATTTACAGTTTCGTAAGGCATTCAAAGGACGGCAAGAAGAATCTGCTGTTTGTATGTAATTTTACTCCGGTAGAGCGTCCGGAATACCGGGTAGGAGTTCCGAGAAGAAAGCAGTATAAGCTGATTCTTGATAGTGATAAGGAGTGCTACGGAGGCAAAGGCACGGAGAAACCGGCAGTTTATAAGGCTTTGAAAGGCGAATGCGACGGAAGGCCATTTTCATTTGCTTATCCTCTTTCGGCGTACGGGGTTGCAGTGTTTGAGTTTTAAATATTACCCTCAGTGGACAAAGGGCGTGTGTGCCCTTGTTCACTGAGGGTAAAATTATGCAGTAAAAAAGAATGTGCTTTGGGGCACATTCTTTTTTATTATAATACTTTTCATAATTTTCTCCTCTGCAGCTAATAATAAAATAATGATAATTCTTTAGGTTTAAAAACCTTTTTACCTCCCTTCTGCTGCGTTTTATTAACAACGATTTTTGTTGTTCATATAGTACGGGCAACTCTAATCTTATCTTTCCATTGTACTACAAATTGAGAAAAAAATATACTACTTTCGTGCTTTAATAACCTTAAGCCTTGTGAATTCTTCCCTTTCCTTTTCTTCCAGTGCATTTGTAATAGTATACACTAGATTGGTGTAGGACGGGATAGTGATATTTTTTAGGGCATTGGCCCTTTTTTGGGTTTTCTTAATATTGGTAGCAAGGCGGTAAGCGGAGTTTTCCACCATGGATAGCTTGATGGTAAGTTCTTTTACTGTTTGGAACGCCTGACGCGCGATTTCCAAGGATTCCTTTGTGGCGCCGAAGGAGTTGGAAGGCCCTCCCTCCCTCGGCGTATATGTTGCCAGCGGGATTTCCGTTCCCATAATACTCCGGCTTTTGATTTTGATGGAATCGTCTATGGGCACGGTGTAAGCAATCTGTGAAACTGTGCTGATACCGTGCTCAATATTTGCTTTTTGGAGACATTTGTAGGCATAGGTGAACGTGGAATCAATCTGTCCTTGAATATCTTTTGCCTGTTCTATCAGCTGCATCAGTTCGCGGATAAGGATATTACGTTTCTTATCCATAAGCTCATACCCCTGCTTAGCCAGTGAAAGGGAGTTTTTGGCAATTATTAAGTTTCCTTTCGTGGGAAATGTACGTGGATCCATAGCATCCTTTCCTTTCTAGCTTTATAAAGCTTCTTTGACCTCGGAGTCAACCGGATAAAACTGTTCCAGAATCTTCGTATCAATACGGTCAAGCTCTTCTTTCGGAAGCATCTTAAGAAGCTCCCAGCTTAAATCTAATGTTTCTTCAATGGTACGGTTTTCTTCCCTGCCCTGTCCGATATAACGCGCCTCGAATTCTCTGCCGAAAGCAAGGTATTTTTTATCCGTTGGGGAAAGTTCATCTTCGCCGATAACGGAAGCTAAATTACGCGCCTCGCCAACCTTGGCGTAGGATGCGAACAGCTGGTTTGCCAGTCCCTGATGGTCGATTCTTGTGTAGCCTTCACCGATGCCGTCTTTCATAAGACGTGACAGAGAAGGGAGGATATTAATCGGCGGATAGACGGACTGTCCGTGAAGACTGCGGTCAAGCACAATCTGTCCTTCCGTGATATATCCGGTCAGGTCAGGAATTGGGTGGGTGATATCATCATTAGGCATGGTGAGAATCGGCAGCTGGGTTACAGAACCCTTCGCACCCTTCACAATTCCTGCACGCTCATAAATTGTTGCAAGTTCACTGTATAGATATCCCGGGAATCCTTTACGGCTTGGAATTTCTCCTTTGGAGGAGGAAACTTCGCGCATGGCCTCGGCAAAAGAGGTCATGTCCGTCAGAATGACAAGGATATGCATACCTTTTTCAAATGCAAGATATTCTGCTGCTGTAAGGGCGGCCTTTGGTGTGATCAGACGTTCTACAACCGGGTCGTTTGCCAGATTTAAAAACATAACGACATGATCGGACACGCCGCTTTCCTCGAAGGTGCGGCGGAAAAAATCTGCAACATCGTGTTTTACGCCCATTGCCCCAAATACGATAGCAAATTCTTCATCTGAATGATTTCCAAGAGAAGCCTGTTTTACAATCTGCGCTGCAAGCTGGTCGTGGGGAAGTCCGTTTCCTGAGAAAATAGGAAGCTTCTGTCCGCGAATCAGGGTTGTAAGTCCGTCAATAGCGGAAATACCGGTGCGTATATAGTTTCTCGGATACTCACGGCAGACCGGATTTAACGGCAGACCGTTTACATTTCTTCTTAATGTGGAATTAATGGGTCCCAGGTTGTCAATCGGCTGTCCGATACCGTTGAAAGTACGTCCCAGCATATCCGGGGAGAGTGCAATTTCCATTGGATGACCGGTGAGCTTGGTGTGGGTGTTGACAAGGGACATGTTTTCCGTTCCTTCAAATACCTGAATGACCGCCTTGTCTTTATAGACTTCCACGATACGTCCGAGTTTTTTCTCTTTAGATCGGAAGAGCGTCGTGTAGGGAAAGAGTGTGTCAGTACGT
>CANAZK010000203.1 GCA_947366105.1 uncultured Lachnospiraceae bacterium | reverse complement strand
AAGAGGGTTCCAACTGACAGAGAATTACACATACCTAAATGTCCGACATGTTCTTCCACAAATATTCGCAAGCTTAGGGCGGGAGAGAAAGCAACAACCCGACATGCCATTTTGTGGGGGAGGGGGGGCGCATTTAATAAAACATGGAAATGTAATAACTGCGGTCATACTTGGTAACACATGAACAGGAGAGTCAAATCTCCTGTTTTTCTTTGTCTCTGCTAGAAAACGACGAGAGACGCGCCGGAAGTTTTAATAACGTATTTCTACGCACACATGGTACTGCATCATTCCTTATAATATAAAGGAACTGTCAGCAGCGCATTACTGAAACTTTTCTAAATCGCAATGCGCACTATACCTTAAAAGATGAACAGCATTTATGGCAGCTGTTCTCTGTGGGGATTGGTTGGTATGTCTTACTATTATATTCCATGTGCGGCAAGCTGACGTTTCAATTCAGCTATTTCGTTATCTTTTTTGGTGATTTCATTATCTTTTTCAGCAAGTTTCATCTTACTATTTTCAAGTTCCGCTCTTTGGGTTTCAATTTCCGCCTGCATCTCGTCCAGCATAAGATATACGGTATTGTTGTCTAATAGTTGCAATTCTTATGAATACATATGCATCACCTGCTCCGTGTTCTGACAGAGGTCGTAGATATCTTTATACAGCAGTCTGAACTCAGGGAAATGAGTAATCGGGTAGATAATTATTTCCGGTTCATCCATGCTTAGAAAGGTCATCCATGCCTCTAATTGGTTGTAAGTATTTACCTTTTTATTTTGACGAATCCGCGCAAAATTGTCAAGTGGAATCATAATGAATTCCTGCAGCATGTTTAATTCTAAACCCGTATCGGAGGTTTGACGGAAATGGTGGATATAGTCATTTGGAAGTTCGTGAAACTTTGGTATTTCTCAAATGAGATAGCTGGAGAGGACAAAAGAAAACAGATAGGCAGCGGTTGATGATTAGACCATAGCCTATCTGTTAGTATGTCTTATTGTTTTATTCCATGTGCGGCAAGCTGACGTTTCAATTCAGCGATTTCGTTATCTTTTTTTGTGATTTCATTATCTTTTTTTGCGATTACACTGTCTTTTTCAGAGATTTCATTATTCTTTTCAGAGATTTCATTATCTTTTTCAGCAAGTTTCATCTTATTATTTTCAAGTTCCGCTCTTTGGGTTTCAATTTCCGCCTGCATTTCATCTAGCATAAGATGTACGGTATTGTTGTCTAATAGTTGCAATTCCTTTGAATACATATGCATCACCTGTTCCGTGTTCTGACAGAGTTCATAGATATCTTTATACAATGGTTTGAACTCAGGAAAATGGGTAATCAAGTCGATAATCATTTCCGGCTCATCCGTGCTTAGAAAAGTCATCCATGCCTCTAATTGGTTGAAAGTATTTACCTTTTTATTTTGACGAATCCGCGCAAAATTGTCAAGTGGAATCATAATGAATTCCTGCAGCATATTTAATTCTAAACCCGTATCGGAGGTTTGGCGGAAATGGTGGATATAATCATTAGGAAATTCGTGAAAGGCTTTGGTACTTTTCTCAAGAAAGACAATGGTATAGACGGATTTAATATCACGGTACGTGAAACGTTTCTTTGTTTCGTTTTTTACGCGGGCATACTGCCGTAGAAGCAGATCCGCGGAGTAGCATGCGCAGCGTTCGCCGGGAAAGTTATATCCTATTTTCTGACATTCGATGTTGGCGAGACTTCCGTTTTGAAGCTGCACCACAATATCCAGAATGAGCAGGGAATTTTCATCAGTCAAACGGGTATCGTTGTTGGGAAGTACCTGTATGATTTTTAACGTGTTCGTGAAGTAGCAGAGAAAGCAGAGTTTCCAGTCTGTGCGGAAAGATATCGGGATTGAAAATGGATTTGAAGAATGAGTCGTAAAGTACTTTCACTCCTTTTGCACCGGTACAGAAATCTAAAAAATGTTCCTGTTGTGCGTGGTTCCATTCCCGATATACGGAAAAGAGCCGTTCCTCCTTGTTGATGAGTTCCAATATTTCCTCACGGGTACGGATAAGTGGGAAATACTGCCGTAGTAAAGTGTCTGCCATAAGCAAAATCCTCCTTAGTAAAATCAAACGTTAAAAGTTGTTCATAAACGGAAACTGCCCTGATTAAGGAAATACCGAAAATGAGATGCCTTGCGGCAAAGATTAAACTGTTTTGAAATGATGGAATTGGATTTTATAGTAGCATATGGCAGACGGGAAGGCAAGGAAAATTTTATTTGTGTATTGCCATCTGTTTTAAGAAGTTCACTTTATCAACCACGCTGTCATTGACAAAGGCCATCAGTCCATAATAATCGTCGTGATTTTCATAGGAAGGTTGTTCGTTTGGCGGTATGAGGAACTGATTAATAAGTGTTCTGAGTTCGTCGTCGTTTTGCACCATATCATAGATATCCTCGCCTTCCTTGAACTCAATTCCGGTAATGAAATTTCTCAATATGGCGAGGATAGCGGCGCGTTCTGCGAAGTACGGCGTGTATTCGCCGTCTGTAAAGTAGCTGGAAGTAATGCTTTCTATAGCATGAATCTGATCCATAAGCGTAATATTTTCTTTTATTTTTACATTATTTTTTTTCATATTGTCTTCCTTTCTTTTGTTTTAGTATGCGGAGGTATAATCAATTTGGTTTCCACCGGAATTACCGGAAGATGGGTTTTGACGTAGTTATATTTGAAATCTCTCCGGTGATTGCCTTTGAGCTTTTTATATGCTAGATCGGAAGAGC
>CANAZK010000202.1 GCA_947366105.1 uncultured Lachnospiraceae bacterium | reverse complement strand
GAGTCTATCGGCGTGGATGAGCTGATTTATTATATGTTCAAGTCATAAATTCATTTATATGATTCTGATTGGTATGCGAAGGAAGCAAAAGAAGCCATCGGCGAAATTGGTATAGGAGTGGATTACGGGCAGCAGAATCCGACAGTATTTGAAGCGGCAGGAATTGATTATGATGCACAGGTATTCAGAGGGTTAAAAGAATATTACCACTCCGGGCGTGAAAGCGGAAAACAGAAATCGCCGTCGGAATATGCAGAGGATTTGAAACAATTCTGCGATGAGATTGAAGAGGAATATAAACGTATAGTAAGCTATGTTTTTATTGACCCGTCGGCAGCAGGTCTGATTGAGGAAGTAAGACGGCTGATTCCGCATATTCCGGTTGTACCGGCAAAGAACGATGTGAAACTTGGCATCAGCAGAGTACAGAAGCTTCTTGGATTTAATAAATTACTCGTGAGCAGTAAACAGAAAATGCTGATAAAAGAGATGGGGCTGTATCAGTACGATGCTAAGAGCATAAAAAACGGAAAAGAAGTGCCGGTGAAAGAATCAGATCATGCTGAAGACGCGCTAAGATATTTGTGCGTTGGTATGTGGAAGCTGCTTCTGTTTATGCTCCCGTTTTCAGAAAGAGGTGATAACAGTTGATACAGTATGAAAATATACAGAAAGCAATGGGAATGGAAATTGCGATGTCTGAGGACATGTCAGATGCAGTATACCTTTGGAACAAAATGTATGTAAATAAGGCACCATGGGTAAAAAATGACATAAAGGGGCTGAACCTCCCGGCAGCGATATCTGCGGAAATGGCAAGACTGGTAACGATGGAGTCAGAGGTATCAATAACAGGAAGCCTGCGGGCAGAATTGATTGCGGAGTATTTAGAGCCTTTCATATCGAATCTGCCGGTATTTGTTGAGTATGCTTGCAGCAGCGGTGGAATAGTGTTTAAGCCGTATGTAAATAGTAATGGGGTTGCGGTTGATGTGGTGCAGTCGGGATATTTTTATCCGGTTGAATTTGACAGTGCAAGCAATATCGCTGCAGTTATCTTCCCGGAGTTCAAACGAATTGGAAAGAATCTGTATACAAGACTTGAGTACCAGCAGCTTACCGGGGATAAGTACATAATTGTAAACAAGGCATTTGTAAGCCGCAAAGCGATTGTAAAGTTTGATAATATAATTAACCTTGGTCAGGAAATTAGTTTGGAAGAGGTGCCTGAATGGGCGAAAATTGCACCGTATGCGGAGTTTGATCAGGCAGACAGAACATTATTCTCATACTTTAAAATTCCTCTTGCAAATAATATTGATACAGAATCGCCTCTTGGGGTATCTGTTTTTTCGAGAGTGGTAAACCAAATACAAGATGCAGATGAGCAATATGGAGCGACTTTGTGGGAATATCGTTCAAAAGAAACGGCTATTCAGGCTGCAAGCGAATTTTTTAAACATGACAGGAAAGGGAATACAATTTTACCGAAAGGTAAGGAGCGCCAGTATCATGACATGGGCGCCAATATTTCGGATAACGACGGCAAGCCGTTTTTTAATGTGTATTCGCCGGAGATACGCGATGACAGTTTTTTCAATGGGTATAATAGGATTGTCCAAAAAATAGAATTTGGCAGCGGTCTTGCTTATGGTACCTTGTCAGATCCGCAAGCGGTGGAGAAGACAGCAGAGGAAATCAAGGCAAGCAAACAGCGTTCTTATTCAACGGTAAAAGCTATTCAGAACAGTCTTGACAAAGCAATAAAAAAGCTTGTATACGCAATTGATGCATGGATGACCATTGCCGGGATAGGGGAGCAGGGGAAAGTTGAGGTTTCCATTAACTGGGACGATTCCTTGGTTGTCGATAAGAAGTATGAAACAGAGCAGATGAGAGCGGATGTAAGCATGGGCGCTGCTGGGCTGGTGGAGTACAGGATGTTCCGTTTTAAAGAGACGGAAGAGCAGGCAATTGAAGCACTGAGGAAAATTGCGGCGTGTAGTCAAGAGGAGGTTATGGAATAGGCGGTGGATAAATGAAACCGGAAGAGCTCGAAAAAATGTCCCTTCAAGTGGAAAAGCTGTTCTTTGATTTGCAGAACAGAGTGATGGAAGATGTAGTTCGGAGAATAAAGAAAACTAAAGAGATAACTTCCACAGCTGATTATCAGATTGATAAAATGATTATAATGGGACAGAACAGTGAATTTATTGAAGTGGAGATTAAGCGTTTAACAGAAATGACAGATTCGGAGATATATCAGCTATACGAAGATGTGATTGATAAGGAGTATACACGCAGTAAAAGTATTTATGAGCAGGTGAATGCCGAGTTTATTCCTTACGAAGAGAGTCCTGAGATGAAAGCGTGGGTATCAGCCGTAACTGCACAAACTAAAGGAGAAATAAAGAATATCACACAGTCAATGGGGTTTGCTTTGAATTATAACGGCAAAACGGTATTTACTCCATTCTCAGAGTATTATCAGAAATATCTTGACAGGGCCAGTCTTGATATCATAACGGGCGCATTCAGTTACGATACAGTTCTTAGAAGAGTGGTAAAGGAAATGACGGCTTCAGGAATACGTTCTGTGGATTATGCAAGCGGACATAGCAACAGGATAACGGTGGCAGGGCGCAGGGCGGTCATGACGGGTGTGAATCAGTTGTGCAGCCAAATTAACTTGATGAATGCAGAGAAGCTTGGAGCAGATACATTTGAAATTACATTTCACTACGGTGCCAGACCCAGCCACTGGTGGGGCGGTATGATATTTACGAAAAGCGAGTTGGAGAGTGTCTGTGGACTTGGAAGGGTAGACGGATTGTGCGGAGCGAATTGCCGCCACAATTTCACGGTTTTTATAAAAGATGTATTGGACCTATGTCAATACTTTGGACAAAAAAAGTTGAAAGATTATGCAGCTTT
>CANAZK010000201.1 GCA_947366105.1 uncultured Lachnospiraceae bacterium | reverse complement strand
CCTACAACCAGATTATGTTTGTAAACTATATGCCC
The DNA here is from genome assembly GCA_947366105.1 of uncultured Lachnospiraceae bacterium. Classification (GTDB taxonomy): domain Bacteria; phylum Bacillota; class Clostridia; order Lachnospirales; family Lachnospiraceae; genus Faecalimonas. The sequence goes on along the minus strand of CANAZK010000201.1, from coordinate 2,925 downwards.
TTTCTGCTCATGGGACTGCTTGGTACAGACCGATATTTTCGGAAAAAGAAGTCAGGACTATTTGTTATGGGCGTGTTCCTGATGATTATGACCAGCTTTTACTTTAGCATCGGCGGTATTCTTGTATTGGTTGTGTATGGTGTATACAGATATATGGAGGTACAGGAAACGGGAGGGATACGCTTGACGTTCGGCGGCTTCTTGCAGGACGGAATAAAATTCTGCGTTCACATTTTGACGGCCGTATTGATGAGCGGGGTGCTTTTGGCGCCTGCGGCTATGGCGATTATGGGAGGACGTAAGGGAACGTCGTCTGTCAGTTTAGGAGAATTGTTTCTGCCGGATGCGGAACTTTTTCGGCTTTTGTATAATCCGTATGGTATTGGTCTTACGGCATTATCCATGGCAGTTCTGCTTACGGGACTTACATACAGGAAATGGCGGGAAAAATATATTTATATTGCCTGTATTGTTCTTCTTATAATTCCTTTTTTCATGTATTTGTTGAACGGCACTCTTTATATTAGAGACAAAGCGTTAATTCCAATGCTGCCGCTTTTGTGTTATCTCACTGCAGTTTATTTGGAAAAACAGAGCAGGAAAGAGATTCCGTTTTGGCAGGGGGTAATCCCTTTTGTGCTTACATTTTTGCTGCTTTTTGCCGGGAGAGTGCAGGCGGAAGGAAAAGATTACCGGCATTTGGTAATGACAGATGGTGTGGTAATGCTGATCTGCGTGTTGGTTTTTTATTGGAAACACTGGGAAAAGCTTTTGATTGCAGTTTCGATAGCATTTCTTGTTGTATTTCAGGTTGGATATAATATGAGTGCGGACAAAATGCTTGATAAGAAATTTTATGATAAGGTAACAGACAGGGAATATGAAAATATGGTTCGGAAGGCGCTTGAGAATGAAGAGGGATTTTACCGTATGGAGCAGTTTGGAACAGACGAAGAAAATGCGGCGAATTTGAACCGCATTTGGTCTCGGCGGCAGTACAGTTCTTCTGTGTATTCTTCCGCGTATAATGACGCGTATCAGGAGTATCGGCAAAATACCTTTGAAATAGAAGAACCCTACCGCAATATCTTGATGCAGCCGGGAAGTAAAAATCCGGTTTGGCAGAAGTTTATGGGAGTGAAATATATTTTATCAGAAACGGAGGTGCCGGGATATAAGGAAGTGAAAGCTTTTGAAAATGTTCCCGGTGGCATGAAGTTGTATGAAAGGGAGGATGTACTGCCGATTGCTTATGTGACGGATAAAGTACTTCCAGAGGCTGATTATAAGGAATTAAAATTTCCTTATAATCAGACAGTATTTATGGATTATGCGGTGGCAGGCAAGGCGGAAAAGGAACTGGAAGTTTTGAAAACGCTGAAAGAGCAGATTGTTCCGGCGGAGATGAAGATAGGGGGACGTCATGTGCAGGAAGAATTGCAAGTCAGCAAGGCGGAAATTCCAAAGGCAGCGGAGGGCGATCTTCTATTTGTGCAGTTTAAGGTAGAAAATAACAGAGCTTCCAAGGACGTATCCATTTGGTTTGAAGACGTGAAGAATAAGCTTACGGCCAAAAGCCATATTTACTATAATGACAACGAAGTGTTTACCTATGGGGTTCCATTGAAAGAAGGGCAGAAAGAAGTTGAGATTGTATTCGGTGCAGGTGATTATGAGATAAGCGGCGTGGAAAGTTATATATGGAAGACCGGCGCGGCGCCAAACGGGCTGTGTCAGTCAGAGTTCATGCCGGATAAGGAACGGACGAAAGGTAATTGTATTGTCGGGGATGTGGAGGTGGAAAGGAAAGGATTTTTTATCACTTCAATACCATATGATGAGAATTTTGAAGCGCTGGCAGATGGAAAGCCGGTTAAGATTGAGAAAGTAAATACTGCGTTTCTTGGATTTAAGATAGAAGAGGGAAAGCATAAGATAGAGATTATTTATCATGCACCGGGCTTGGCTTTCGGAAAGGCGCTGACTCTTTTGGGAATTGTGCCGTATATTTTTCTGAATTTGAAAGGAACATGGAATACCGATAAATTTTACCGTTTTTGTCGGATGTTAGGGTAAAAAGTGGAAGTTTTGTGTACTTGGGACTAGCCGTTGCGTCGGTGATTTGATACAATATGAATAATCAGGTAAAAATATATAAAAAGTATATAGAAAGTATATCGAGACAGGAGACGTATATGAGTTTAAAAGATTTACAGACTTACGAGCTTCTTCAGGAACACAGCCTGAAGGATTTAAAATCAGAGGGATATCTTCTGAAACACAAGAAGAGTGGAGCAAGAGTGGTTCTTATTTCAAATGACGACGATAATAAGGTATTTATGATCGGATTCCGTACGCCGCCGGAGGATAGTACGGGACTTCCCCATATTCTTGAACATTCCGTACTTTGCGGTTCGGAGAAATTTCCGGCGAAAGACCCTTTTGTTGAGCTTGTGAAGGGATCGCTTAATACATTTTTGAATGCGATGACATACCCGGATAAGACGGTTTATCCGGTTGCAAGCTGTAATGACAAGGACTTTCAAAATCTGATGCATGTTTATATGGACGCGGTATTTTATCCGAATATTTATAAACGTGATGAGATTTTCCGGCAGGAAGGCTGGAGCTATAAGCTGGATAATGTGGATGGGGATCTTGAGTATAACGGTGTTGTATATAACGAGATGAAGGGTGCATTTTCTTCTCCGGAGGGAGTGCTTGACCGTGTGATTTTGAATTCGCTTTTCCCGGACACGTCATACTGCAATGAGTCAGGCGGAGACCCGGAGGTTATTCCGGAGCTTACGTATGAGCAGTTTTTGAATTTCCACAGCAGATATTACCATCCGTCCAACAGCTATATTTACTTGTACGGCGATATGGATATGGCGCAGAAATTAGAGTGGCTTGATAAAGAATATC
>CANAZK010000200.1 GCA_947366105.1 uncultured Lachnospiraceae bacterium | reverse complement strand
GCCTTTATGCAAGCATAATTCGCCCGTCATACCGGATATGGCTGAACTGTTACAACCATACTTTAAACGATACATATTGTAAAAGATTTTTGCAGGGGTATAATGGGATTATAAAAGGAGAAAAATGCATTGAAAATAGGGAGGTGCTTTATATGAGTGAGAAACAGGAAAAAATTTTCCGAATTGGAAAAATTGTAAACAGGATTACACTTCTTATCGGTGCGCTTACGATTGTTCTTCCGCTTGTTTTTTGGAAGTGGATTCCGAATGAGATTCCTGCTCATTATGATTCAGGAGGAACTGTGGACCGGATGGGTGACAAGGGAGAACTGGTATTACTCTTTTTTGTGATTGCGTTTGTCATGGGGGTGATGAGCGTGGCGCTCTATTTGGTGAAGACGAATGCCACATCGAAGTATGCGAAAGAGGAAGACAGCCAAAGTATGACGACAATATATCCGATGCTGCTTATTATGAATTTGGTTGTAATACTCATGTTTTCCTATATGATGTTCTGTTCGGTGACTATGCGGAGTTTGGGAGGCTGGTTTCTGCCGGTATCTTTGACCGGGACATTTGCACCGATGGTATATTATCTGATAAAGGAATTCAAGTTTCACCAAAAGAATAAGCCGGAACTTGCAGATTATAAATATCGTGAGAAAACGGAAGCGGGAGAATGTTACCGTACGAAAATCGACTGGTGGCTCGGAATACTTCTTTTAGGCGCCGTATTGGGTACGGTATGGGGATTTATAGCAGTCAGCATGGAAAAAGGAAAGTTTGACTGGGTTATGTTTTTGTCTGCAGCAGCCTGTGTAGTGATTGTCGTGCCACTGCTTTTTATTAAGTATATACTATATTCCGAATACATACTGGTTTCCTGCGGTATTTATGGAAAAGAGAGAATTCCGTATAATTCTATTGTTAATATAAAAGTGACCCATAATCCGCTTGCATCGGCGGCGCTGTCGCTTGACAGGCTGCAGATTGATTATGTGATAAACGGAAGGCATGATATGGTGCTGATTTCACCTGTGCGCAAGAAGGAGTTTATTGCCAAGGTGCAGGAGAGACGAGTATATGAGGAGATAGAATAAGAGACGGGAATAAGACGTCCCGGTTTTATTTTGGGGTGGTATAATCAGACGGTACATGTTAGAATCTATATAAATTGTGAAAGTAAAAAGACTGGGGTGATATTTTGAGTGCATACAATAGAAATCATATGGTAGACCATCAGATATCGTTTTTGCCGACAAATGAAATTAACGGGTATCCTGTGAGACCGGGGATGTTTGAAGTAAATGGCGCTATGGAGGTTGCAGGAGGCGTTAATTTTACGGTACATACAAACGGAGGGACAAGCTGCGAGCTTCTTCTGTTTGACAGAGGTGAAGAAGAACCGTGCGCGGTACTGCCGTTTCCGGAAGCCTATAAAATCGGCGACGTTTATTCTATGATAGTGTTTGGGCTTGAAATAGACGAGTTTGAATATGCATACAGGGTAGACGGTCCATACGACCCGTCAAACGGAATGCTGTTTGACAAGACAAAGATACTGCTTGACCCTTATGCGAGGGCTGTAACAGGACAGAGTGTGTGGGGCGAGAAGAAAACCGGAATATACAAGGCAAGGGTTGTAAACGATACATTTGATTGGGGCGCTGCGCCGCAGTCGAAAAAAGAGATGAGTGATTTGGTAATCTATGAGCTGCATGTCAGAGGGTTTACCCAGCATCAGTCGTCAGGCGTGGAGAACCGCGGAACATTTGCAGGGCTGAAGGAAAAGATTCCTTATTTGAAAGAGCTTGGAATTAATGCGGTGGAATTGATGCCTATTTTTGAATTTGATGAGATGATGAACAGCAGGGAGGTCGACGGAAGAAAACTACTGGAATACTGGGGATATAACACCGTCAGCTTTTTTGCTCCAAATACAAGTTATACGTCGAGTTTGGAATATAATCGAGAGGGAAAAGAGTTAAAAGAATTAATCAGGGAATTGCATAACAATGATATAGAAGTCATTTTGGACGTTGTGTTCAACCATACGGCAGAAGGCAATGAGAAGGGACCGGTTTTTTGTTTCAAAGGCTTGGACAATAAATTGTATTATATGCTGACGCCGGACGGAAACTATTATAATTTCAGCGGATGCGGAAATACGCTGAACTGTAATCATCCGATTGTAAGAATGCTGGTTTTGGACTGTCTCCGGTATTGGACAATCAGTTACAGAATCGACGGATTCCGTTTTGATTTGGCAAGTATCTTAGGTAGAAACGTGGATGGTTCTCCCATGAATCAGCCGCCTCTTTTGGAACTTTTGGCGTTTGATCCGGTGCTTAGTAATGTGAAGTTGATTGCGGAGGCGTGGGATGCCGGAGGAATGTATCAGGTCGGAAGGTTCCCTGCCAGCAAGCGCTGGGCTGAGTGGAACGGAAGGTACAGAGATGCAATCCGCTCATTTTTGAAAGGCGACTGCTGGGAGGCATGGAACGCTGCATGGAGTATTTCAGGATCGGGGGATTTATACGGCGGTCATTATGGAGAAGATCACAAGAATTATGCGGGGTATAATTCTTGCGTTAATTTTCTCACGTGTCATGACGGATTTACTTTGTATGATTTGTATTCATATAATGAGAAACACAATGAGTTGAACGGCTGGCATAATACGGACGGCATGAATGATAATCGAAGCTGGAACTGCGGAGCAGAGGGCGACACGGAAGATTCGGAAGTTCTAAAGCTGCGATTCAGAATGATACGCAATGCATGCGCCGTTCTGATGTGCAGCAGGGGTACGCCGATGTTCTTGGCCGGGGATGAGTTTGGCAATACGCAGTTCGGCAATAACAATACGTATTGTCAGGACAATGAGATATCGTGGCTTGACTGGGGGTTGTTTGAAAAAAACAAGGATTTATATGAGTTCTTTAGATTTATGATTGCGTATCGGAAGAGACATCCGATTATACGCAAGAAACTGCCGGATGCAGTGTGCGGAATGGCCGCTATTCATACGCATGATA
>CANAZK010000199.1 GCA_947366105.1 uncultured Lachnospiraceae bacterium | reverse complement strand
TAGCACAGCAGACTCTGACTCTGTTAGTAGGGGTTCAAATCCCTTTTCCGTAGTTATAATTAAATAACGAAGTGTGGCTCAGTTTGGTAGAGCGCTACGTTCGGGACGTAGAGGCCGCAGGTTCGAATCCTGTCACTTCGATTTTTTTATTGGGATACCACAAAGCTTGAAAATAATGGCTTTGTGGTGTTTTTTTGTCGAAAAATTTCGTATTTTATTGAGCTGCGTTGCCGTTCACCGCCACTTCAGAATTACAAAATGGAAATTTTTGAATATTTTGGAGGGAGATCATGAACGAAAAGAATACATATACCGGTTCACAGGTAAAGAATCAGTTTACGGCATATCTGTTAGGTTTTGTCAGAGGAAGAAGGAGAGATTATCTTAACAAGAAGATTCAAGTCAGTAATGCAGAGAAGTCGTTGGAAGAATCGACGGTAATAGAAACAGGCTCATCTATGGAAGAAGTCATGGAACTGAAGTTGCGAGAGGAGGCACTTTTACGGGAGGCGGACGGAACTTATCTGAAATGGGAAGAACTTTCGGATAAAAGGTTTGTAGAGGCACTCCTGGTTTTGCGGGAAGATGAGAGGAAGGTAATCTATCAACATGTGTTTGAAGAAAGGATCTTTGATCAAATCAGCCTTATCAACGGAATATCATCACAGTGGGCGAAGGGTATCTATTATTATGCGATTCGGAAGATCCGTAAAATGATGGGAGGTGACTGATCATGGAATTTGAAGAAATATTGTTCCGGGCAAAAATGAATGATAAGCAGGCGGTGGAGCAAATCGTGGAGATGTATCGACCTTTGTTGATTAAAAATGCTTTGGTGAATGGAGTTTTTGATGAGGATCTGTATCAGGAGCTTATCGTGGAACTGTTGAAGTGCATCCGGTATTTTAAGAAACTGGAATAAGCATAGAAGGAGGTAGGTAGGGGCGGCTTTGGCAATGTCATTTAGTTAAAATATGGTGAGGACGCTCCTCTTTAGGTAGATATAAGGGAATTTCTATCTTTCCTATTTTTTGTTTTTATAGAATGTTTGTTTGATTTCCGTTAACGCAAAAAGATAGATTATCATCTGACTGAAAAGCGATATACTTTTATCGAGATCAAATTACTTGGTACAAAAAGCTTATCACTGACTTAGATTTGACTTCACAAGGGACTGATTGCCATGAATTGTTGGATAAAAGATTCTTCTATATCAGATGGGGAAGTATTATTCCACAGGAAAATATCGGCATATGCGAATTGGTATTTGTAATTTGGCTGGTATACATGCTATGTGTCCTTTGTTTGGATTATTACATTCAATGTGATGATTTTATAATAATTATAGGGGATTAGAAGGCCATAGATTTCCTGCATGATATATGTTGCCTTTTGGCAGGGAAGTTAGTAAATTCAAATGTATATTTTATTTCACGGAAGGATGTCTTTAGGTTCCACCTAAAGTTTTTTGATTTCTCTTAGTAGGAATTTTGTCTGCGCCAAATCGGTAATAATATACTCATAAACATTCTTTGTAATGACGAAGCATATAACTCGGAAAACCATAGGATAAAAAGGTATTCCATACAAATTTACGTAATCAAACGGATTTTTCTTAACTAGTAAAACTTTTGTTTTTTTAATCGGGAAGGCGATGGAAAACAAATTAGGTTGGTATTGTAGAAAAGTGAAGGTGATATGTTTTTTACAGTTGGGGGGATTCAGGAAATAAGTGCTGCTTTATAGTATTGAGTACAATATATTTGTTTAGGAAAAATAGTAATAAATACACAATCTGAATAAAAGTACTTGAGAATTAGAACTTTAGCTAGTACTTAATAAAATATAAAAACGTTATTATATATAATAACGTTTAATTTATAGTAAAGAAAAATCGTAAGCAAAGATTTGTTTCATAAATATTTATAAATTAATTGTAGGAAAAATGTAATTTTTGAGTTTTAGAAGAATTAAAATCGTAAAAACGTGGTTATATACTAATGATTAATTTTAAATTAATATAAGCATTATAAGAAGGAGGAGAATTAGTAGGAAATGGAAGATAATCAATATAATGAGATATTAGAGATAGTAAAAAATTTTTAGGGAAAGAAGAAGTTTGTCGGCAAGACAAATTTGATGAGTTGGGAATTGATTCATTACGTTTTGTTGAATTGATGGTATGTTTAGAAAAATACACTGGTAAAAGATTAAATTTAGAAGAAGTGTACTCGGTATCTTATGAAACGTTACAAGATATTTTAAACAAATTTATATAAGGAAAAATGAAAGTAAAAAAATAATTACTTATAACCAGCTATTACTGGTAATGAACATTTAAAAGTACATATTCTCCAAAAGAAATAAAAAGATACGGAAAAAGACATAACTTTTACTATGATTAAAAATGGTGTATGACTCTATTAGGATTATTCTATTTGTAAAATCAATTTTCTCGAAAAGGATTCATAAGGCGAATTCTAAGCATCCAAACTATTTTTTGCGTTTATCAGGACACTCAGCCGAAGTTTTTGCATGGTATTATAGTTTCTATTTATATCAATAAAAGGTGGTTTGGGTTGTTTTTCATGGCTAGATGAACTATCCTTTCATATTTAGAATTAAAACAGGGTGTTTGGCAGGAGCGCAAGTGGTAAGCGGAATTTTAAGTAGTCTATGGTAAAATCTCATCCAATATTGCAGAACAGCTGTGAAAAATGATGACTGTAATCACAATCTGTAATGCCTTGAATGGTGCAGTCACAGACACGCTTTTTCTCTTATGGGTAGAGATGATGATAGGAGTTCCGTCAACGGTAATGGAAAGATTGGACAAATCTATTAGTCTCAATTTGGCAGAGTGGATTAAAAATTCCCTAATATAGATTTTAAATAGCTTCCTGTATAATTCAAAGTGTAGAGAGTAAATGATTTTACAAAAATAGATACCTAAGTTAAACTGTCATTGCTGACCGGCCAGTTAGCAAATGAACAGAATAAGGAAGGTATCTAAGTTTGAAACAAATAAGTAGAAGACAACCAAGAAATAAAGGACATGGCAAATA
>CANAZK010000198.1 GCA_947366105.1 uncultured Lachnospiraceae bacterium | reverse complement strand
GAGCGAAGCGAAGTATTTACTTCCTATGTGCGAGCGGGGCGATAAAATCAGGGAGAAGTGAAAAAACGGAAACACAAAAATTAGGAGGATATATAATGAATACATCATTATCATGGATTAAAGCATATGTGCCGGACCTTGATGTTACGGCGCAGGAATATACGGATGCAATGACACTTTCAGGGACAAAGGTGGAAGGTTATGAAGTACTGGATAAGGATTTAGAGAAAATTGTTATCGGCCGGATTGAGAAGATTGAGAAGCATCCGGATGCAGATAAGTTAGTTGTTTGTCAAGTAAATATCGGAGGGGAAACCGTTCAGATTGTAACGGGCGCGACAAATGTATTTGAAGGCGCAAAGGTTCCGGTCGTATTAGACGGCGGACGTGTAGCGGGAAGCCGCGACGGAAAAATGGCTGACGGGGGAATCAAGATTAAAAAGGGTAAACTCCGCGGTGTGGAAAGCTGCGGTATGATGTGTTCTATCGAGGAGCTTGGTTCTACGACGGATATGTATCCGGAGGCGCCGGAAAACGGTATTTACATTTTCGGTGAGGATGCAGTTGTAGGAAGCAGCGCCATTGAAGCTCTTTCAAGAAACGACGTTGTATTTGAATATGAAGTGACATCAAATCGTGTAGACTGCTTCAGTGTTATCGGTATTGCAAGGGAGGCGGCTGCCACATTTAGAAAAGAGTTTCATCCGCCTGTTGTGAAAGAGACAGGAAACGATGAAGACGTAAACGATTACATCAAAGTCAGAGTGGAGAACACGGAACTTTGCCCGCGTTACTGTGCAAGAGTTGTAAAAAATGTAAAAATCGGTCCTTCGCCGGTATGGATGCAGAGAAGACTTGCATCTGTCGGTATCCGTCCTATCAATAATCTGGTTGATATTACGAACTATGTAATGGAGGAGTACGGACAGCCGATGCATGCTTATGATTTATCTACAATCGCAGGCAATGAAATTGTTGTTAAGACAGCGCAGCCGGGTGAGAAGTTTGTAACCCTTGACGGTCAGGAAAGAGAGGTTGACGAGTCGGTTCTTATGATTTGCGACGGCGAGAAACCGGTTGGCATCGCAGGCATCATGGGCGGCGAGAACTCTATGATTACAGATGAGGTGCAGACAATGTTATTCGAGGCGGCTTGTTTTGACGGAACAAACATCCGCAAATCCAGCAAGAAAGTAGGGCTTCGTACAGACGCTTCAGGCAAGTTTGAAAAAGGTCTTGACCCGAATAATGCGAAATCCGCCATCGACAGAGCATGTCAGTTAGTAGAAGAACTTGGAGCGGGCGAGGTTGTAGGCGGTACCGTTGACGTATACGGAAAGGTAAAAGAGCCGGTACGCGTGCCGTTTGATGCAGAGCAGATTAACAGGATGCTTGGAACGGATATTCCTGAAGAAGAAATGCTTGGATATTTCAAGGCCATTGACCTTGCTTATGATGCAGAAGCGAAAGAGGTGACAGCGCCGACATTCAGACATGATTTATTCAGACTTGCCGACCTTGCGGAAGAGGTTGCAAGATTCTATGGATATGATAACATTCCGACAACCCTGCCAAAAGGAGAAGCTACGACAGGAAAGCTGTCATTTAAGCTCCGTATTGAAGAGGCGGCAAGAAATATTGCTGAATTCTGCGGTTTCAGCCAGGGAATGACATATTCATTTGAAAGTCCTAAGGTATTTGACAAATTACTTATCCCGGCGGACTCAGAACTTCGCAGAACAGTAGAAATCTTGAATCCACTTGGAGAAGATTACAGTATTATGAGAACGACTTCCTTAAACGGAATGCTCACATCTCTTGCTACAAATTATAATAGAAGAAACAAAGACGTTCGGTTATATGAGCTTGGCAATATTTATCTTCCAAAACAGGTTCCGGTAACGGAGCTTCCAAAAGAGCGGATGCAGTTTACACTGGGAATGTACGGAGAAGGCGACTTTTTCAGTATGAAAGGCGTTGTAGAAGAATTTTTTGAGAAAATCGGCATGAAGGAAAGGGAAACTTACGATCCGAATGCGGGTAAATCGTTCTTACATCCGGGAAGACAGGCAAATATCATTTATAACGGCAGAGTCGTGGGATATTTAGGAGAGGTACATCCGGAAGTAGCGGACACTTACGGAATCGGAACGAAAGCCTATGTTGCAGTTATTGATATGCCGGAAGTAGTGGAGCTGGCTACATTTGACAGAAAATATGAAGGCATTGCAAAATACCCGGCGGTTACACGTGATATTAGTATGGTGGTTCCGAAAAAGATTTTAGTAGGACAAATTGAGGAAGTTATTGGAAAGAAAGGCGGAGCTTACTTAGAAAGCTACAAGCTTTTTGATATCTACGAAGGCGCTCAGATTAAGGCAGGATTTAAGTCTGTTGCTTATTCAATTGTGTTCCGTGCTAAAGACAAGACTTTGGAAGAGGCGGACATATCGTCGGCTATGAAGAAGATTTTGTCTGCGCTTGAGGAAATGGGAATTGAACTGAGGCAGTAGAGAATGAGAAAGGAGGTGACAGGGTATGAGTGAACAGCAGAACAATTTCATTTATAATGAAAGTGGTACAGAGAATGCGAATACCGAGAAAACAGGAACGACGGAACATGTATATGAAGCAGGCTTTAATTCAGGGCTTCCGACAGGAGGCGGTGTTTTGGAAGCATCAAAAGAAAATGTACTTATGGGACTCGTCGGCGCACTGCTTGGCAGCCTTATCGGCGTTATCTGTACGGTTGTTATCGGACAGCTCGGATATGTAGCGGCAATTTCCGGTGTGGTAATGGGAATTTGTGCGATTAAGGGCTATCAGATATTAGGACATGGATTTAGCGGCAAAGCAATCGTAATCTGTGCGGTTGTAATTATCGTGATGGTGTATGTAAGTCATTGGATTAGTGTGGCATTTATTGTAGCAGAAGGGTATGGAATAGGTTTTGGAGAAGGTTTTTCATTAGTTCATACACTTTTGAACGAAGGTTTCCTTGATGGCACGACATACTGGACACAGCTTGCAATGTTATATGTATTTACAGCATTAGGCGCAGCGCCGACTCTGCGGAAGATCGGAAGAGCAC
>CANAZK010000197.1 GCA_947366105.1 uncultured Lachnospiraceae bacterium | reverse complement strand
CTCGAAGTATAGAAAAGCCCGGCATTTGCCGGGACTTTGTCTACAGTCTGAGCAGCCACATTTGTGACTGCCCCTATCTTTTGTAAATTCCCAAAATGCCGGTTTCTGTATTTTGACTCCTAGCAGAAGCTAGGTGGGCGACCGCATCTGCTTTTCTGCCTTCCACTGCAAAATCGGAGGTTTGACATATTACAGAGATATAGGAATCCCGTTTAAAGTATTGTAGGTTCAAAATAACAGAATTGTCGAACATCCCAGGTTTTCTAAACCTATTATAAAACATCCGCCTTTCTTTTTCAAGTAGCAAAAATATCCTGCGCGAATTTTCATGTAACAGTTCAGCCATGCACAAAGTCACAAAAATCTGAGTTCAAACGTGTTTGAAAACGAAGACTTTTTGTGGACTTTGTATATGGCGTTCTGCCATAAGCGAGAATTTTAGCTGCGTTAGCAGCGGAAAAGGCTATGAAATAGCCAATTCGAGCTTTTATGGCTGAACTGTTACATTTTCATGAATCCTATTTTTATCTTATAATCTTATAAAATTCGTCATCTGTCCGCGCTCTGTTTCCGGCAGTGATACGCCGCTTTCCTTGCCGGCTTCAAAACATTTCAGCATCCACGCCATATTCCTGGCGAGATTTCTCATTGTCCGCATTCCCTCTTCGTCAAATTCGGCCTCGCCGGGACCCCGTCCATGCACCAAATTCCAGTAAGTCGAACCTGCGGAAGGCATTTGTGAAATCCCAAAATATTTATTTAATACATCCAGTGAAGCGCTGCTGCCGCCGCGCCTTGCCACAGCCACCGCTGCGCCCGGCTTGAATGCGAAAGCGGAACTGCCGCTGTAAAATACTCTGTCAAGAAATGATAAAACTCTTCCGCTCGGGTGGGCATAATAAACAGGCGTGCCAAAAATAAAACCGTCTGCTTCTTTTGCCTTTGCTATAAACTCATTTACGGTGTCATCCGTAAATACACATCCTTTTTCCGAACATTGATTACAGCCAATGCAGTCTCTTAGCGGATTTGCGCCCATTTGGAAAATCTCATATTCAATCCCTTCTCTTTTCAGCTGTTCTCCAGCCTCGTATAAAGAACGGTATGTATTCCCACTCGGTTTACTGCTCCCATTCAACATTAATACTTTCATTACCAATCTCTCCCTTTTAAAAAGGCGGATTCAGGAGAATCCGCCTCGTTGAATTACGTTATTATATTAATGATTAAAGCTGTGGTCCTGCCGGAACTAATGCTTTACCAGCCTCATTTCCTTCATATTTTGCAAAGTTCTTAATGAATCTGCCTGCAAGATCTTTTGCTTTTGTCTCCCACTCTGCCGCATCGGCATATGTATCACGAGGGTCAAGAATTTTTGAGTCTACCCCTGGAAGCTGTGTCGGTACTTCAAAATTGAAGTATGGAATCTTCTTCGTTGGAGCGTCCAAAATATCTCCGTTAAGAATTGCATCAATGATGCCGCGTGTATCTTTGATAGAGATACGTTTTCCTGTACCGTTCCATCCTGTATTTACCAAGTAAGCTTTCGCTCCGCTCATTTCCATTCTCTTAACAAGCTCTTCCGCATATTTTGTAGGATGAAGCTCAAGGAATGCCTGACCGAAACATGCAGAGAATGTAGGCGTAGGCTCTGTAATTCCGCGCTCTGTACCTGCAAGCTTAGCCGTGAAGCCTGACAGGAAGTAGTACTGTGTCTGCTCCGGTGTAAGAACAGATACCGGAGGAAGCACTCCAAATGCATCTGCTGATAAGAAGATTACATTCTTAGCTGCCGGCGCTGCTGAAACCGGACGCACGATTTTCTCAATATGATCAATCGGATAAGACACACGTGTATTCTCTGTCACGCTCTTGTCCGTGAAATCAATCTTGCCTTCTGCATCTAATGTAACGTTCTCAAGAAGAGCGTTTCTCTTAATTGCATTGTAGATATCCGGCTCAGATTCCTTGTCAAGGTTAATAACTTTAGCGTAGCATCCTCCCTCAAAGTTGAATACGCCGTTATCATCCCAGCCATGCTCGTCATCACCGATGAGGAGACGCTTCGGATCTGTTGATAATGTTGTCTTGCCGGTTCCTGAAAGACCGAAGAAGATTGCTGTGTTCTCGCCGTTCATATCTGTATTTGCCGAACAGTGCATAGAAGCAATTCCCTTGAGCGGAAGGTAGTAATTCATCATAGAGAACATACCTTTCTTCATCTCTCCGCCGTACCATGTATTGATAATAACCTGCTCACGGCTTGTAATATTGAACATAGCAGCCGTCTCTGAATTAAGACCTAACTCTTTGTAGTTTTCAACTTTTGCTTTAGAAGCGTTGTATACAACGAAATCAGGCTCGAAGTTCTCAAGCTCTTCAGCAGTAGGAACAATAAACATATTCTTAACGAAATGTGCCTGCCATGCAACTTCCATGATGAAACGGATTGCCATGCGTGTATCTGCATTTGTTCCGCAGAATGCGTCTACTACAAAAAGTCTCTTATTAGAAAGCTCTTTTAATGCGATATCCTTACATGCTTCCCATGCTTCCTGCGAAGCCGGGTGGTTATCGTTTTTATATTCATCAGTTGTCCACCACACTGTATCTTTTGAGTTCTCGTCCTTTACGATGAACTTATCCTTAGGCGAACGTCCTGTGTAAATACCGGTCATTACATTGACAGCTCCAAGTTCACTTTCCTGTCCCTTTTCAAATCCTTCAAGTCCAGGCTTTGTTTCTTCTTCAAATAATAATTCGTAAGAAGGGTTGTATACCACTTCCGTGGTTCCGGTAATACCATACTTAGTTAAATCAATTTTTGCCATTGTTATCAACCTCTTTCCTCAATATTATAGATATTTCTACATTCTATTTTATTATCACATTTTTTGCCTAATAAGTCAATAGTGAACTTTTTAACAATATTCTAAACGATATCAATAGATAAGCAACAAATTTTCAATATTCATCAGTCTATTATTATAGTTTTCAAGTTTTTTTACTATATCCTCCTTAATATTTTCATTAATTTTTTCTATCCATTCGTAACTCATTTGATTAAATGGCAACAAATAGTTATCCATCAAAATATAACTCTCTCTACGAACCAAGTCAACCCATAAAGGAAAATATACATTTTTCTGTATAACTATAAATGAGCAAATATCAAATTTTGCACAAAGTTATCCTGCTAACTCC
>CANAZK010000196.1 GCA_947366105.1 uncultured Lachnospiraceae bacterium | reverse complement strand
TATCATTTTAAGCTGGGTATTTTTGTCGATATCAACCGCTTTTCCTGATTTACCAAATCCCGCCGAATTCACAAGCATGCGCACATCCGGTTGTTCGTCTAAAAGCGTCTGTAATATTTTATCATAAACTTCCTGTTCAAGCAAATCACCTTCAAAAATACGAAGCTTCAGCATCATACGGCTTCTCAGTTCCTTAAGCCGCTCTTCTCTCCTTGCGATTACCCATATCTCATCCAAATCTTTATAAAACCATTCCAGCTGTCTTACGAATTCCTTTCCAATCCCAGACGAGGCGCCTGTTACAATTGCAATTTTCATACTTGATTACTCCCTGCTGCTTATTTTTTCTTTTTATGCACGTTCCGAATTGCTTTTTTCCTTTTCGGTTTTGCTGCCTTCTCCTTCGTATTCTTTTCATGCAAAAACTGCTTGTTTTTCATCTCTGTATGCCTTGGTCTGATAAGACATTTTTTGTCAAATCCCACCAAATCCATCCGGTCCGCCTTCTTAAGCGCCTCCAAAACAAGGTCATAGTTTTTAGGATTCCGGTATTGAATGAGCGCCCTCTGCATAGCCTTCTCATGTGGATTCACCGGCACATATACATGTTCCATTGTTCTTGGGTCTACGCCTGTATAGTACATACAGGTAGAGATCGTAGAGGGAGTCGGATAAAAGTCCTGTACCTGTTCCGGCATATAACCCAAATCCCGAAGGTATTCTGCCAGCTCCACAGCCTCTTTCAACGTGGAACCCGGATGAGAGGACATCAGGTACGGAACAAGGAACTGCTTCTTATCCAACCTTTCATTTATATGCTTATATTTTTTACAAAATGCCTGATAAACGCTGTTTTCCGGTTTTCCCATTTTTGAAAGCACTTCGTCCGATACATGCTCCGGCGCCACTTTCAGTTGTCCGCTCACATGATGTTCACACAATTCCTTGAAAAAGGTGTCGTCTTTATCTGCCATCAGATAATCAAATCGGATTCCGGAACGGATAAATACTTTCTTCACATTTGGAAGCTCCCTCAATTTCCGCAGTAATTTCAAATAGTCTTTATGGTCTGCCTTCAGATTCCTGCAAGGCCTCGGAAAGAGACACTGTTTATTTTTGCAGGCGCCGTGTGTTAGCTGCTTTTCACATGCCGGAGCACGAAAATTCGCCGTAGGGCCTCCCACATCGTGAATATATCCTTTAAAATCCTTATCCCATATAAATTTCTTTGCCTCTTGTATAAGAGATTCATGGCTTCTCGTCTGAATAATTCTTCCTTGGTGGAATGTGAGGGCGCAAAAACTGCACGCGCCAAAACAGCCGCGGTTGCTGATAAGACTATATTTCACTTCCTCAATGGCGGGTACGCCGCCTGCTTCCTCATAGGACGGATGGTAAGTTCTCATATATGGATAACTGTACACTCTGTCCATTTCCGACTGGCTGAGCGGCTTCGTTGGAGGATTCTGCACAACATACAGATGTTCCGAATATGGCTCTACAAGACGTTTGGCGGTAAACGGATCTGTATTACAATACTGCGTATAGAAACTCCTTGCATAATTCAGAGGATCCTTTTTAAGCTCCGTATATGACTGAAGAATCAGAGCGTCATATACGCTGTCCAAGTTCTTCACCTTGCATACGGTTCCGTCAATATAAGTGATGTCGGATATATCAATTCCGGCATCCAAAGCATCGGCAATCTCTACTATGGAACGCTCGCCCATACCGTAAGACACAATATCCGCGCCGGAATCCAGCAAAATCGAACGTTTTAATTGATTGCTCCAATAATCATAATGCGCAAGCCTTCTAAGACTTGCTTCAATCCCCCCGAGAATAACAGGGGTTTTTTTATAAACCTGCCGAATCAGGTTACTGTATACCACAACTGCATAATCCGGGCGTTTTCCCATAACACCGCCCGGCGTAAATGCATCGCTTTTTCTTCTCTTTTTGGACACAGAATAATGGTTTACCATAGAATCCATATTGCCGGCGGAAACGAGAAAACCAAGCCTCGGTTCCCCGAATACGGCAATACTTTCTTTCGCCTTCCAATCCGGCTGGCAAATCATACCTACTTTATAGCCGTTTGCCTCCAAAACTCTTGTAATTACAGCATGTCCAAAGGAAGGGTGGTCTACATAGGCATCCCCTGACACATATACAAAGTCCACCTGTTCCCATCCCCGCTCCAGCATTTCTTCTCTTGTAACCGGTAAAAATCCCTGCTGCATTTATAGTACCTCATAGGTTTTATTTTTAATATCATTGTAATTTCGGATGTAATAATCCGCAAGCTCTTTTTTTCTTGCCTCTTGATGCCTTGAAAAACCGTCCTCCACGGCGCATACTTTCATACCTGCATTTTTCCCGGCAAGAATTCCCATCGGAACATCTTCAAAAACAAGACAGCTTTCCGGGCTTATCCCCAAACTTTCCGCCGCTCTTAAATATACATCCGGCGCAGGCTTTCCTGCTTTCACATCGCAGGAGGTCCATATTACATCAATATATTCTCTGATATGGTTGGCCTCAAGAAGCTCCTCTGCAAGAGAACGATGGTTGCTTGTGGCAATTCCCACCGGAATCCTTTGCTCTTTCATATCCCTTAAAAACTCCCTGACACCTTCCTTTAAAGGCACCTCTAAGCGGTACTTTTCCTCCGCCATCATAACCCACTCCTGTTTCAGTTCTTCAAGCGTCATATCAAGCTGAGGAAACATGTCTAAAAAATATTGCGCTGTTTCGGTAAAGCTTTTCCCTTCTATAGCCTCGTAAAAATCCTCCGGCATCTGAAGCTTATACCTCTTAATATACTCATCGTCAACCGCCGACCATACCCACATGGAGTCTGCAAGAGAACCGTCCAAATCAAATATGACCCCTTTGATATTCTCTAACATAACATCTCTACCTCTTCTTTCGTAAGCGTCCTGTACTCTCCTTCAGAAAGCTTTTCATCAAGAGACAGACCTCCCATAGAAAGTCTTTTCAAATAAACAACCTCCATACCTGCGGCCTTAAACATCCTCTTTACCTGATGAAATTTTCCCTCCTGAATGGTAAGCTCCACTTCTGATATATCATCTTCTTTTATTACGTTCAGAACAGACGGATTTGCATAGTCGCCGTTCCCGATAAAAAGTCCTTCCGCAAATTGTTTCACGGTTTCTTCTGTAACCCTGCCGTCTACCTTGGCATAATAAACTTTATCTACGTG
>CANAZK010000195.1 GCA_947366105.1 uncultured Lachnospiraceae bacterium | reverse complement strand
CACTGTTCTCCCTTACTTCAAGCTTATAGATCATAGGCTTGATATCAACCTCTTTTTCGCTTTTTTTGGTTGCCTTCCATACTTTAATCTCATCCTGAGAAATGAAATGCTGTACTTTTTCTTTCCAATCTTTTGGAAGTGCGCCTGTTTTTACTGAGGATAGATAATCAGATGCGGCAACAATTGACATTCCTGTTTCTTTCTTATTATCAGGAATCTCCACAAAACTTACGATATCAATGCCCTCCACCATGGCCGCATTAAGCTGCCTTACCGCGTTCTCTGACGAAATGCTTTCTGTAAGCTCTATATCAAAATATTCACCGTCGCTTGTCACTCCCACGCCCAGCGGATTGGCAAAGGACATAATCATATGAGGGCTGTACCCCCCGGTAAAAGCAATCGGAATATCCGCTCTTCTCAATGCCTTCTGAAAATAACGCATCACGTCCAAATGCCCGATAAATCTCATGGCGCCATACTTTCGAAACTTAATTCTTGCCTTCAATACAGACACCTCCTCCCCATATTCCCGCGCCGCAGCCTGAACATCCCATGCGGCAGTTCGGCGTTGTTTTTCCTTCCAGCGCCCGTTCCCATTCTCTCAAAAGGAATTTCTTTGTTACTCCGATATCAATGAAATCCCACGGAAATATTTCATCGGGCTTACGTTCTCTGAGATTATAGAACGCGATATCAACACCGGTATTTTCAAATGCCTGCATCCATAATTCGTTACTAAAATGCTCGGTCCATGAGTCATAGATGCATCCGAGTCTGTAAGCCTCCAGTATGGTTTTTCCAACTCGTCTGTCGCCTCTTGCAAACACACCTTCCAGTACGGTCACATCTGCTTCATGCCAGTTATATTTCAAGCTCTTTCTATTAAGCTGTGCTTTCATTTCATTATTCACCACATTGGCTTTTGCTATATATTCTTCATTGGTACACATAACCGCCCACTGAAACGGCGTAAACGGCTTCGGTACAAAAAAGGATGTGCTTGCCACAATCTGGCATTTTCCATTTCTTTGATCCTTCGGGACTTCATAATATCTTTTGGCTATTTTCTCCGCCAAATGGGCGATGGCTTTCATATCTTCTTCCGTCTCGGTAGGAAGCCCCAACATAAAATAAAGCTTCACTCTCTGCCATCCGCCTTCAAATGCCTGTCCCGCGCCCTCAAGGATAATTTCCTCCGTAAGTCCCTTATTAATAACGTCGCGGAGCCTTTGGGAACCTGCCTCCGGTGCAAATGTAAGACTGCTCTTTCTTACATCCTGTACCTTGCTCATTACGTCCAGCGAAAATGCATCAATGCGCAGTGACGGCAGAGAAATATTAATTCCTTTCCCCTTGAATTCGTCAATTAAAAATGTAACAAGTCCTTCAAGCTCTGTATAATCGCTGGAACTTAAGGAACTTAAAGAAATCTCCTCATGCCCTGTACTCTTAAGCATCTTATAGGCATATTCCTTTAATTTTTCAAGATTTTTCTCTCTTGTCGGACGGTAAATCATCCCCGCCTGGCAGAAACGGCATCCTCTGATACATCCCCGCATAATTTCAAGAACTACTCTATCCTGTGTTGCCTTAATAAACGGCGCCACCGGATTCTCAGGATAACAGGCATTGGTAATATCCAATACCATCTGTTTTTTAACTGTTTTCGGCGCATGTGTATTGTTCGGTTCAAAAGAATCGATGGTTCCGTCTTCTTTATATTCTACGTCATAGAATGCCGGAATATAAAGCCCTTCAATCCCAGCAGCCATCTCAAGGAAATCCCTTCTTGTACCGCCTCTTGATTTATTCTTCTTATAAGCGTCTAAAAGCGGGCCGTAAGCCGTCTCTCCCTCGCCGATATAGAAAATGTCAAAGAAATCTGCAATAGGCTCCGGGTTATATGTACAAGGACCTCCCCCGATTACAATCGGGTCATCTTCCTCCCGGTCTTTGCTCATAAGGGGAATACCGCTCAAATCAAGCACCTGCAGAATGTTTGTATAACACATCTCATACTGTATGGTAATTCCAAGAAAATCAAACGCCTTAATCGGATCCTGGGACTCCAAAGCAAAAAGCGGAATGTTCTCTTCCCGCAAAATTTTGTCAAGATCTGTCCACGGCGAATAGACACGCTCACACCATACATCTTCACGGCGGTTAAACATATCGTAGAGAATCTGGATACCCAAGTGGGACATACCTATCTCATATACGTCCGGAAAGCACATAGCAAAGCGGATATCCACTTTTTCAGGGTCTTTCATGACACTATTTACTTCATTGCCTATGTACCTTGCAGGCTTTTCTATTTTTAGTAATATTTCATCATTTAATGCTAGTTTTCTCATATAATTCCTTTCTGTTTCATACAATTGATATAATTCAATCTACATTATTATATACATTTTATGGGAGAACTTCAAGCAATCAGAGCATAAAAAAACGGAACTGTATCTTTCCAGCTCCACTTTTTTATGATTTGATTACTGTCTGATATATTATTCCCCTGCCAGTTCCACTTTGCAGCGTTTCATATAACATGCAATCCCATATTTTAAAATTTTATCTACTCCGTTTTCCCGAAGTTCTTCATCATACTTCCTTTCCTCTATCTGCCTCAATGCCCTTTCACAAGCCTGATTGAGATTCCCATCATTGGCATACTTAACTTCGACAAGAATAACCATTTCACTGTTTTCGGTTTCAATGAGAATATCGCTGTATCCTTCGCCGGTTTCCTGATTGGACGATACGTACCATTCTTCCTTCATGCCCAGGATTCCAAGCAGTATTCCGTGATAAAAATTCTCTTTCCTTGCTTTTCTCACAAACGTATCTCGGATACTGATGGTCTTTTTCAGGTAGCTTTCAAAAATCTCCTCTACCTTCATTTCCTCTCCGTTTTTCAGGGCGTCACAGAACCGGCTTAACGTATCGCCGTCTTTTTTTACGCTCTCTTTGAAGTATTCCATAATCTGTGTCTGAAAAATATCCCGGATTTCCTGATTTGGTATTGTAAGTTTATACCGTTTTGCATCAATCCTCCCACGATGCGTTAAATATCCTGTCATAAATAAAAGACTCCAAACGTTCTCTAAAGACTGATACATTTCCGGATAAATCAGTTCCTGATGAATCTCTTTCGTAATTTCCTCGCCGGCAAGCAGCTTTTCAATCTCACGCTTGGTTTTAAGATTGTCGGACATTTGAATAAATTTCTTGACAGCATCATTACTGCTGGTATTGATCCAATAGT
>CANAZK010000194.1 GCA_947366105.1 uncultured Lachnospiraceae bacterium | reverse complement strand
ATAGGAGTCCGTGACTGGAGTTCAGACGTGTGCTCTTCCGATCTTATGAAGACGGCTGGAACACCGGTTTCTGTCCTTCTAATCTAGATTTCAATTTTGATGCTGCTCCCGTTGTGTTGTGCAGTCCTGTGGCAATGACAGTAATCGTTGCTTCATCCTGTCTGCTGTCATCATACATTGCGCCGAAGATGATATTTGCATCCTCGCCTGCTAATTCCTGTACATATTCAGCCGCATCACTTGCATCCATAAGCGATATATCACCCGATACATTAATAATAACATGCGACGCGCCTGCAATGGTTGTCTCAAGAAGCGGACTTGCAACGGCTTCCTTAACAGCTTCAAGAGCCTTATCATCACCTTTTCCTCTTCCAATGCCAATATGTGCCACTCCTTTGTCGGTCATAACAGTCTGAACATCGGCAAAGTCAAGGTTAATAAGCGAAGGCACGTTAATCAGGTCCGTAATACCCTGGATTCCCTGCTGCAATACCTCGTCTGCTTTCTTCAGCGCCTCCGGCATTGTTGTTCTTCTGTCAACAATCTCAAGTAATTTATCATTAGGAATAACAATCAGAGTGTCAACATTCTCTTTTAGTTTTTCAATTCCTGAAACTGCATTGCTCATACGCGCTTTTGATTCAAAACGGAAAGGCTTTGTAACCACGCCGACGGTCAGAGCTCCCATATCCTTGGCGATACGCGCCACAACCGGTGTCGCGCCTGTTCCTGTTCCGCCGCCCATACCGCAGGTCACGAATACCATGTCCGCGCCCTTGATGGCCGCCGCAATTTCTTCTGCACTTTCTTCCGCTGCTTTTTCTCCAACCTCAGGTTTAGCGCCTGCGCCAAGACCTTTGGTAAGTTTATCTCCAATCTGCATAAGCGTAGGAGCTTTACATAACTGTAACGCCTGTTTATCTGTATTGATTGCAATGAATTCTACTCCGGCAATCTGCTCATCTATCATTCGATTTACAGCATTGTTTCCACCACCGCCTACACCAATTACGATTATTTTTGCCGCTGCATCTGATTCATTAGTTTTAATTTCTAACAAGAGTTTCTCCTCCTTTGTGTTCCTTATTTGCTCTATACTTCCCTTATATTGGCAGACTCAGCCATATAGATATATAATAAAGACTTTTTCTCAAATAATCAATAGCATTTTTTTTATTTTATTATTTTTTTGTACATTTTTTATGCATTTTTCGCCATTTCTCTTATTTCTATTCTATTTCCGGAAACTCGCCTTCCTTGAAACTGATTATTTCGGAAGAATCATTGTAATGCCTCAAGTCCAGCGTACCTGTTTTCCCCTCCAGTTTTTCTATAATCGGAGGAATCTGGCTGATCTTCAACTCCATGTCTCCGCTTCCAAGCTCCACACATACCTGGCCTATATATACAGTCAGATCCGCCCCTGAACTTACTATCCGTTCCGGTACAACATCATACTGCCTGAAGCTTTCAACAGCGTCTTTTACATTTCTGAACAGCCGTTCCTCTTCAACCGGCAGCTTCTCATACAGTACCGCTTCTTCCACTTCAGTCCCCTCAATATACGGTATCCCCTCTTTCGGTATGGGGGACTTCCGAAGCACCATACCTTCCTCATCAAAGTAAACATATTCATCCCCGACAATAATACAACCGATGATTTCTTTCTCTTTTACAGTAACTTTTATGCTCCACGGAGCTTTCATCCTGATTTCCGCTGATTCTACCGCCTTTGGAAACGTAATCTTTCCCATAGCGTCCTTCGCTAAGACGTACAAAGAATTACCTGCATATTTATCATCCTGAATACTCGCGGCAATCTCGCTGCTGCTTACATATTCATTCCCGCTGATTACAATGGTTTGCACATGGAACAGAAGAAGAACCGTCATAACAATAATCGCAATTCCAAGCGTCAGAATAACCAGCGCATACAGCGTGTGGTTGTTTTTCTTTTGTTTTTTTTCATGCTTTTTGCCCATTGTACTCCTCCATTATTTTTATCTTATTTATTCTATCAGATTTGATACACTGAGTACAAGCCCCATTTCAAACAAAAGAAACATGACCGAAGTTCCCCCATAACTAATAAACGGAAGCGTAATTCCTGTATTAGGGATGGTGTTGGTCACAACCGCAATGTTAAGAATGACCTGAATCATAATATGCCCCATAGCCCCTGTCGCAATAAGGGCTCCGAACAAGTCTTTTGCGTGGGTTGCAATCACAAAAAACTTCCATATCAGAATCAGAAAAAGAAAGATAATGAACGCGGCTCCCACAAGCCCCAGCTCTTCACATATAATAGAAAATATCATATCATTCTGCGCCTCGGGAACAAAACCCAGCTTTTGAATGCTTTCTCCCATTCCCCTGCCAAACAGTCCGCCTGACCCGATGGCATAAAGTCCCTGAAGTGTCTG
Organism: uncultured Lachnospiraceae bacterium; assembly: GCA_947366105.1. Lineage (GTDB taxonomy): Bacteria > Bacillota > Clostridia > Lachnospirales > Lachnospiraceae > Faecalimonas. The sequence goes on along the minus strand of CANAZK010000194.1, from coordinate 867 downwards.
GTATCCCTTTTCAAACTTTTCCGGGTTCCTCCAAATCTCCAAACGTTCAAGCCGATAGCTTTCCAAAGCAAGAAAAATCCCCAAAAATCCTGCTGCAATACCGCCCATCATGATGAACTGGGCATATTTCGGACTGGATACAAATATAAGAATAATCGCAATCCCAAGAATGATTACCGCCGTACTTAGATTATTAGAACCCACGAGTCCGACTATCGGAAGCGTAATCCCGATAATTTTTATAAGCGTTCGGATTTTGTCTATCTTCTTTACATTCTTCATTACAATATAGGAAAGGAACACAATCAGCGCTACTTTCGCATATTCAGAAGGCTGAAAAGACAAGGGTCCTAAAGACAGCCATCTTTTGGACCCGTTATACTCATCACCAATAAACAGTACTGCAGTGGACAAAATAATTGCCAGCACATATCCAAGCACCGCAAAATGCTGCCATATATGGTAATCTATATTTGCCATTACAAACATCAGGATAATTCCAAGCGCTGTTGCAAAGGCCTGCTTCTTTAAGTAATAAAATGAATCGTGGAATTTGACTTCGCCGTTATACGCGCTTGTGCTGTAAAGTATGAGAAGACCAATTCCTACAAGAAGAAATATAACTGCCAAAAGACCTAGATCATATTTCTTCTTTTTCTCCGGCTGAGGCACCCGCAAACCAACTCCTTATAAAGCATTTACAAGTTCTTTGAATTTATCTCCGCGTTCCTCATAATTCTTGAACATCCCCCAGCTTGCACAGGCAGGCGACAGTAATACTGCATCTCCTTCCTTCGCCAAGCTGCTGCATGTCTGAACTGAGATCGGAAGAGCACACGTCTGAACTCCAGTCACGGACTCCTATCT
>CANAZK010000193.1 GCA_947366105.1 uncultured Lachnospiraceae bacterium | reverse complement strand
GGCAGATGTGGTGATATCCCAGTCCTCAGGCACACGGCCAAGAATGGAATCACGCACGCAGCCGCCTACTGCATAAGCTTCATAACCGTGTTCTCTTAATGTATTTATAATGATCTCTACCTTTTCCGGCATTGTAATCTTCATATAATTTCACATCCTTAAATACAATTTATAATATAGAAAATGGCGTCGGAATTACTCTGAATATCCGGCGCCATATAGTATTTATTATCCGATAAGCTTCATAATTACGTTATTCCAAAGCATATTCATTCCCATTGCCAATGTAACCGTGCAAGCGATACCGCCCAGAATATTTTGGACCACAGAATTTGTATGACTACCCAACATCTTCTTGTTGTTTCCAGAAATTACGAAGAAGATTGCAATAAACGGCAGGAAAAATCCTGATAACGCCTGTGTTACAATAATTATCTGGGTCGGAGTCTTGCCCATCATGGCAAGGACAGTTCCGAATGCGATAATAATACATGTAAGAATCTTGCGTAGGTTGTCTTTATTCTCCCAATGAAGCAGACGGGCGATAATTACGCCGCACATAAACGGCGTAGCGATACTCGATGACAGACCTGCAAGGAACAGACCCAAATCACCGATAATACGCGCTGCAGGTCCCAATACAGGCTCCAGCGACTGAGAGAATACAACAGGATTTGTAATCTCCGTACCTGTACCATAGAGCACCGTGCCGGCCGTAATAATAATGCCAAGCGTCATAAGAACGCCTAAGATAACGTTAAATCTTGTATCGAACTTAGAGTCGCCGTAACCTTCATCGCCTTTGTATTTATCCTGGCAGCCCATAGAATGGTACACCAGATTAATTGCAATAATAGTTGTTCCGATTAATCCCATGCAATTTACAAGACTTCCCTCCGGAAGGCTTGGAACAATGCCTTTGGCTACTCCGCCCCAGTCAGGCTTTGACAGGAACATTGTGATAACGAATAACAGTCCCATTGCAACTACAAAAAACTGGCACACAAGCTCTAAAAGCTTCGGAGTACCGAATATAACTGTGGCAATGGCAATAAGACCAACCACCAGTCCGGTAGCGGATACCGGCAAACCGGTAAGGTCTGCCAAACCATTCGCAGCGCCGATTTCATTGCCCGCCATGAAGCCAAGACCGGTAAATAAAATGGCAAGTCCCATAAACCATGTAACAAAGCCTTTCCATACCTTACTTTCGCTCATGCCAAGGGTCGTCTCAATTACACTATGTCCGCCGTATGCGGCAATCCGCGAAGAAATATCCATCAATATGATGGAAGCAATTCCCGAAAATATCACCGCCCACAACATCGCATACTGAAAGTTTGTACCGGAGATAGTTGACGTGGTAATTGTACCCGGTCCGATAAATGCACTGGCAATAATAGCTGCCGGTCCCATGTTCTTCAGCTTCTCGATAAAAGATTTCTTTTTCATATCTCTCTATTCCCTTCTCTTTTGGTGGTCTCTCTTAACGCTTAATATGATTTTCCCCAGTATACCATATGTTTTGCAGGCTTTCCGCAATATATGCAGGTATCTGACAGGTGTTCCTGTTCAGCCGGGATACAGCGCGACGATGCTCCTCCCGTTTCTGCCTTAATCGCTTCCTCACACTCTTCACATCCACACCACATTGCTTTAATAAAGCCGCCTTTTGCTTGGAATTTACTAATCATCTCTTCCATTGCAACCGCTGTATCAATATGTTCGTCAAGGAATTTCTTTGCTCTGTCAAACATATCCTTCTGAATTGTCTCCAAAATATCCCCAAGCCTGTCTGTAATCTCATCCATAGAAACTACAATCTTTTCACGGGTATCTCTTCTTACCACAACAACCTGATTGTTCTCAATATCCTTTGGCCCAATCTCAATACGAGTCGGAATTCCAAGCATCTCCTGCTCACTGAATTTCCATCCCGGGCTCTTGTCAGAATCGTCAATATTTACAGAATATCCCGCTGCTTTTAACGTACCCATAAGCTCGGCTGCTTTTTCAAGCACGCCCTCTTTGTGCTGCGCGATCGGAATCACACGGGTTTGGATCGGAGCAATTCTCGGCGGCATTACAAGACCGCTGTCATCTCCATGAACCATAATAATACCGCCGATCATTCTAGTACTTAATCCCCATGAAGTCTCATATACGCTGTGAAGCTCATTGTTCTTGTCAAGATAGTTGATACCGAATGCATCGGCAAATCCGCTTCCGAAGAAATGACTGGTGGCCGCCTGAAGAGCCTTTCCGTCATGCATAAGCGCCTCCACCGTATAGGTATCCTCCGCGCCTGCAAACTTCTCGCTTTCCGTTTTCTTTCCCGCAATCAAAGGAATTGCAAGGCTCTCTTGAATGAAGTCCCTGTATACCTTCTGCATGAGAATCGTTCTCTCTTCGGCCTCTTCATATGTTGCATGAATGGTATGCCCCTCCTGCCACAAGAATTCTCTCGAACGAAGAAACGGTCTTGTCGTTTTCTCCCAGCGGAGTACGGAACACCACTGATTCCAAACCTTCGGAAGGTCTCTGTAAGACTGTACCGTCCTGCTCCAATGCTCGCAGAATAGTGTTTCGGATGTCGGCCTGATGCACATCCGTTCCTGAAGAGGCTCATTTCCTCCCATTGTAACCCATGCAACTTCCGGCGCAAACCCTTCTATATGATCTTTTTCTTTCTCAAGAAGACTCTCCGGAATCAGCACCGGAAGATATACATTCTCAACACCCGTCTCTTTGAATCTCTTGTCTAAATCAGCTTGTATCTTTTCCCATATCGCATAACCATTCGGCAGATAAACCATACATCCTTTTACGCCTGAATAATCGCATAATGCAGCTTTACTCACAACATCCGTGTACCACTGCGCGAAATCTTCGTCCCTCGAAGTAATGGCTTCTACAAATTTCTTTTCTTTTGCCATAGCGCTCCCTCCATTCTTGCTCTACAATAATTACTCGTAATTTTACGGAAAATTCAACTCCTTGTCAAGACTCTGATTTCCTGAACACCCCTCCTGTCGGTTCCATTTCAAAAGTCATAACCTTTTTTGTTTTTGGATGTGTAAATGCAAGACGATATGCGCAAAGTGCAATCCGCTCCCATTTTCCACCCTCCGCCGGCATTGGATTATACTTCGCATCTCCCAGCAGAGGACATCCTATATTTGCCATCTGCACGCGAATCTGATGATGTCTTCCGGTTTCAAGGCGGATGCAGACCAAATTAGTTCCATCCCCCCTTGCTTCAGCCACCCGATAGCAAAGAATCGCTTGTTTCGCCCCCTCTCGTTCCTTTTCACAAATGTAAGAAC
>CANAZK010000192.1 GCA_947366105.1 uncultured Lachnospiraceae bacterium | reverse complement strand
GCCGTATCCGTGACGTAGACATGGCAAAAGAAATGATGGCTTACACTAAGAACAATATCTTAGTTCAGTCAGCTCAGGCTATGCTCGCTCAGGCTAATCAGGTTCCACAGGGAGTTCTTCAGTTATTACAGTAATTTGAATGAATTTATAGCATGAAAAAATGCAAAGAGGGTATCGTTAATCTTCAATGTGAAGAGGGCGATACCCTCTTTTCTATATACTGAGCTTCTTGATTACAAATTTTGGTCAATATTTCAAGGTAAAGTAGGTTGATAAGTTCTGTAAAATTCGCTATAATTTTATTGTATATTTTTACGATAGAATTAGGAAAAGGTGGAAAAAAGATGGACATACAGCTCACAATTTCTCTTCTTGCATCTAACAGGGGCGCAATGCTCAAGAGGTGTTTGGAGTCTGTTAAACCGTTGTTGGCGGAGATATCAAGTGAATTGATTATTGTATATACCGGAGATAGTACGCAAGTTTTGGAGACTGCGAGAGAGTATACGGATATTATAATTCCGTTCAGGTGGTGCAATGATTTTTCTGCTGCAAGAAACGTAGGGTTAGAACAGGCTAAAGGAAAATGGTTTTTATATTTGGATGATGACGAGTGGTTTGAAGATGTCAGTGAGATATGTCAGTTTTTAAAAAGCGGTGAAGAAAGGCATTATAATTCTGCTTTTTACATACAGAGAAATTATGACGATTTGAATGGATTATCTTACATGGACGCACATGTTGGACGTATGGTAAGGATTTCGCCGGAGATTCGTTTTGAGAGATCCATTCATGAGAATTTGGTTCCGTTTAGAAATCCGGTGAAATATTTTAGTGCTTTTGTTCACCATTACGGTTATTGCCAATGTGGAAAAGAAAAAGAGGATAAAAAATCCGGGCGGAATATTCCAATGCTGGAGCAGGAAATATATAAGCATCCTATGGAAGGGCATAATTATGTGCAGCTTGCTCAAGAATATTATATTTGCAAAGAATATGTAAAGGCGGAAGAGTACTGTATAAAGGGAAGAGAGATTTTCCGCAAATTGGGCAGAATTACAAGCGCCGAGCACTGGGTTACGGCATTGCTGCCTAATATTATCAAACAGCAGGGCGAAATGAGACGTGCGTTTGATACCGCGGAGAAAATTATTGCAGAAGAGAATCCATGCGAGCTTGTAACGGCTCAGATTTGTTTATGTTTGTTAGAATTCTGTAAAGAATTAAAAGAATACGAGAAAGGGATAACTTATATCAGACTTTTGAGAGAAAAGTTAACAACTTTAGAGCAGAAGCCGGAGCTTGGGATGGAACAACAGGCAGGTACGTTAAGTGTTCCGGTTGTAAAGAGCCAGTTGTTTTACAGATATGCGGATGCTTTGGAGTGCGCGGTGAAATTGGAGGATAAGAAACAAATATGTGAGATATTAACTTGGTTTCCATGGAAGGAAAACGGGCAAAAGGGCGATGCATTCTACCCATTATTAGAGCAGTGGAAGAATGAAAACACAGAACAGTTATCCTTGATTCTTGAATGTTACCATCAGCTCCCATGTGCAGACCCATATTTGACATTTCAGAGATTTCTATATGCTGAGCATATGAAAGAGAAAGAAAAGGCGGAAGAACATTTTAACAGATGTGCAGAAACAAGTACTGAATTTTTGAAAATACAGCTTTTTGAGGCTGCTGTCAGGAATGAATATACTATTTCAAAGCTTCTTGATGAGATGGATTTGGAGACATGGGAATCCTGTTTAAAGAGCATTGTGGAAAATATTGAGATAGCCGACGAAGGGAGTATCAGGAAGCTGATATCTCTTGCCGGTGAGGAGACGTTATACGGTCTTTTGGCGCAGCACAAATTATTAGAAAGAAATATATGCCGTAATATGGTATTGGGAGATACGTGGGCGGCAGATTGGAAGTCTTATGCGGAAAGCGGACTGGTTTATTATCAGAATTTTTATAATCAGGAACTTTTCGAGGGGGATGCTGTGAAATATCTGCCAAAGAAATGTAGATTCCTATTGTTATTGTGGGATGCCGAGGCGTATTTCTCTGAAGGAAATTATACAGAATGTGTCCGCAGTTTATCAGAAGCGCTTGCCCTTAGACCGGAGGAGCCGGTTTTGATTGAGCGTATTCTCAGCAGAGTTCAGAAGGAGACAAGTAAATCGGGTCAACCGCAGGGAGCAGAGATTCAGGCGCTTAGTGTACAGTTAAAGAAAGCCGCGGGGGATCTTGTTGAGGCGGGACAGTTTGCAGAAGCATGGAAGATTGTAATGCAGCTTATGCAGATTATGCCGGAGGATTTAGAACTTATAAAGATGAAGCAGAAGATATTAAGGAAAGGATAAATCATGAGCCGGGAAACAAAAAAACAACTTTTGTCTATGGCGGAGACGTTGGATGACGCAAATAGGTTGATGAAAAAGCTTTTTCTAAAACCTGCTGCAGAGGAAGAGGCGGTGGTGGCGCTTTTATCGGATTGTCAGGATGCGGCTGTTGCCATTGGAAACAGAATTGAAGCATTGCAGGGAGAAGGGACAGAAAGCGTAAAGGAGTTGGAGGATTACTGCGAAGATTTATATCGGATGGCGCTGCTTGTGGAAGATATGGCGGGGCGCAGAGAACTTTTGAAGACGTTGACCGCCAGAGTGAAGAAGATACGAGGTCTTATTGAGGCAGATCTTTCGGACAGGCGGGAGGTTGTGTTTCTCCCATACAAAGCTTCTATGTGGGATTCTTTGGAAAGTGTGTGGATGGCGGCAAATGCTGATGACGATTGTGATGTATATGTAGTTCCGATTCCGTATTATGACAAAAATTCGGATGGAAGTTTTTCTAAAATGCATTATGAGGGAGAACTGTACCCGGATTATGTGCCGATTACACGTTATGATGCTTATAATTTTGAAGTGCGGCATCCGGATGTAATATTTATTCATAATCCGTATGATAACTGTAATCTAGTGACTTCAGTGGAACCATATTTTTATTCGGATAATTTGAAGAAATTTACGAATAGACTGGTATATATACCATATTTTATATTAGGAAAGATAGATCCGGATGATCAGGAACAGGTTGAGAAGATGAGACATTTCTGCGTACTTCCGGGAACTGTGAATGCGGATAAGGTGATTGTGGAGTCCGAAGAGATCAGGCGGATTTATATTAATGAGTTTCTTCGGGCTGCAGAGGCACAGGATGTCAGGTTGGATGTCAGAGCCCTGGAAAAAAAGATTATGGGGCTGGGGTCACCGAAGTTTGATAAGGTACTCCCAACCCCATAATCTTTTTTTACAAGGCTCTGACATCCAACCATACAACCAGTTCCTATTCATCCCCAATAAAAAAT
>CANAZK010000191.1 GCA_947366105.1 uncultured Lachnospiraceae bacterium | reverse complement strand
AGGACCCGGGATATGAGCCGGTAGAAGAAATCTCAAGCGATATCGCCCAGTATGTGGCGGCAGAAGGATGTCCGTATGAGATGATTGAGGACAGAGGCGAGGCAATTAAAGCGGCGATAGAAGCGGCTGAAAAACCTTCTATTTTGCTCATCACAGGCAAAGGAAATGAGACAAGACAAAAGTATGGTTCGGAATATCTTGACTGTCCGTCGGATGTGGAATATGTGAAGAAATATCTTGCGGAATACGATGAGAGAAACTTATCTTAGACCGATTGCATGTAATTATATGATAATGATTGGGCGCTGTGAATATTGGATGAGGAAAACGCCGTTTTCCGTCCAATTATTCCGGCGCCTTTTTCCGATTACAATGCTTTTTATCAGGGGGTTTGGCCGTTTGGAATAGTATTGTAAATTTTTTTAATGTGTTTTATTAGATTATAAGTAAAATCAGCAGTAATATTATTGCGGTCAAGTTCTGCATTGAATTCTACGATGTCTAAAGATTTTACAGGGAGTTCTGCAAGAAATCTGTCAAATGCAGTGTAAACCTCCTCTACTGTAACGCCGTCCGGTACTGGAACGGATACGCCCGGCATAATCCCAGGATTGATTACGTCAATATCAAAGCTTAAGTGTACGCTGTCAAGACAGGAAAGATGCTGGATGCATTTGTCAAGGCAGCGGTTAAGTCCCAAACGCTTGATATTTTCATAAGTAAAATATTTTATATTCAATTTCTCTAAAATCACTGCTTCCGGCGGATCGATGTCACGGAGTCCCAGCATGACAATATTTTCCGGCTTTACTTTTACCTTGCTGGTGAGAATCTTTGCAAATGCTTCGGCAGCGGGACTTACATTGCCTAAAAGGGCAGATACGGGAATGCCGTGAATATTACCAGTTACGGTTGTCTCGTCCGTGTTAATGTCAGGGTGAGCGTCAAACCAGATAAGCCCTAGATTTTCATGTTTTGCGGCAGATGCGGAAACACTGCCCATAGCCGCACTGTGGTCGCCGCCGATGAAAAGAGGTATATCTCCATTTTCTAAAATGTTGTTGTAACTGTATTCTGCAATTGCTTCACAAGTAGATAGTACGCTATGATAATTTTTTAGATTTTGCAATGGTTTTTCGTGCATTATAATTTCGGGTATAATTGTAAAGTTCAGGTCGTCATAATGATTGGATAAGTAATCTAAACTATGAATTAGTCCTTTTGCTCCAACGCCGGTGTGCATGGGACAGCCAAAAATCTGTAACATAAAATCCTCCAATATTTTAAGTAATGCGGTTTGATTCACTATAAAATACTATAACATGAGAGCAGAATGCAGACAAGGCGAAAGTAGTTTTATTTATCATTAGGAATTTACTGCTTTGCAGTCTGTCTAGGGACAAGGTATAATGAAATCAGGACAAGGGAGGTATGATTATGGAAAGGATTCTTCATCTTGATATTGCGGATTCCACGAATAATAAATTGAAAGAGCTTGCGGCGGCGGGAGCGCCGGAGGGACAGATTGTCATTGCGCAGGAGCAGAGCGCGGGCAAGGGCAGAAGAGGTCGAAGTTTTGCGTCGCCGAAGGGGGCGGGGATTTATTTTTCTTATCTTTTCAAACCGGTGAAAATGACAGCGGAGCTTTCTGCCCTTACCGCATGGACAGCGGTTGCGGTACATAATGCTATAAAAGCAGCGTGCGGGATGGAAACAGGGATTAAATGGGTTAATGATCTTGTGCTGAACAAGAAGAAGCTTTGCGGAATTTTGACAGAGATGTCGATTGAGGATGGTCATATTAAGTATGTTGTAATCGGAATTGGAATTAATGTGAATCATAAGCCGGCAGATTTCCCGGAGGAAGTCCGAGAGATAGCAACTTCGCTTCATATAGAATCGGGGCAAACATTTTCAAGAGAGGCAATAACCGAAGAGCTGATAAAAGAATTGGACAAGCTGAGAGAGGATTTTCCGCTTGGGAAAAAAGCATATTTGGAGGCGTACCGCGAGGCGTGCGTGACTATAGGAAAAGAGGTCTGCGTTATATCGGGAGATTCCAAACGTCATGCAAAGGCATTGAGGATAAACGATGACTTTTCGCTGGAAGTTGAGTATGAGAACGGGCAGAGAGAGAGCCTTTCCAGCGGAGAAGTAAGTGTAAGGGGTTTGGAGGGATATGTATAAATGTATTTTAGATATGGAACAGAGGCAATAGAATATTTGAAGAGGAAAGATGAAAAGCTTGGCGAAGTGATTGATAAAATCGGACATATTGAACGTGAAGTAGATACGGATTTGTTTTCAGCAGTGGTGCATCATATTGTGGGGCAGCAGATTTCTACGAAGGCACAGGCGACTATTTGGAATAGAATCAAGGAAAAGCTTGGTGAAGTAAATGCGGAAAATATTATGAACGCAGGAGTAGAGAAACTGCAGTCTTTTGGGATATCATTCCGTAAGGCAGGATATATCATGGATTTTTCGGAGAAGGTGCAGGAAGGCGTTTTCGATTTGGAGGAAATATGGAGAAAATCGGATGAAGAGGTTATAAAAGAATTGTCTGCGCTTAAAGGAATCGGGGTTTGGACGGCGGAAATGCTTCTGCTCTTCTGTATGGAGCGTCCGGATGTGCTGAGTTATGATGATTTGGCGATTCAGAGGGGGCTTCGGATGGTGTACCATCACAGAAAGATAGATAAGAAATTGTTTGAAAAATACAAAAGAAGGTATAGTCCTTACGGGAGTGTGGCAAGCTTGTATCTGTGGGCGGTGGCAGGAGGAGCCGTTGAAGGTATGAAAGATTATGCACCGAAGAAAAGGAGGTAGTTTATGCAGTATATAAGTAAATATCAGTCTCCTATGGGAGAAATGACGTTGGCAAGCGACGGCGAGGCATTGACAGGGGCGTGGTTTGAGGCACAGAAATATTTTGCGTCAACGTTAAATAAAGATGTGACTGAGAGGGAAGTCCCGGTTTTGGAGACGGTAATGGAGTGGCTCGACAGGTATTTTAAGGGGGAGAGGCCTGAGATTGGGGAGCTTCCGCTTGTACCGGCAGGAAGTGAATTCCGGCAGTCGGTTTGGAAAATTTTATGTGAAATTCCTTATGGAGAAGTTATTACATATGGTGACATTGCGAGGAGAATTGCCGAGGAAAAGGGCATGGAGCGAATGTCTTCCCAAGCGGTGGGAGGCGCTGTGGGACATAATCCGATATCTGTCATCATTCCGTGTCACAGAGTTGTGGGAAGTAACGGAAGCCTCACAGGATATGCAGGAGGAATTGATTTAAAGGTGAAGCTTTTGCAACATGAAAATGCGGATATGAGTAAACTGTTTGTACCGAAAAAAGGAACGGCGCTGTAATGGAGTTAAGGAGACAAACTTATAGTATTATGAAAAAATGGTTGATTATCTCAAAAAAGCCTTGATTTACGGGCATACAAGCAGGATTTCAAGCTGAATTTACTACCAATTTACTACTTTTGAGGGAAAGAGCCTTGATATGCCGCCCGGAACCCTGCAAGCCCAGCCACCAGCACACAGCATTGAGAAAGAATAAATGAAAACTGAATACGACGCATACGCGGCGTTTCT
>CANAZK010000190.1 GCA_947366105.1 uncultured Lachnospiraceae bacterium | reverse complement strand
AGAATTTGCCATAGGAACCAACACAACTGCTTATGCAGCTGCCAAGAAATATGGTATCGAAGATAAGCTGACGATTCTTATCGCGGAGAAGATGGGTCCGCATTTTGCAGTAGGCGATACCTGTTACAGCTGGAGCGAGGACTTAAAACTGTACAACTCTGACGGCAAGGAAATTGTTGCAAAGGACAACAGCATTTCTATTTTAAGAAAGGAAGACGTGAGTAAAGCATACTTCCAGTGCCATACGGACATTACGATACCATATGAAGAGTTGGCAGAAATCAGTGTCGTTACAAAAGACAAGGACAGAATTTGCATTTTGAAGGACGGAAGGTTCGTTCTTCCGGGAACAGAGATTTTGAACGAGCCGCTGAAAGAGCTAAATTAATTTTTATAAGTAATTATTATCAGTAAATAAGGTACGGGCAGTTGACAGATATGCTTGTGGTTAGTAAAATGACTTATAAATAGTAAGGATTTATATAAGAAACTTATAAATGCAAAGTAGAAAGGAAGAAACGTATGCCAAAAGTAGGAATTGTGATGGGCAGCGACTCTGACATGAAGATTATGAGTAAGGCTGCCGATATGCTGGAAAAACTTGGGGTAGACTATGAGATGACAATTATTTCCGCCCACCGCGAACCGGATGTATTTTATGACTATGCAAAATCAGCGGAGGAGAAAGATTTCAAAGTAATCATTGCCGGCGCGGGAATGGCTGCGCATCTGCCGGGAATGTGCGCCGCAATTTTTCCGATGCCGGTTATAGGGATTCCGATGTCCGGGAAAAATCTAGAGGGAGTAGACGCTCTCTATTCCATCGTACAAATGCCGCCGGGAATTCCGGTTGCCACAGTTGCAATTGACGGCGGCGCCAACGCGGCAATTTTGGCGGCAAAGATTCTTGCAACATCGAATCCGGAGCTGTTAGACCGATTAAAAGCATATTCAAAAGAAATGAAAGAAACAGTAGAAGCGAAAGCGGAAAAACTGCAGAGATTAGGTCATAAAGAATACTTAAAACAGATGTAGTGCTGCCGGACTCCTTGCGGACCGGCGAAAGTGGAGGTAAAAATGGATTATAAAAACGCAGGCGTAGACATTGAAGCGGGTTACAAATCAGTGGAACTTATGAAAGAGCATATCAAAGGCACAATGAGACCGGAGGTGCTGACAAATATCGGTGGATTCTCAGGGGCATTTTCTATGGAGAAGTTTAAAGACATGGAGAAGCCGACGCTGGTATCCGGAACAGACGGGGTCGGAACAAAGTTAAAGCTTGCTTTTATTTTGGACAGGCACGATACAATCGGAATCGACTGCGTGGCAATGTGTGTAAATGATATTGCCTGTGCGGGAGGAGAACCGCTGTTTTTCTTGGATTATATTGCTTGCGGCAAGAATGAGCCGGAAAAGATTGCTACAATTGTAAGCGGTGTTGCAGAAGGCTGTAAACAGTCGGGCGCGGCTCTTATTGGAGGCGAAACGGCGGAGATGCCGGGATTTTATTCGGCAGACGAGTATGATCTTGCGGGATTTGCGGTAGGCGTGGTAGATGAAAAAGACCTTATTACCGGCAAAGACTTAAAGGCAGGGGACATTTTGATTGGAATGTCATCTTCAGGAGTACACAGCAACGGATTCTCACTGGTGCGGAAGGTATTCAATATGAAGGAAGAAGCGTTGAATACATATTATGATAAATTAGGATGTACGCTTGGGGAGGCTCTTCTTGTTCCTACAAAAATATATGTAAAAGCGCTGCGTACAATTAAGGAAGCGGGCGTTCGCATAAAAGCCTGCAGTCACATTACAGGAGGCGGTTTCTATGAGAATATTCCGCGTATGCTGTGTGATGGAACGCATGCCATAGTTAAAAAAGACAGCTATCCGATTCCGCCTATTTTTGAGATGCTCAGGAATGACGGAGATATTGCAGAAGAGATGATGTACAATACATTTAATATGGGACTCGGAATGATTGTAGCGGTAGACGAAAAGGACGTGGACGCCGTACTTGCAGCAATTCAGGCAGCAGGAGAAGCGGGATATGTAGTCGGTCATATTGAAAATGGTGATAAAGGAGTAACCTTATGTTAAAAGTTGTTGTATTGGTATCAGGAGGAGGAACGAATCTCCAGGCGCTTATTGATGCGGTTGAAGCAAATACAATTACAAATGCGGAGATTATCGGCGTTATAAGTAATAACCGGAACGCTTATGCTTTGGAACGGGCGAAAAAGCATGGTATCGAAGGGTTGTGCATATCTCCAAAGGATTATGATACAAGGGAAGCATTCAACGATGCTTTCCTTTGTGTGCTTAATAGGATGAAGCCGGATCTGATTGTGCTGGCGGGATTTCTTGTAGTTATACCCGAGAAAATGATTCGGCAGTATGAGAACAGGATCATTAATATTCATCCTTCGCTTATTCCGGCTTTCTGTGGGACTGGATATTATGGATTGAAGGTTCACGAAGGCGCGTTAAAGCGAGGGGTAAAAGTTGTCGGGGCAACGGTGCATTTTGTGGATGAGGGGACTGATACAGGTCCTATTATTCTGCAAAAGGCAGTTTATGTGGAGCAGGGTGATACGCCTGAAATACTGCAGCGGCGCGTGATGGAGCAGGCGGAGTGGAAGATACTGCCGGAAGCAGTTAATCTTATTGCGAACGGCAGAATAGAAGTAACAGATGGTCAGGTTATAATCAAGGAATAAGGAGGACGCTATGAAAGTATTAATTGTTGGAAGCGGTGGCCGGGAGCACGCAATTGCATGGAAAACAGCCCAAAGTGATAAGGTAGATAAGATTTACTGCGCACCGGGAAATGCCGGGATAGCAGAATATGCAGAGTGCGTGGATATTGGCGCGATGGAGTTTGAGAAGCTGGCGGCATTTGCAAAAGAGAATGAAATTGACCTTACCGTTATTGGCATGGACGATCCGCTTGTAGGCGGCGTGGTAGACGTGTTCGAAGCGGAAGGGCTGCGTGTATTCGGTCCGAATAAGGCTGCGGCTGTATTGGAAGGATCAAAGGCGTTTTCAAAGGACTTGATGAAAAAATATAATATTCCCACTGCGGCATATGAGAATTTTGATAATGCTGACAAGGCGCTTGCTTATCTTGAGACTGCAAAATTTCCAATTGTGTTAAAAGCAGACGGCCTTGCGCTTGGGAAAGGCGTATTAATCTGTAATACGCTTGAAGAGGCAAGAAGCGGCGTGAAGTCGATTATGCTGGATAAGCAATTTGGAACGGCGGGAAATACAATGGTAATAGAAGAGTTTATGACAGGACGTGAAGTGTCCGTGCTTTCCTTTGTGGACGGTAATACCATTAAAACAATGACTTCTGCCCAAGATCATAAACGTGCAAAGGACGGAGATCAGGGACTTAACACAGGCGGCATGGGAACATTTTCACCAAGTCCCTTTTACACGGAAGAGGTGGAAGAGTTTTGTAAAAAGCATATTTTCCAGCCTACGGTTGACGCGATGAAAGCAGAGGGAAGACCGTTCAAGGGAATCATTTTCTTTGGGCTAATGCTTACGGAAGACGGTCCTAAGGTTCTTGAGTAGATCGGAAGAGCGTCGTGTAGGGAAAGAGTGT
>CANAZK010000189.1 GCA_947366105.1 uncultured Lachnospiraceae bacterium | reverse complement strand
TGCCGATTTGGACAAGGAGAGGGTTAATGACGTGGCAGAGGAGTATAATGTTCCGAAGGAAAACTGCTTTTACAGTGCGGAAGAATTCTTAGAGCAGGATAAGACGGCGGATGCAGTGTTCATCTGCACGCAGGATAAGCAGCATGTGAAACACGCTATTCCGGCTCTTAGAAAAGGATATGATATCTTGATGGAGAAACCTATTTCTCCGATTCTTGAGGAATGTAAGGAAGTGCTGAGAGTTGCAAATGAGTGCAAAAGAAAGGTTGTGGTATGCCACGTTCTGCGCTATACATCCTATTATACAAAAATCAAAGAACTTATTGATTCGGGAGTCATTGGAGAGCTGGTGTCTATTCAAGGAAGTGAAAATGTAGGTTACTGGCATCAGGCGCACAGTTTTGTCCGCGGAAATTGGAGAAACAGCGCTGAGACAAGCCCGATGTTTGTACAGAAATGCTGCCATGACATGGACTTGATTGTGTGGCTTACAGGACAGAAATGCAAACGCCTTTCTTCATTTGGAAATACATTCCATTTCAAGAAGGAGAATGCACCTGAGGGATCTGCGATGCGCTGCATGGACGGGTGTGCGGTTAAAGATACCTGCCCTTATAATGCAGAGCAGATATATATTTATCATGAGAGGGTCGGCGTGGCAAATGGAAATACCCATATGCCGAATAATGCGCTGGCGCTGCACCCAACCGTGGAGACTATTACAGAGGCTCTTAAGACGGGGCCTTACGGAAGATGTGTATATCAGTGTGACAATGATGTGGTAGACCATCAGGTTGTGAATATGGAGATGGAAAACGGCGTCACGGTAAGCTTCAGTATGTGCGCATTCCATAATAAGGGAGGACGCACGACTACATATATGGGAACGAAAGGCGAGATATTCGCAGATATGTCAAACGGGATTTTGGATATCCAGCTGTTTGGACAGGAGAGGAAGCCGGTGGAATATCCGCAGGAGAAAGGCTACAGCGCGGGAGATAAAAAGCTTGTTCTTGATTTTCTTGATATGCTTATTCATGACAAAGAACCGTCAGGAGCAATCACAACCTTAGAGCAGTCGATGGAAAGTCATTTCATTACTATTGGGGCGGAAATGTCAAGAGTGGACGACGGCCGCTGTATTCAATTAGATGAAATACGATAATTTGTCATAAGGGAGATGAAGGTATGGGTGAAAAGCAGATAAAGAGAGTATTTTGCCAAATATGTTCTCAAGGCTGCCCGATAGACGCCTGTGTGGAAGATGGCAGGGTAGTTTCTGTGGAGGGCGGAGGCGGCCGAGGGCTTTGTGCCAAGGGGGCGGCCTCAAAGCAGTATCTCTATAATAAAGAACGGATTCTCTATCCGATGAAGCAGGTTGGTGAAAAGGGAAGAGGAAAATTCGTCAGAATAAGCTGGGAGGAGGCTTATGATACGATTGCCGAAAAGCTTTTGGCAATCAGGGACGAGTATGGCGCAAAGGCGGCGGTATTCTATGCGGGTTATCCAAAATGGTATCGTCCGGCGCTTCTCCGTTTTGCAAACGCGTACGGTTCTCCAAATTATTGTACGGAATCAAGCACTTGCTTTCAGGCGTCTAATCTTGCGTGGAAATTAACCTACGGAAATAATATTTGTTTTCCAGATTTGGAAAATGCAAAGACGATTGTGCTTTGGGCATCCAATCTCTATCATTCTAATACGCCTATGGCACGAGTATACCGTAAAATGAAAGAGAGCGGGGTTAAGATCATTGCGGTGGACCCGCGGAATAGCGTGACGGCAAAAGACGCCGATATTCATTTGAGGATTTTGCCGGGGACAGACGGAGCGCTCGCGCTTGGCATGGCGCATGTGATGATTAGGGACGGTAAATATGCAAAGGAATTTGTGGAAAAATATGTTCATGGATTTGAAGAATATAAGAAATATGCGGAACGGTTTACGCCGGAATATACATCAGAAATCACGGGTGTACCGAAGGAATTGATAGAAGAGGCGGCCCGTCTTTACGCTACAAACGGTCCCGCCGGAATTATGTTTTCGGCTGCTACGGTAGTTCATCATATAAATGGGGTGCAAAATTACAGGGCGGTACATACACTTGTTGCATTAAGCGGTAATTATGATGTAAAGGGCGGTCATCCCGCAGCCCCTCCTGTAGCGGCTCCTTGTAATGAATTCGGCAAAGTAAAACGCCGCAGTGATGAAGAGGCAATCGGTGAAAAGGACTTCCCGGTATGGTTTGAACTGCCGTGTGAAGAAGCGCAGTGTACAAGGCTTGCTGATTATATTTTAAATGAAGAGCCTTATCCTTTAAAGGCAGTTTTTGCAATGGGCTTAAATCACAGAATGTGGCCTCAGCCGTCCCACCTTAAGAAAGCCCTTGGAAAACTGGATTTTTATGTAAACGTGGATTTGTTTATGTCGGATTCCAGCGATATGGCAGATATCGTACTTCCGGCAGCCGGTTTTTTTGAGCGTTATGAAGTGAAAAATATGCGGGGCGGAAAATTTGTTCTTGCAGAGCCGGCAGTGGAACCGTTGGGTGAAGCAAAGAATGATATTGAGATTATCATAGAGATTATGAAGCGCATGAACCTTCGGGACGAGGCGCTCTCAGACGGGTATGAAAATTATATGAATTACATTTTAGAGCCTTCCGGTCTTACGGTTGATATGTTGAAGGGACAGCCGGAGGGACTTACGGCCAAAGTTCTTATCCAGCCAAAACAGAAGGTGTATGAGGAGACAGGATTTAAAACTCCGTCCGGTAAGATAGAATTTTCTTCTCTTGTACTTGAAAAGTACGGGGCTTCACACGGATATGAGGGGCTTCCGGTATATAAAGATTACAGGGAGTACCAAGGTGTTGATCATGCTGAATATCCGCTTATTTTGAATACCGGTTCTAGAAAACCTCAGTATTTTCATTCCAGACTTTACAGGGTACCGTGGCTTGCAGACCTTGAAGACTCAACCATGGTGGACATGCATCCAAAGGACATGGAGGAACTTGGTATAAGGGACGGAGACAGAGTTGTGGTGTCGTCGCCTGCGGATAGCATGGAAGGTATTGCCAACAGCTGTATCAATAATCTGGAGGGGGTAGTTCATATTTTCCACGGCTGCAGTAAAGGCGAGGCGAATGAATTGATTTCCAAGGATTATTTGGATCCGATTTCGGGATTTCCGGGATGTAAAAGCTACTTTTGCAACGTGGCAAAGAAAGGAGCAGAGGATGGGGTATAAGTTAAAATTTGATAAAACAAAATGCGTGGGCTGCTATGCCTGTCATTCTGCCTGCTTGGATGCACATTACGGTGCAGAGGAGGAAGCCGTCAAAAGCTTCCGTACAATACAGAAGGTAAGAGAAGATGAATTTGAGAAAAATATCTGTCCGGGCTGCATACATTGCGGACAATGTATGCAGGTATGTCCGGCGGGGGCGATATATAAGGATGAGAAAACGGGGTATATACTTGGCGATAAAGATAAATGCACAAGCTGCGGAGCATGTGCAAAAGTCTGTCCTATTCAGGTTATACGCTATGACAGAAAAGGCAGAATAGAAAAATGTGACGGATGCATCGGAAGACTTTCAGAGGGAAGGAAGCCGGCATGTGTAGGAGTATGTCTTATGGGAGCG
>CANAZK010000188.1 GCA_947366105.1 uncultured Lachnospiraceae bacterium | reverse complement strand
CGGGAAGGCATGTAAAGAGAACTATTTTTGCACTTCCGGGAAAATTGGGAAAGGGAGTTCTTGTTACACCGACCGTACATGGAAACCTGCTGATCGGTCCTACGGCTGCAGATGTGGAGGACAAGGAAGGAATCCGTACCACACGGGAAGGATTAGAGGAACTTATGGAAAAAGCCGGAAGAAATGCAGCGGACATTCCGATGAACCAAATTATTACTTCTTTTGCAGGATTGAGGGCGCATGAAGACGGGGATGATTTTATAATACAGGAGGCGCCGGATGCGGAGGGGTTTATTGACTGTGCGGGAATCGAGTCTCCGGGACTTACTTCCGCCCCGGCAATCGGCGTGTTTACAGCAGAGATGCTGCGTGAGAAAATGAATTTGAAAAAAAGGCAGAACTACATTTCCAAACGAAAAGGGATATTGAATCCGCAGACGCTGAATAAAGAGGAACGAAAGAAGCTGATTCAGGAGAATCCGGCGTATGGGAATATAATCTGCCGGTGCGAGATGATTTCAGAAGGGGAGATTATAGATGCAGTAAAACGTCCTTTGGGAGCAAAGTCTTTGGATGGTGTGAAACGTAGAACTAGAGCGGGAATGGGAAGGTGTCAGTCGGGTTTCTGCGCGCCGAAGGTGATGGAGATTATAGCGGACAAAAGAAATATCGGGATGCATGAGGTGACAAAATCGGGAGGAAAATCCTTCGTTGTTACAGGGACAAATAAGGAGATATGGAGGCAGTAAGATGAAACAACATATAGATATCGTCATTATCGGCGGGGGTCCGGCGGGTCTTGCGGCAGCAGCGGCGGCAAAGGAGCAGGGAGTGGACAGTGTATTGATTCTTGAGCGGGATAAGGAACTTGGAGGAATTTTAAACCAGTGTATTCACAATGGATTCGGGCTGCATGTTTTCAAGGAGGAGCTTACGGGACCGGAGTATGCGGAACGTTATATTCAACGTGTGCGGGAGCTTGGAATACCGTACAGACTGAATGCGATGGTAACGGATATTACGAAGGATAAACTTGTGACGGTGATGAGTAAGGAAGAGGGACTCCTTGAGATTCAGGCAAAGGCGGTTATACTTGCTATGGGCTGCAGGGAGCGCCCAAGGGGAGCGCTGAATATACCGGGATATCGCCCTGCGGGGATATTTACTGCGGGAACGGCGCAGTATCTGGTGAACAGAAAGGGCTGTCTGCCGGGGAAAAAGATTGTAATATTAGGTTCAGGGGATATCGGACTTATTATGGCGAGAAGAATGACACTGGAGGGTGCGGAGGTTAAGCTGGTGGCAGAGATTATGCCGAAATCAGGAGGGTTAAAACGTAACATCGTGCAATGTTTGGAGGACTATGGTATTCCATTGAAGCTAAGCTGTACGGTTATAGATATCAAAGGAAAAGAGCATATCGAGGGCGTGACTATCGCGCAGGTGGATGAGAACAAAAAGCCCATAGAGGGGACGGAGAAATACTATTCCTGCGACACGCTTCTGCTCTCCGTGGGGCTGATTCCTGAAAATGAACTTTCTAGGGGAATGGGGGTCGAGATGAATCCGCGCACTTTGGCGCCGTCGGCGGACGAGAGGCTGATGACAAGCGTGGAGGGAGTATTTGCCTGCGGCAATGTACTTCATGTGCATGATTTGGTGGATAATGTGTCTGAGGAAGCAAGAAGGGCAGGAATCAATGCAGCCCTTTATACAATGGAGGGAAAGGAATGAAGGTAAGAAGATTTACATGTATTAATTGTCCGGTAGGATGCGATATTTCCGTGGAGATGGAGGGAAACCGGATTGTGTCGTTGAATGGCAGCCGATGCGTAAAAGGAGAGGAGTATGTCCGCAAGGAAGCGGTAAATCCTACAAGGATTATCACATCTACCGTGCCGGTGTCAGGAGGGACGGAAGCACGGGTTCCGGTCAAGACAAGAACGGATATACCAAAGGATAAAATCTTTGCATGTATGAATGCAATAAAGGAGATATGTGTCGAGGCGCCTGTGTATTTGGGAGACATTATTATAGAAAATGCCGCCGATACTAATGTGGACATCATTGCAACGCGGACTATACTAAAGGAAAGTTAGTTTTGGATATCTTTTTACTACTGAAGATTTGTGTTATACTAAATAAAAGTGATAAAAAGGAAGTTTGTAATTATGATTAAAAGTTTTTGCATAAAATTTTAAAAGTTTCAAAAAGACAGAATTGAATTTGGAAGCTATTACAAGCCTCATTGGTTCTAATTCATCTGGGAAAAGTAATGCTATAGAGGGAATACAAATACTGGCAGAGTCAGCAATAGGATTGGATTTGAGTGTAATTTTAGATGGAACAAGAAACAATGATAGTCATGTAAGAGGAGGCAGCAAAGCCTGTTGCCGTTTTAACACATCTTCATTTAAACTAGGCTGCATGATAGATTTAGATGAAAAATATGATTTGCTTTATTATATTAGAATCAGTACAAGTAAAAGAGTGTGGGTTGAAGAAGAAGCCCTTTATAAAGTGAAGAATGGAAAGACAAGTTTGACGAATGCTGAGAGAATATTTAGGACAAAGCAGGCTGAGAAGGATAGCGGAGATATTAGAGCAGAATATGCTGATAAAAAAGCAGGAAGGAATCCGGATATCATTTGTATGCGAGTATCCTCTGTTCTTGCACAGCTAAAAAGTAAACTGCCTCAAAATACTGCAAGAGATGCGGAGTGCCTTTCATATATTAATCTTGTACTAGATAATTTGAAAGGAATTTTTGTATTAAATCCAATTCCTACAGAAATGAGAGATTACGTACGAGCAACAGACAGTGAATTGAAAGAAAAATATAAGAATTCTTTAGAAGTTGTAGATGCAAAGCGATTATCAGATGGAACACTTAGATGTATTGCAATTATAGCAGCAATTTTGACGATACCGGAAAATAGTGTACTTGTTATTGAGGAAATTGATAACGGTATTCATCCGGCTAGAGTGCAGGCACTGATCGAGAGCTTGGATAAATTAGGGAAGGATAGGAAGATTGATTTGATTCTCACAACGCATAACCCAGTATTGTTGAATAAATATGACAAAGAGAAATTACTCGGAGTTTCCGTTGTATACAGAGATAAGGAAAGCGGAGCCAGTCTTTTTATTCCACTTGTTGAAATTGAAAAATTCCAAGATATCTTTGTCCAAGGCGGTGTGGGAGATGCAATGATAGACGACTCTTTGATACGATTGATTAAAGAACCAGTAAAATCCAAAGATTATTCGTGGCTGGGGGTGTAAATATTATGAATGTGCGATTTATTGACACTTCTATCGTAATGAATCTTTTGGAAATTCCTAATATGTGTGCAGAAGCTGCTGTAGTAAAAGATGAATTTAAAACAGCGGTTGAGGCGGAGGAAACAATGATACTGCCTATGTCAACAATCATTGAAAGCGGAAACCATATTGCTCATATTGCTGATGGAACTATACGAAGAACAAAAGCGATGGAATTTCAAACATTTTTAAGGAAAACTGCAAAAGATGAGGCGCCGTGGAAACTCTATGGATTAGAGATGCGAAAAGAAGATCTGCTTGCATTAGCGAATGACTTTCCTGAATATGCATTGAACCTGGAAATGGGAATTGGTGATATGAGCATTATCCGGTTTTACGAAAGATATAAAAAAGAGGTTCCGGCTATAGGGCGTATTATGATATGGAGTAAAGAGAAAACTTATAAGCCAAAGATTGATTAATACTTTCCCAATCTGCCGTACTATAGAGTAGCGGCAGACGGGGTGCT
>CANAZK010000187.1 GCA_947366105.1 uncultured Lachnospiraceae bacterium | reverse complement strand
AGAATAGGTCAGTCCCTGCGGGTTAGAATACTTCGGCACGCACCAAATGCCTTTTACAGCCTCGTCTTCCGCCACAAGTTTCTCCACAATATCCATATCGGGACCGTTCTCCGTCATCGGGACATTCACCATTTCTATTCCAAAATGCTCTGTAATTGCAAAATGTCTGTCATATCCAGGCACCGGACATAAAAATTTTACTTTATCAAGCTTGCACCACGGCGTGCTGCCCATAACACCGTGGGTCATGGAACGCGAAACCGTATCGTACATAACATTTAAGCTTGAGTTGCCGAAAATTACGATATTATCTTTCGGAACTTCCGTCAAATCTGCAAGAAGCTGTTTCACCTCTCCAATTCCGTCAAGCACACCGTAATTTCTGCAGTCGACGCCCTCTATACATTTGAGGTCTGACCCACTGTTTAAAACGTCCATCATTTCCATCGCTAAATCAAGCTGTGCTGCCGACGGCTTGCCGCGGGACATATCCAAATTAAGTCCTTTTGTCTTTACCTCCGCGAATTGTTTCTCCAGTTCACTTTTAATTTCCAACAGTTCTTCCCTGCTTAAATCTCTATACGCTGTCATTCCAAAACCTCCTGCATTTTTCATTAAATGCTATTTTAAACAGTTTTTGACTTTTCGTCAACTAATTCTTTCATATTTCTATCATTTTTTTGCAAAATACGCTTATTTTCAGTTCATTTTGCAATTTTGTTTTTCCTTTTATTCATTTTGTGTTATAGAACCGGGTTTTATTCCGTTCTTTTTAGCAATGCGGAACAAAGAATCCATAATAAAAATAGCAACTGCAATAGCCCCGGCAATTTTGAACATTTCCATAAGATAATGTATAGACATTTGGTTGTCTCCCAAAATCACATAATACGCAATCCGGTACATGGTTGCTCCCGGCACTGTCGGAATGATACCCGCTATCAGAAATATTGTTACCGGAGTTTTCATCCTCCTTGCAAGAAGATGAGAAATAAACGTAACCGTAAATGCGGAACAGAACGTGGCAAGCACCGCATCCGCCCACATATTTTCACAAACCAAATATACAAACCACCCCACGGACGCCACCACGCCCGCAAGCGGCAGATATTTTTTCGGTGTCTCAATTAGCACCGCAAACCAAAACATCGCAACAAACGCACCTACTATCTGAAGAATCACAGCACTGTCCTCCCTATAAATTTACTTCCGAAAATAGCCATCCCGATTCCTACGCCGAGGGCTATTGCCGCCGCATGAATAAATGCCTCCATCATACGCGAACCGCCGGTCAGATAATCCCCCTGCAGCGTGTCCCTCACGGCGTTTGTAATGGAAACCCCCGGGACCATGGGCATGATAGAACCGACTATCAGCGCATCTATATTAATGCTTACCGGCACAAACGCTTTTAATACAATTGCCAAAGCAGTTACTGCCGTCGCCGAGACAGTCTCCAGCATAAATCCATTCGCCTTAAGCTTCCCGCCCGAAATCTGACAGAAAGCAAGAGCCCCTCCGGTACATACCGCCGAAAGTATCTCATTTAATTTGCCTCCGAACATGATGGTAAAACCAATCACGGCTCCGATGTACGTCAAAAGCATGAACAGCTCCGATGTATACTGCTTATACTTATCCGCCGAAATGCGCTGCATCTTATCATATGCCTCATCCACAGACATTTCACCGCCGCAGAGTTTTCTTGATATGTCGTTTACAAGCACTACTTTGTTTAAATCGATTCCTCTGTTATTTACCCTCCGCATACGGATGAGGGGCGTCTCCCCCTTTACGGTCAGCTCCGCCATAATCGCCGTCGTCATGACGATGACCTCCTTTCGGTCCGCATCGGCATTCTGCAGAATATGACTCATGGTGTCTTCCACACGGTATGCCTCCGCCCCGCCTCTAAGCATAATTTCCCCGGCAAGAATTGCGGTTTCTATCAAACGTTCATTATCCATACCCATTCTCCTTTTAAGGATTTTAAAAAGGAATGACATCATAAGACACCATTCCTTTCTACTCTTACATATTATACACGAATCCAGCCGTCCATGCCAAGCAAAATTTATCAGTTAAGAAGTTTTCCCCTGCAGCACAGAACGAGCTGTCAGAATTTTCCAAGAAATTCCTTAACGCGCACATTATCAGAGGCAAATACTTCCTCAGGAGTACCCTCCTCCGCTATAACCCCCTTATCCATAAATACGATTCTGTCAGAAATCTCTTTTGCAAATCCCATCTCGTGAGTTACAATCACCATTGTCATATTCATATCCGCAAGCGACTTTATCACCTTCAGCACCTCGCCGGTAAGCTCCGGATCCAATGCCGAAGTAGGCTCGTCAAAAAGCAGAATATTCGGCTTTAAAGCCAGCGCCCGTGCAATGGACACACGCTGCGACTGCCCTCCAGAAAGCTGATGCGGATATGCCCTCGCTTTATCTGCCAATCCAAGCCTCATAAGAAGCTCAACAGCCTCCATCTCTGCTGTTTCTTTCGGGATCTTCATCACATGAACCGGCGCTTCCGTGATATTTCTAAGTACGGTATAATGGGGAAAAAGATTGAAATTCTGAAATACCAGTCCCATTTTTCCCTCTGCCTGTATCTCTCCTGCGTCCGGCGTCTCAAGCTTTGTAATACAACGGAGAAGCGTGGACTTGCCGGAACCGGATGAACCGATAATAGAAACAATCTCCCCGTCCTCTACCGCAAGGGAAATATCTTTTAACACTTTGGTTTTTCCAAAGCTCTTCTGCAAATTTGAAACAGTTAAAACACTCATTTTCTTTCCCTCCTAGTGATAATAAGACAGCTTCTTTTCCACCGTTGTAAAGAATTTATCAACAACGGCATTCATCACAAGATAGAATACGCCTGCCACAACAAGCGGAATCACCGTTACTTCCCTTGACATTGTCTGCGTAGCAAGCTTATACATCTCGGCAACGCCGATAATCTGAATCAGCGACGTATCCTTTACAAGCGTCATAAACTCGCTTCCCATAGGCGGCAAAATTCTCTTAATTACCTGAGGAAGCGTAATCTTGAAAAATGTCTGCGTCTTTGTAAACCCAAGGACAAACGCCGCCTCCTTCTGCCCCTTTGGAATCGACTCCATGCCGCCTCGGTAAATCTCTGCAAAGTATGCCGCATAGTTTACAGAAAAGGCAAGTATACCCGCCGTATAAGTCTCCATCGTTACGCCGAATATATAATACGGCGCATATTTAAAGAACATAAGCTGCAATAACAGCGGTGTTCCTCTCATAATCAGAAGATAAATCTTCGTTATAAAGCGAATCGGAAATATCTTCGACATTCTTCCAAGACACGCCGCCATGCCAAGGGGAAGCCCGAACAATAACGTAAGGAAAAATACGCCCAGCGTTGTCTTAGCCGCCTCACACATATAGCCGGTAAATTTTAATATTTCTGCTGCTGCCATTGCTTTCCTCTCCTGTTACTTTAATGTTGTTATATCCTCACCGAACCATTTCACCGCAATCTCTGCAAGTGTGCCGTCCTCTTTCATTTCTTTTAAGTATTTCACAACTTCATCGCATAATGCTTTATCACCTTTTCGGAATGCAACCGCGTATTCCTCGTCTGCAAGACTTTCCTCCAAGATTTTATATTTTCCCGCTTCCTTCTCCATGTAGTACATAGCGACTACTTTATCCATAACAACTGCATCTGCACTGTTTGTGCCAAGCTCCAGCATTGCCTGAACGTTGTCTTGTATAGAAAGAATCTCCCCGAGGGAATCTTTGAACTCCGCATCCGCCTCAATTGCTTCTTCTG
>CANAZK010000186.1 GCA_947366105.1 uncultured Lachnospiraceae bacterium | reverse complement strand
CAGAGCTTGCGGCTAAGATTATGTATGCAGGCTCTGCATCCATCATTCCAATCTCTGTCTGCGGCCATGCAAATACCATATCTGCACCGATGGATTTGCTGTTCATTACAACGTAAGCGCTTCCATAAGCTTTTCCCACAATTACATTTACCTTTGGAACAGTTGCATTGGCAAACGCATATGTAAGCTTTGCCGCCTCTCTTGCAATATTCTTCTCAGCGCATTTAGAAGCAGCAAATCCGGTTACATTAGTGAATGTGAGAACAGGAATTCCGAATGCATCACAGAAATCCACAAAATCTTTTGCTTTCTTACATCCTCTTACAGTAAGCTTATCACCCAGTTCCTCTGAAAGTTCGCCCTCTGCGTCATATACTTTTGATCGGTTCGCAACTGCTCCTACAGTCATGCCGTTAAGTCTTATAAAACCAGTCGCCATGTCTTTTGCATAATCTTTCTTGGTTTCAAAGAATATATTATCGTCCGAAATCATGGCAAGTGCAATGGCGGTATCCTCCGAAGCATTTTCAATGCCTGCACATGCACGGTTTAAATCATCCGTACATTCACCGTAAGAATCATTATCTTCATTATTTGCAGGCAATAATGTCACCAATGTGCGAATCTTTTCAAAAATCTCTGCCTCACTGCCTGTTCCGTCAATAAGACCCGCTTCCTCGCTTTGGAATGCTGCTGATGCCGTATTACACTTTTCTATCGTATTTCCGTCAATTGCATTCGGAGAATTTACAAAAAGTTTTCCTTTTTCCGTCTCCATGAATGTAAAATCCGTAAGAGCAGGAACCAGCGAAAGACCGCCCCCGCATGTACCGAAAATTGCTGTAATCTGCGGAATTACGCCTGAAGCCATTGTCTGTTTCATATAGATGCTTCCGAACGCATGAAGTGCGTCTGTTGCCTCTTGGAGCCTCAATCCCGCACAGTCAATAAGTCCGATAACCGGAGCTCCCATCTTCATTGCCATATCATAGATGGCCGCGATTTTCTTTGCATGCATCTCGCCGATTGCTCCGTTTAATACGGAAGCATCCTGGCTGTAAACATATACAAGGCTGCCGTCAATCACGCCGTAGCCGGTGATCACACCGTCTGCCGGAGTTTCTTTTGCCTGCATATTGAAATCTGTCGCTCTGGCAGTTACTGCGCCGCCGATTTCAACAAAGCTGCCCGAATCAAGTAAAGCGGCAATTCTCATACCTGCCGGGGTTCCTGTTGTGTTGCTCATAATTCTAGCCCTCCATTTTATAATAAAATTGAATTGTGACCAATTTCACCGTTTTTCATTATATCCTATGTTCTTACAAATAGCAAGCTTTCTGTTAAAAATTGATATTTTTTTCACATACTTTTCAAACCTTAACATTTCCTTAAAATTCTATAAAAAACATCAAAAATTTATTTGCTCTTTTATCCACTTTATGATAAAATTACTTCATGAATCAGCGTACATTGACAAGTGCATAAAATCATATGTAAGTTGGAGCCTTGCATATTTTATGTAATGCGTTCATATGATACGCTATAATATGAAATTAATTCCTTCTTTTAGGAATTCAATTTCAGTAATAATACTTTTAATTATTGGAGGTCTTCAATTATGGAAGCAACAAAAAAGAAAACATATCCTCTCGGATATTGGATTTGCTGCCTTACCTACACATTTGAGCGTTTCGCTTTCTATGGCTCAAAACCGCTCTTAGTGCTTTTCCTTACTAAAAGCGTTGCAGAGGGCGGTATCGGTATCGACCCAGTTGATGCTGCTCCTATCGCAGCATTATTAACATCACTTACATACCTTGCTCCTATCGTTGGCGGTTGGATCTGTGACCGTTGGTTTGGTGCAAGATATGCCGTTACCCTTGGATGTGTCCTTATGGGTCTTGGCTATTTCATTGGATGGAAATCAACGTCCGTTGCTATGGTATATGCAATGATTATTGTAGTATCTGTCGGTACTGCATTCTTCAAAGGTAACCTTGCGGCTATTATCGGACGTATGTTTGATGATAAAGACGTACTTGACGCTGCATTCTCTATCCAGTACTCATTTGTAAACATCGGTTCATTCTTCGGCTCAATGATCTGCGGAATTCTTTACCTCAATCAGTTTGCCAACGGCGAAGAACTTGGATTTAGAACTGTATTCTTATTCTGCGGTGTCTTAGTTATCGTCGGCGGTGTTTTCTTTACACTCTGCTACGGTTTCTTACAGGGACAGGGAAAATTACCGTTCAAGTACCTTACAGATACACAGGGTAACGTAATCGGTGAAGCTAAAAAAGAAAAAGCCGAGAAGTCAACCGCTCCTCTTACAGTGGTTGAAAAGAATCATGTACTTGCTATTATTTTAGTATCGCTCTTCTCAGTTATTTTCTGGCTGGCATACTATCAGCAGGACATTTTCTTAACACTCTACATTGAAGAGAAAGTTATGAGAAATATCGGTTCATTCACACTTTCACCGGTTCATTTAACAACAACATGGAACGGTCTTCTTTGTATCTTCATGAGTTTGGCATTTGCCAAACTTTGGGCAACACTTGCTAAGAGACCTCAGGGCGACTTATCAATGTTCCATAAAGTTACATTATCATTCGTATTCTTAGGTTTATCCTATGCTTCATTAATGGTAATGGAACTCCTTCGTGGCGTTGGTGCTCCTGATTCCCAAAAAGCACACTTTTTGTGGATCGTAATCTTCGGTATCTTCATCACAATCGGTGAGATTTGCTTCTCTCCGCTTGGAAACTCATTTGTAAGTAAGTTCGCTCCTAAGAAATACTTATCATTGTTAATGGGTGTTTGGACAGCCGCTACTTTTGTAGCTTCTCAGTTAAATGGTCAGGTTATGAAACTCGTCCAGAAACTTGGTGACTTCAACATCATGGTTGCATTTGCAATTATCTCATTTGCCTGTGCAGTGATCATGTTCTTCTTAATCAAACCATTAAACAAATTAACAGAAGAATAAAAAATATACTAAAGCTCCTTAAAAACAGTCTGCAGTCCGCAGACTGTTTTTTAAATTCCCCAAGTTTGGACTGGAACTTGTTTCACACAGCAATTTATGCTAAAATATTTTCAGAATTTTTAATACATAAGGAGGTTATTTCATTATGCAAATAACAGAAAGAATTGCAAAGCTTCGTTCGTTAATGAGCTCTAACGGAATCGACGCCTACATTGTTCCAACTGCAGATTTTCACCAAAGTGAAAATACAGGCGCTTATTTCAAATGCAGAGAGTACATTTCCGGTTTTGACGGCTCATATGGTACCGTGGTGATTGCAAAGGAAGACGCCGGTCTTTGGACAGACGGAAGATACTGGACACAGGCAGAGAAACAGATTGCCGGAAGCGGAATACGCTTATTTCACATGTTCGAGTCCGGAGTTCCTACAATGGAGGAATATCTTGCCGATACGCTCCCAGAGAATGGCAAAATCGCTTTTGACGGACGTGTTGTTTCTATGGGAGAAGGCGAGGTTCTTGAGAAAGCTCTGGCTCCAAAAAATATTCAGATTGAATACTCCTGTGATTTAATCGGCGACATATGGGAAAACCGCCCTGCAATCTCAGGCGAACCTACTTTTATTCTTGATGAAAAATATTCCGGTGAAAGTGTAGCCTCAAAACTTGCACGTGTAAGAGAGAGCATGAAAGAAAACGGCGCGTCTGCACATATTATTGCATCTCTTGAAGATATTGCATGGCTTACGAATATGCGAGGCGGTGACATCAGCTACGATCCCCTCTTCTTTGCTTATGCCCTTCTTACATTGGAGAGCATGAACTTATATATTGATGAAAAGAAATTGAATGAAGA
>CANAZK010000185.1 GCA_947366105.1 uncultured Lachnospiraceae bacterium | reverse complement strand
GTTCGGCTGGAGCTGGACAGTAAAAAGACAAACAGCGTTTACAGTCAGATTGTTTTTTCGGGGACGGCGGAACCATTCAAATATGACTTATTGTCAAGCAGCGACCCGTGGGAGTGGGATAGTTTCAACTTTCTGACAGGAGTAATCCGTTTTCTTGGCGATATATCTGTTACGAGGGAAAATAATAAAGTAACAATTGTCGGCGCGGGAATTGATAATCCACCCGTTTTTATTGTATCAGAAGCCGATAACTTGCAGTTAATACATAAAGGCAGAACATATATATTGGGGATTGGCAGGAATCGCTTTCCGGCAGTAAGAGTGGGAAAAGAGGATGTGACTCTTACCTTTTCTGGTACTGGAAAAATGTCTATTGAGTATAGGGGGAGGTATTTGTAATGTATCAAGTGCTGATTGATGGAAAGGACCTTTACTATCCGGGAGATGAAGAATACACAGTATCTGATGCAGTGGTAGAATTGCAGCTGAATGATTCGGGTACGTTTGAATGCGATGTTCCAGTGATCAATCCACAATACGGAGCTATCAGAAATCGAGTATCAATGCTGCAGATTTTGAAAAATGAAAAAGAGATATTTTATGGAGAGATTCGCGAGTCTGAAAAAGATTTTTATGGTACAAAGCATATATACTCTGTCGGTGAGCTTGCTTTTCTGCTTGACTCAATCCAGCCGCAGGCGGTTTACCATAATAAAACCGGCCGGCAGCTTTTAGAGACATGGCTGAATATTCATAACAGTCAGGTGGAGGATAAGAAGCGCTTCTATGTAGGTATTGTTACGGTGCATGACAGCAATGACAGTCTGTACCGTTTTACAAATCAGGAAACCACCTTGGACTGCATCAGGGAAAAGCTCTGTGAAAGTCTTGGCGGATATCTCCGAATCCGTAAAGTGGACGGTAAGCGCTATCTTGATATGGTGTCTCTTCAGGAATATGGAAAAATCTGTGAGCAGACCGTTGAATTCGGTGAGAACCTGCTTGACTATTCCGAAAATGTATCTGCCGGCGAGTTGTACACAGCAGTGATTCCCAAAGGGGCAAGGCTTGAGGAGAGCCCGATTGAAGGCTTGGAGGCTTATGTGGATATTAAGTCCGTAAATAATGGAAATGACTATCTGTATAGTCAGGAAGCTGTCAACATTTACGGCTGGAACCGCTGCGTCGTTTCTTGGGATGATGTTACAAAACCGGAAATTTTAAAGAAAAAGGGAGAAAAATGGCTGAAAGACAACCAGTATGAAAGCATGATACTTGAGCTGTCTGCGGCGGATTTATCTCTTCTTAATGTTGATATGGAAGGATTTGAGCTTGGGGACAGTATTCATGTCTATTCAAGACCACACGGCATGGATAGGGCATTTCCAGTGTTCAAGCTAGAATTGCATCTTCAGGATCCGGTTAGTGACAGTGTACAGCTCGGCACGACAATAAGACTGTCCTATACGGAACAGAACAAGGGACATTATCAGTATATTGACCAGCAGATTGAAAACACGCGTCAGACAACAGCATGGCTCCAGTCAGCCATTGATAATGCGACAGCAATGATGACCGGAAGTAAGGGTGGTTATAAAGTAAGCGAGTATGATGAAAGTGGACGTTGGCTTAGAGATTTGTACATGAATGCTCCAACAAAAGAAGATGCCACACTGGTAATGCAGATTAATATGAACGGTATCGGATTTTCGAGGGACGGTTTTGAGGGACCATATAAAAACGCATGGACAATAGACGGCGTGCTGCTTGGGGAATTTATCAAAGCCGGTTCTGTGAGCGCCGAGAAGCTTTCGGTTGAATACAAGTCGTCTGTTACAGACGAAATAACAGCGAAATTTGATGTTGCAGAGAATCTGATAAGTGCGGAAGTAACACGGGCTGTAGGAAAGGAAGCAGAGCTTTCAGCGTCACTTAAGATTACATCTGATTTGATAGAGTCTAAAGTTTCCTATGGGGAATTCGGCTCTTATATGCAGCAGTATTATGACAAGGTGCTTATTGGTTTCAATAATGACAGCAGATATGTACAGATTGAGGCAGGAAATATATCCATATATGATAACGGTGTATCTGACAGTAAGAAGAGAGCCGTATTCGACCAAAACGGGAACCATTTTTACAGATCCGGCTATTATGTTGGGAAGATAGGAACGAATCAGTGGGACGGGAACACTTCGCATAAGGGACTGGTTTTTGATTTGGAATATCAGGGGAAATACATGACGTGGGCATGCAAGGAAAGTCAGGATTCGGATATTTACAAGACAATGTGGACCTTATCAAGAGCAAACAGTATCTATAATACATTTGGACTGCATGCCGGATGTGACATGGATATGCACAATTGGACAATTCGCAATGTGAAAGTGGAAAAGCTTCAGGCAGGTGGATATCTTGGATGGACGGGTGAAATTCCGATAGTCACATCAATAAGGGATAATGGAAACGGTACAATTTCTTGGGAATACAGCACTATATCGGTAAAAGAGGGCATCATTACATCAGCGCCGCGTTAGGAGGAAAAATGTTAAAAATTTCAGAGGGAGAGAAGCCGATTCAGGCAGAGGACAGTAAAATAAAAAGAGGGTCAATAGATTTAATCCGGGAGGTGCAGGGCATTAATGGAGGAGGGAATCAAACAGAACGTGACGGCGGTGAGACCGTTGCAGGTGAAAATTGAAGATTTCAAGAAAGAACTGCAGAAGGTGGTGGCAGGGAGCGACCTTCCGCCTTTTCTGCTTGAAATGATTATAGGCGAGTATCTGTCCGGCATAAGCCGCGTGGCAGAGCGGGAATATATTCAGGCGAGAGCCGAGTGGGAAAAGGGAGGTGGACAGAATGGCTGATATCAGTAAGGAAATTGAAAGTTTCAGAAATGCAAAATATGGCGAGGAAGTAAGGGGAAGCATGATTTCTTTGGCTGAAAAGGTCAACGGGGAATCGGAGGAAGCGGTAAGGGTATCAGAAGAGAATGCAAGAACGGCAGGTCAGGCGGCGGATGACGCGAGGAAAAGTGAAAAAGCTGCAACGGAGAAAGCAGCGGAGGCAGGCGCAAGCGCAGCTTCAATTGTTGGAAAAGTAGAAGAGTCGGAAGCCAGTGCATCGGACGCGGCACACAGTGCTGAATTGTCCGAAGAACACTATCTGCATGCAAAGAGCTATGCCGTTGGAACCGAGGGGGAGGTAAGGGAAAATGACAGTACGGATAATTCCCGGTATTATTATGAGCAGGCGAAACGGATATCGGAAGGACTGCAGGGTGGTCTCCTTCCGATGGGGACAGTGGCGTTTGAGGAATTGGAGACTGTGCCCGTCAGTGCAGGGTATATGTACAATATCAGCAATGAGTTCACTTCGGATGAACGGTTCAAAGACGGTGGGGAAATTAACTACGGGAAAGGAAGCAATGCCTATTACACGGCAGATGGCATGTGGGATGTGTTGGCTGCACCGAGTGCAGGGGGAGCCGGTTTGGAAATTTACAGATCGTCAACTCGTACTACAGGAAATTCAAATGCCAAGGAACTTTCTATTAAATATCCAGTAGGTTGTACTAGATATAACTGCAGAATTTTATCGCTGGTAGTAGCTAACACAAATTTGGATGATAAAGGGACGGTACTGCATTGTGGATGTGATGATTTGGGAGTATATGAAGCAATTATGTATAATGATAAGATTACGGTTAGATACAGAAAGAAAGAAGACGGGACAAGGCCGGGATTTGGGAATTCAACCGATAATGTAACTACGGCTTCTGCTATTCTCTTAAAATTACCTGACGACATCCACAATACAAATAATACAAACTAGAATGGAGGTATATGAAGAAAATGAATTATGCAAATACATTTATTGATGAATACAATGCAGTTGTGGGGGCGG
>CANAZK010000184.1 GCA_947366105.1 uncultured Lachnospiraceae bacterium | reverse complement strand
GCTCCTGCTGTTCTTTCCCTCTGGCAAACATCTAGACTCCTTTTAAAAGGAACTGAGTGAGAAGCTCTACCCATTTATAGAGGTTTACTACAGGTTTTGAATAGTCTTTCAACTCATCCTCCGCCGGAATGCTTCCAACCACGTTCTCAGCCAACCAGTCCATCGTAACTATCTCATCCGGCTCAAGACCCTTTTCCGGGTCGCACTCAATGATTCCTGTCTGCGAATAAAGAATTCCGCCAAACGGTTTGAAATTCCCTGAAGAAATATTACGCTTCAGAAGCTCCACAAGACGCTTTGTGCCAATCGGAAGATTTTTGGAACATATAACGTCCACAACCCCTGATGACATTCCCCACCAGTAATTAATCGCCTTTACAGATCCTGGATTATCATCATATTTCCATGTTCCGTCCATAATCGTGCGTATAAGCCGTTCATAGAATTTGCCCCAGTGCCACAGCGGCATTGCAAGACTTCTCGGTTCACCGTCCACAAGACTATATACCCCAAAATGTCTGGACGCCTCCTCCGGTATCACCATATCCTTTCCCGAAATATAATCCGGCTGTATTCTCTGTATGGTCTCCCAGATATCAGTATCCTTTTTGCTGCTCCACTCCAAATGCACCTGCACCCGCGGATTAATCATCTTGGCTCCCAATGCAAATGCATTAATATTCGCAATAGAACCATATATCGGATAATCCTCAATATACGCAAGTTTATTATTGTCTGCCATCGCTCCCGCAATGGCTCCCATCAAGAATTTTGCTTCATGCATACGGGCATAATATGTTCGTATGTATCTGTGCGAAGTATTTAAAGAACAGTTCAAAATGCGGATGTCAGGATGTGCGATAGCCGCTTTCACGCTGGCCTGTACAAAGGCAGGCGTAGTAGTAAAGATTGTGTCATAGCCGTTTTCAACTGCAAGCTCAATAGTCTCTTCAATATTATCCACCGTCACATTTTCATACGCTGTTGTATGCACCTCCTCAGGGAAGGTCTGCTCAAGATGAAGACGTCCAAGTTCATGGGAATATGTCCATGCCGAAGATCCCGGCGTCCTCTGATAAATAAATGCAATTTTAAACTTCGGATGAATTCCCGGAAGCAGAATGTTCAAAAGAGGCTTCTTTTCCCGGCTTGGATTCATTTTCAATTCTACCTCTTCCTCTTCTTCAAGCAGTTTGAATTCCTCCCAGCTCTTTGTAATAAGCTGCTTTAATTCCTTTGTTGTCTTATCAAGAATATTCGCATAGCCGTACAAGGTAATAAATGAAAGAAATGCATCGCCCGCCGTAATAGAAAGCTTATCCCCGCCCTTTGCACGGTATTCTGCTGTAAACCGCGAATAAATTGAACTGAAATCAAGCTTTTCATCACTGTTCCACTCTTCCTTCGGTCCCTTTCCAACCGCCTCCTGCAGCTTTACAAAGCTTCCCTCTTTTGAAAAATATATATAGTTTATTTCCGACAACCCATAAAAATCCATAAACTCATAATAAATCTTATTTTCTTTCTCCTCCGTACGCTTCGGTATAATACGCGTAACCGTGCCGGGAATGGATACCACGCCAAAGTATTTCATAACGCTTACACGCTTATTCCCCTCTTCTACATAAAATTTATTCATGTATTCGTACGCTTTGATAGGCTCGCGTATTCCCTCTTCAATATGACTTGTACTAAGCTGCGCCCATTTTACCGCAAATTCACTGCGCTCACTTAGAACCGGCATAAAATTTCCCGCGAACGCCGAACTTCTTCCTCCGTTCTTCGTACCTACAATCCTGTCTGCCGGAATCTGTACCAGTCCCAGCGGAATCTCCGAAAATGTTCCCCTTGTCGGAAGAATGTCATCCAGTACCTGTAATGTCGGCTGCATTCCTTTCAGCAGCCTCAGCTGGTAATCCTTCTTGCCCATCTTATACGCTTTCACATAATCAGTTATTGACATAATTCATCTCCTTTACTCTGTATTCCTTTTCTATTATCGCATTACTCGAGGAGTTTCTCAATCACTTTTTGCCGCCGTGCCGTATAAAAAGGACGTAACGCTTCAACAGCATTACGTCCTTCATTCCTAGTAACTATCTGTAACGGTATCTTTCCTTTGAATTCTTTAAATGCTCTTGCATAGCCTTGCTTGCCGCTTCCGCGTCATGGGTCAGAATGCATCCGTAAATTTTCTGATGCTCGTCCCCGATTTCTTTCAGCTGCTGTTCATTAATCATTCCCGTTCCGCTTAGACGCTTCATCAGGTTACTGATCGTCTGAATCATACTGTATATCACCTTATTACCGGAACACTCTGCGATACAGCTGTGAAACTCCAAATCGCTTTCAAGAAAAAGACTGTAATCTCCTTCCATCTGT
Organism: uncultured Lachnospiraceae bacterium; assembly: GCA_947366105.1. GTDB lineage: Bacteria > Bacillota > Clostridia > Lachnospirales > Lachnospiraceae > Faecalimonas. Next base: position 1,547 of record CANAZK010000184.1, on the reverse strand, counting down.
GCCCTCTGTATATTATGTGAAATGCGCGACAAATTATGCAGATAGTTCACATCCTCACAATCAGCCGCAAGCTCCGCCGCCTTTATCTCCAAAAGATTACGCACAGTAATAATATTGTCAATCTGATTTCCATTCAGGAACAATGACCACGATAATGGGATAATGAAGAAATCCGCTTCGTTGCTGCTTATATATGTTCCTTGTCCCGGGCGGACGTCCACCATTCCAAGTACATCAAGAACCTTCATCGCCTCACGTATGGCTGAGCGCCCCACGCCAAGTTTAACAGCAAGCTCTCTGTCCGACTCTATCTGATCGCCCTTTTTCAGCTCTCCGCTCATCATCTGCTCCGCAAAATACATGGTAAGCTGATTGATAAGCTGATTAATGCCACTCTTTTTCACACCCTGCTTTTGAATATATTCCTTATCCTGACTGTTCGGAAGCAGTACATTAAGCTGCTCTGCAAATTCTTCCGGATCCATCGCAAATATCATCGGATCCACCGAAAGTTTATTAGCAGTCTTAAGAATGACCTCATTAAGGCGCCCGCCTCCCTTTGTCTCAAGATTAGAAAAAGCGGCAATACTCATTATCGGATTTTCCCCTTCTTCTACAAGGAAATTCTGGATAAACTCTTTCTGGGTAAGCTCCATATGTCTCCTTATAATCCGAAGGTTTTCTTTCTTGTATATCGAACTCAAACCATCTTCCTCCATTACAATCCGCATCATATCAGTTTGTTTTACTACTTCTCCAATAATTGTGTCGCAAGCTTCGTCATGATAACCGTAGCTTTACCAAACTCACTGTATTTTGTAAATTCCACCGGACAATGGCTTCTTCCGTCTTTACTTGGTACAAACAGCATAACCGTAGGAATTACCTGACCAATTTCAAGAGAGTCATGTCCTGCGCCGCTTGGAAGATATTTATAGCTGTATCCTTTCTCTTTACATCCTTCTTCCATAACCTCTAACATTTCTTTGGAAAGGAATACCGGTGTAATAACAAGCTTTGTCTGGATTTCATAACTTCCACCCATAGCTTTTACTTCACGGTCTAATGCAGCGCGGATTCTGTTGGCAATATCGTTAATATTATCATTGTTCATAGAACGGATGTCAACCGTAAACTCAACTTCTTCCGCAACAATATTCATACCGCCAGGTACTGTCTTAATGAAACCGGTTGTTGCCACTGTTCCGTCAGCCTTCTCTCTTGCCCAGTCTGGAATCTTAGAGATGACCTTTGTTGCAGCATCAACAGCATCCATACGCATGTCCATAGGTGTTGTTCCTGCATGGTCGGCTCTTCCGTGTACTGTTACCTGATATCTCTGAATACCGACAATTCCCTCTACGAGACCAAGTTCGATATTCTCTGCATCAAGAACAGGTCCCTGTTCAATGTGAGCCTCAAGGAAGTGACCGATAGAACCTTCCGGCCATTTTGCTTCCTGGATCTTCTCAGGAACAAGTCCGTATCCAACCATTGCATCGTAAATGGAAACGCCGTCTTTATCTTTGAAACTCTTGCAGTATTCA
>CANAZK010000183.1 GCA_947366105.1 uncultured Lachnospiraceae bacterium | reverse complement strand
CTTAAACTGTTTATCTATATAGATGGACATATACCGTTCCAAAATCTTCCTCAGATTATTCAGCACCTCCTCTGATACCGTAAATGTATAGAGTTTCTCCACCGGCGCGCTTGCGATAAACTGCATTGTATACAAAGTAGATGTGTCAATCTCCATTACATCAAACACATCCCGCCTGCACTCACTGCACACAAGGCCGCCCTCCTTTGCACTGAAAACAACGGACCGTTCCTTATCCCCGCATTTCACACACTGAAATACCTGCGGTCCTTCTCCGTTTATGTAAATGCCTTTCAGCTCATAAATATAACGGATCAGTTCATTTGGTATGCTTTTTTTTGTAAGCGCCCGCAATGTTTGGTAGAGAAGCTTCAGCATCTGCGTCTCATCGTTATACTCTCTCGTATAATACTCGGCAAATTCCATAAAATAGAATCCATAGTATGCCGCTTCCATGTCTTGCCGAAGCTCCTCAAAATAATTGGAAATGCTGACCTGCATGATATTATAGGACGTTCTGCCCTCATAGAGCGTAAACTCTCCAAAGCAAAAAGGACTTACAGCACCGCCCAAAGGGCTGTTTGGTTTTCTTGCCCCTTTCGCAAATGTTGAAAGCCTTCCCCTTTCTTTTGTTAAAATCACAACTCGCTTATCGTATTCCCCTATGGGCATCACTGACAGCACGATACCTGTCACTACTATCGACTGATTCACGTTTGTCTTCCTCTGCCTCTCCAAGAGACCCGTTCCGGTATCTCAGATAATCCTCAATTTTTCCTGTCTTTGTAAATTGTTCCCAGTATTCAAGCTCCATCGGTTCACCTCTTCTTCTGTCTTCTAACATTTAGGTTATCCGATGGAGACTTACATATACTATTTAAAAACTACCAATTTTATTTCGCCAAAATCCCTTGACACCATTTATTCATCCTTTGTATAGCCAAAATTCTTAATCAGAAAATCACTGTCTCTCCAATCCTTTTTGACCTTCACCCAAAGTTTTAGATTCACCTGCATTTCAAGCATTTTCTCAATCTCAAACCGTGCGTTGGAACCGATTTTCTTAAGCATGGCGCCCTGCTTTCCGATAATGATCCCTTTGTGCGAGTCTCTCTCGCATATAATCGTTGCGTCAATATTTACGATTTTTCTCTTAAATTCCATGCGGTCAATCGCCACCGCAATTCCATGAGGAATCTCCTCGCTCAACGCATGAAGCGATTTTTCGCGTATAATCTCTGATACAATCTGTCTCTGCGGCTGATCCGTAACCATATCTTCATCATAGAACTGCGGTCCATACGGAAGATATTGGAACAGAACCTTCACAAGCTCATCCGCATTCTCCCCTGTCCTTGCAGAAACAGGCACAATTGCCGCGAAATCATACTGCTTCTGATACGCATCGATAAATGCAAATACCTCTTCACGCTTTACCATATCCACTTTGTTAATCACAAGAACAACCGGAGTCTTCACCTTCTTAAGCTGCTCAATGATATGCTTCTCTCCCGCCCCGATAAATACAGACGGCTCCACAAGCCAAACCACAACGTCTACTTCATTCAAAGTACGTTCGGCAACATTTACCATGTACTCTCCAAGCTTGTTTTTGGCTTTATGAATTCCCGGCGTATCTACGAACACAATCTGTCCCTCCTCGGTCGTCAGTACAGTTTGTATACGGTTCCTCGTTGTCTGCGGTTTGTTGGATGTAATTGCAATCTTCTGCCCGATCAGATAGTTCATAAGCGTGGATTTTCCAACGTTAGGTCTCCCGATTAATGTTACAAAGCCTGATTTATAATCTGCTCTCATTTGTATCCTCCAATTAAAATAAGTCTTTCACTTCCTTGAACAGAGCCTTCGCTTCTTCTACCTTCTCTTCTCCGCCGATAACGCAGATTTGCTCTGCTGCAAGCACGGCATCCACAACGTCCGCAAGTCTGCGGATATCCTCCTTGGATGCATTCAGAACCTGCATTCTCTCCCGTTTAATCATTTCTTCCGAGACTTTGTTCATATACAGGCTCATGGAACGCTCACCCTTTGCTGCCGGCGTCATAGGCTGATCAAGGTTACTGATGGTTCCGATAATATATTTCGTCATATCCCGCTCAGTCACCTCAAAATTCCTAAGGTATTCTGTCACTCCTTCATAAACCTCATTCGTTTTTTCAAGATTCGGGTCACGGTAGGATACAAAATATCCCTCGCCAAGCCTTGTAAAATTACTCATACACCCGTATGCTCCGCCTTTGACGCGAATATTCTGCCACAGATAATCATAGCTCAAAATCACTTTCAAAATATGAAGCGCTCCTGTGTAATCCACGCCTCTGTCAATAAAATTGCCGGCGCGCGCCACATACTGCACCTTTGAGGACGTCTTAAATCCCTCATTCTTCTTTTCACAGTAAATCACACAAGGTTTTGATTCTACAGCTTCTTTATAAAGAGACTGTTTCAGGCCTTTAACTATTTCCTCCATGCCGTCAAGCCCTTCCTTTGACGAAGTGTAGCTTATGATCATATTCTCCGCACGGAATAACATTTTAGCAAGTGTCTTTAAATTGTGGATAAGCGTTTCCTTCTCTTCATCAAAATGTTCCGCAATCTCACTTACTTTTTTATAATAATCAATTCCGTTGGTCATATCCTTGAATTTAGAAAGCGGCGAAGCATACGCCATTGCACGAAGCGCTGCCGTTGTGTGTCCTGACGACTGGAAACGCATCTGAATCCTTGAAATTGCCATATCAAGAATCTCTTTCAGACGCTTTGCATCATCAAGCTTTGATTCCGTCAGAATCTCCTTCATCATGTCAAACGCTGCCGGAAGCTTGTTATATAAAGCTTTTGCCTTAATCTCAAACGTTGCCTTGAACTCCTTTTCTTTCACCTTCGTCACATCCGGGTACATTTCCAATGATGTGCTGATTCCTCCGGTGTGTACGTTTATTTCGTTGAAAAGTTCTCCGTATTTGTAGTTTGTTGTGTCAATGATCCCGAGCACACCCTGTAGAATTCCCACATAAGGCAGCATTTCCGCCGGCACTGCCGACAGATCAAAAAGCAGATCAACATATCCGATTCCGTTAGTTTCGATGTCATGATGCACCATCAGAGTACCGTCATAATATATTTCTTCATTGAAAACCGGCGCAATTTCCTTTAAAATATCCTCCCGCTCAAGTACCGGAATCGCCTCAAGCTCCTCCGGCGTGGACGGCTCTTCCTGATATGCAAGCAGCTGCGCCGTCTTCGCTGCAATCTCTTCCGCCTCTTCTTTCGGAAGCCCCGCCTTGTACGTCTTAAGCTTCTCATAAAGTTCTTTTTCCAGTCTGGCGGCACGCCCTCTCTCCGGCTTTACAATCACAATGGAAGCATGTGTATTATCAAGCAGATATTTCTGAATCAGCTCTTCAAAATACCCGGTTCCCATTTTTGATTTCAGAAATTCAAAAGTTTCAATTGCATCCACATGAATAAACGGCTTCGCATCATCATAAAGCCAGCTTTCAAATATCTGAAGCCCATACATAAGCCCCTTCGGATAACCGCCGAAGTCCGCCTCTCTGTAACGGAACTCATGATAATTAATGCCCGCCTCAATTGCTTTCCTGTCCATTCCCCTTTTCACAATGTTTGAAAGCGTACTTTCAATAACAGAAATAAATTCTTCTTTCTGTTCTAAATTGGCATTCTTTGCAATCACCGAAAATACCGGCTGGTAAATTCCGTTATCGTAGGAACCCATAATATCTTTTCCGATTCCTGCATCTACAAGGGCCTTCTTAAGCGGCGCACCCGGCGCAGACAAAAGGGCGTAGTCAAGAATCTCAAATGCCAGATACAATTCTCTGTCAAGACTCGTTCCGATAACTTTATTATAAGAAAGATATGTGTTATCCTCCTCCGGCTCGCTGCTTGAAATAGAATATTCCATTTCAATTTCCTTCACGCCGTCAAACGGTTCCTGATATCTGATAGCA
>CANAZK010000182.1 GCA_947366105.1 uncultured Lachnospiraceae bacterium | reverse complement strand
TTCCCGGATATGCTGCTGAGGATATGCACATACCATGACGAATTTCTTCTGTGTGGGATCGGAGGAAAGGTAATGGGAGTCTTTACGTTTCTGATACCATTATATGTAGTACTTTGCCTTGTATTGGTTCCAGTCTTGTATTTGATATATAAAAAGGCGGAAGTAAAATAAATGGGACGATATAAGAAAATGTCCGAGCGATAATCGCAACCCACGAAACCGGCTGTGGCAGGCCGGTCGCAACGACGACACGGATTATAACGGTACTTCTTCACGGTTCCCTAAAGACTTGGGGAGAGTTCCTGCGGCGTTTGCTTGCTTTGGCATACCCATAAAGAGGCCCTCTGTTTCCCGGAAGAACCGGAAAGTCCGGACACAATTTGTTACCAACCAGACCATTGAAAAGATTATCAAACTTCTTCGCTGTGCTTTTAAGCAGGCGGTAAGATGGGAACTGATTGGGAAAAATGTTCATATTGAGGATGAAAACATAGCAGCTGATAATGCCTATATCTACATAGAAGCAGAGCTGACACGTGCATCCAAACAAGCTATTGAGACATTAGGAGAAAAAGATATCATCATATCTTCACTCCGTTAATGCCGAATACAAGTACCCGGTTGATTCTGAGAAAGCCAAAGACAGATTCCGTAAAGTCTGATTGCCTAAGACAGTGGCCTATTTTCTTCGAGAGTGGAAAAAGTCACAGGAAGAATCGAAAAAATTTCTCGGTGATGAATACCATGACTTTAATCTGGTGGTCGCGCTGCCGAATGGCCGCCCTTGTGAGAATCGAATTATTTAGAAAGAGTTTTCGCTACTGAAACAAAAAGCAGGACTCCCCAACGTCGTATTTCACTCATTGAGACATTCCAGTACAACTTATAAGCTGAAACTCAATCATGGCGATCTGAAGGCCACATAGGGCGATACAGGACATGCAGAAATAGATATGATTACGAAAGTTTATGCTCACATTCTCAACGAGGATCGCAAAATCAATGCACAAAAATTTGAGAATGCTTTCTATGCAAAGCCTGATTTGAGGAATGTAGCGCCTCCACAGGAACAGCCTCAGGCACAGACCTTAGACTTGGCAGCTCTGATCTCAGGTCAAAAAGCGGTCTAAAACAGAGGACATTCGCAATCCGCTTCGCTACTTGCTCAAGAGTGCTCCGCATTCCAATTAGCAAAATATACATCGTAACTCATAAACATTCAACAGTCCTCCAATCAAAGGAAGATGGTTTTGTCCAAGGGCGCTGAACGTCCGGTGGACGTTCGCTTAACGCCGACCGGAGCGAAGCGTAGACACGGCTGAATTAACAACGCTGTAAACCCTTGAAAAAAGGCTTACAGCGTTGTTTGCTGGCGTCCACGAGAGGATTTGAACCTCCGACCCCACGCTTAGGAGTAGAACCATTTACTAATAGGCAGCTCCCTATTAGTGTTATCTAATCCCTGTATTTCCTTGCTTGTCACGGATTCAGAATGTTATCTCGTACCTCTGTGTGACTGCTGATTTTAAGGCGTTTTAGATGCTCCTTTTAGCAGACGATTAGCAAGGGGCTTGAATTTAGGGAAATGTTACGCTGTAAAACCTTTCCCGATTGATACCTGCATTTCACAACTAATCCCAGAATAGTTTAAGCTGTTTGGATTTTCTAAGGTCGCAAATTGCGACCTCAAAGAGTTTCTCATTCCTCTGCTTCCAGTTCCAACCTTTGCAGGATGTCCTTGATGATGCCTGCATCTTGAATTAGATTGATTCCAAAACACTTTTTTCCTGCATCTTTCGCTGGATTCCTCATGTTCGGATATGTACTCAAATATCTGCTCTAATTTCTCGTCTGTCTGTTTCTGATATTCTAATTGCCGTAATTCTACTGTGCTGATACGTTCAAAAAGCAAGGCATTATTAGCTATAAAACGCCGCATCTCTACAAAAGATTTCATTATACTAATGCTTACTTGTATAGCTACATCACTTCGTAAAACAGCAGACAACATGGCGATTCCCTGTTCCGTAAAAACATAGGGTAAATATTTACGATGTTTCCCTCGACCATCATTTTAGTTTAAGGTCGCAAATTGCGACCTTAAAGATTCTGTTTCTTCTGCGGTTAGTTGAAAACGGAATTCTTTTGGAAAACGAGCTATATTTCTTTTCACTGCTTCATTGAGCCTTTTAGTTTCTACTTGGTATAACATCGCTAAATCACTATCTATCATAACCTGCTGATTACGAACAACATAAATCATGCTTTTTATATCAAATTGAGTTGTTTCAGTGTGTGGCTCTTGGACACTGTTATTAACCTCTACTAAAGTTTTTTGTTCCATATCTGCCATCTTTATCATCCTTTCCATTTTGAAGTACCAGATTGGAACCTCAAACTTTATGTATTAGTTCTGACTGTTTCTCCTATACATTTTTTTCTATCAAGCATCCATCCGTATATCTTTTAACCGGTATATTTCTAATTCTTTAATCTGCGGAATTAACTTCTTCGCTTTTTTGTAGACATCTGCTTGAAAATTTTCTGTGATAACAGCATCAACATAAGGTGCAATACTACTAATCAATACATCCATTACATCATTTGGCTTTATAGTCTTTTGAGTTTTAAAAATACGCAAAAACTGTGAATATTCCATCAGCCTTGATGCAGGTAGCTTTGATATATCTATATTAGAAGTAACAGGGATACCAAAATTAACTAAATCTTTTATAACAGTTTGTGCTTCATGAAATTTATAAAATTTATCATCAATCATATTTAATGGCAAATGCTGCTGTTTTAACATCCGTTTTGTATTATCTCTTTTAAACTCCCAGTCTTTAGCAATAGAGGGGAAATTATTTATTTCTGAATGAATAGTATCCATTAAACTTGTCTGATTTACAAGATTATCAAAAAAATGCTTACAGTTATAACCTATTTCTGTTGAAAGTGGAGTAAACGCATAAGCAACTTGATTGGTAATCTCAAAAGGTATTCCTTTCGTATAACAATCAACTTCCGCTTGAAAAATACTCTTAGCTGGAAAAGTCATCAGACAAGGAATTATCGAAAAGTATTCCAAAAATTTCTCATAAATATCTTCATACGGCATCAATTCAATCACATTATAAATTGAAAAACAGGGGGCATAACTGCTTTCACCAGTAAAAAAAGTTTGGAGAAATCCCTTTCCAGAAAGATTGGTATTTGTAACTATTTCCCTTAATGCGTTCGTATCTAATAATATTAGCTTATAAGTGTTCTGACCTATTTTCATTTTAACCTCATCCAATCATTATAATAAATCAAATAAAGACTTTAACAAGATTATACTCTATTCTTGTCTAAAGAAAAAGACTTATCACTTCAATTTGATTCACCGAAAAATCAGTCAATAAAAGGCAACCTAAAAAAGATTGCCTTTATAATCCTTATAAGTTCTTTGCAAGCGATTTCAGCAACGCCGCCATTTCTGGATTGGCAAGCAGCTTTAGAAGCATTTCTTGGTCTGTCTGCGATGCCGTTTCAGCCTTTGTTTCTTCCTGCACTTCCTCCGCAGCGAGAGCATTTTTGCTTTGGTAAAATTGTTCTTCAAACCTCTGTGCATTTATCCGTCTGTCATCGTCTATAATGTGAGAATACACATCAGCTACCATTTTGACCTGTGCGTGTCCAGAATCGCCCTGCACGGATTTCATGTCGCCGCCGTTGAGCTTCAGCTTATAAGTGATGCTTGAATGGCGGAAGCTGTGAAAGACAACTGGCGGCAAATCATTATCCTTAATGAGTTTTGCCAATGCCCGATTGATGACCTGTCCCTCAATGGGTCTGCCGCAGGAAGAAGCAAATACCAGATTGAAGTCCATATATTCCTCCCCGAACAGCTCCTTGAGGTTTTCTATATCCTCATGCCTTTTCACAAGCATTTCCGCAACCTGAGATGGTCAAGCTTTTTTGTAACACTTACAAGGAAAAGTTTTGACATAATCA
>CANAZK010000181.1 GCA_947366105.1 uncultured Lachnospiraceae bacterium | reverse complement strand
GTTCAAGGATTTGTAGTATCGAGCATTTTTATATGCTCATGAATAATTCAGGCTATTTTATATATTTTCAAATATCACCTTATTGGTAATCAACGGTAAAGTGCTATTCCTTAACCAAATTACCGATAATCACCTATTTGTGACTGCAAGAGAAAGGGTAAATTGATAAACGGGGAGGTCTGGTTTATGAATTGCCAATCCATTTTATGTTTCCCACACTTTTATTCCCTATAAACCACATGTATTCAATGAACAAGGTTTATGTTCTGCTCCTTTGCCAGACGGCTGTTTTCTTCACCGAAGTATGCGCCATCTGTGACAACCACGGTTCCTTCTTCCTGGCTGCCATTCCTCTCAAGACTGTCTTGCAAAGAAACGGTCACTGAATTTTCAACTCTATTCTATAACGGCGATTATATGGCATCCAATGGAAAAAAGAATCCCATGTACTATATGAATCGTGATGGATTTACCTTGCTTGTCATGGGATACACAGGGGAAAAGGTCATTTCAGTCGAAAATTCCAGAACTAAATAAGCAATTAAACAGCCTGCACAGCGACTGACTCAAGAAAAATGCGAACAAACATGGATATAAATATAGCGTGCTAGAAAGGAAGTAGTCTTATGAAAAAAGAATTAGCGTGGGGCACCGCTCTTGATGATAGGGATATGATGCCTTATAAGGTTCCTCCCAAAAAGGACAGTGGGAATCAGAACAGACAGAGGAATGCACCGAAGAAAATCAGAATTGGAAAGAAAAAATAATTGTCATGTTGAAAGGGCGCTAGAAATACTGCTCTTTTTAAATAATGTTGTTGAAACCTAAAAAATATGTTATGATTTGTTGTATGGGAAACCATAGAGCCAAAGGCGGCTTTACCCCTCTTGTGTTTTGCGGAGGGTTCAAACGGCCCTCCAGACGAAAGAAAGGAGGGCGATGCAATGTATGTTACATATCAGGATTTAATCCAGATCGGTATACTCATTGTCGCCCTTGCGAATTTGATTTATCAGATTTACAAGGGGAAAAAGAAATAGCCGCCACTACTCCCAATAGTGACGGCTGACTGCTTATAGCAGAGGTTTAAACTTATTGTGATGGGTAGAGCCGCTTCTATGGCTTTCCCTTTTGTATGTTTAATATAACATATCTTTTCGTAAGATTCAAGCATATTTTAATCTACCATAATCTTCCCCCTTTTCACCAATAGCTGCTATAGTATAAGTATTGGGAAAGGCGGAGAAATCCGCCGCCTTTCTGCAAATACGATGGAAGAAAAAAGCCTGACAGAAGAAACGGTCTGCAGCAGTACGACAAATGAGCAGGCATCCAGGTTGTTAGCAAATGTTAGCATCCAGCAGGCAATCAGCGAGAAGATGGCAGAGAGATTCAAGCGGAAATGGTTTGAAACAATCATCAATGGCTTTCTGTATTTTTTTAGCTGTCTCACCGGTCCCGTACTTAGCCTGCACCTAAATGTCAATATTCTGAGTCACCAGCTTAGACCGTTCTCTAGCCACAGTGTTTGAAAGCAGCTGTCCGGAAATCAAAAAAGGGTATTCTTTCAGCCGTTTTCTGAATCTTCTGAATGATCTGCTTCCGGAAGAACGAAGGCGACTGGCAGATCATCTGTTTACAGTGGAACTGGCCCATAAAGCCCTGATGCAGTAATCGTTCCCTTTCCGGCACCGAGAGGAATTCCGGTGCCGGAAATCCGGTGTAAGCCGCACCGATGCAACATATTAAAACATATCGCACCGCTCAAACTCAATTGCCCACACCCAGGGTTCCGCCGCAAATCCATACCCGGCAAGCTCCTCCCTCTTAAGCGTAAAATCCCAGATCCTGCTAAACTCTCCCCTGGCCTGGAGGTATGCGTTTGCAGGGTCGTTGTAAGACTCCGGCAATTACCGGGTTCGGAAAATGTACAAGGGGCAGATATACACGGTGTCTTTTGACTACAAGCCACCCAGAAGGAAGCTATGCTTGCCATGGCAGATGAGCTGCAGAAAGTCCAGACAAAACATGCAAGCATGCACTTTAAAGATGCAGCAGAAAAATACATTGATTCCAAAAGAAACATTCTTTTCCCAACCACAATCAGATGGTATAACAGCACAATAAAAACCATTTCCAGGAAATTTAAGGAAATTAATGTGCATGACATAACCGCCATGGATATCCAGACAGAAATCAACCGTCTCTTCAGGGAACTCAAGCCGAAGACCATACGCAACTACCACGGCTTCATATCGGCGGTTCTGGGCACTTTCTATCCGAACCTTAAATTTGTACCACCCTGCCGCAAAAGGTCAAGAATGATCCGTATATCCCCTCTGATGAGGATGTAAAACGGGTACTGGAATATGCAAAGGGTACGGAATATGAGAACCAATCATCCTTGCCTGCCATGGGCTGCGACGGTCTGAAATATGTGCTTTGACTCTGGATGACCTGGACGGGGATGTGATCCGAATAAATAAGGCAAAAGTTATGAACGAAGATGCTGATGGGTAGAAAAAACAACTAAAACAATATCCCGTACAAGGGAAATTGTCATTCCGTTGGAAATTGCTGACAAAATAAGAGACAGGGGATATAATGAGTGCGCTGGGAATACCTGAAGCAGACATCATAAAGCTGGGCAGGTGGGAAACAGCTTATGTTATGAAAGGCGTATACAGACACTCGATGATGGAAAAAGAAGAAAACTCAAAAAGAGAAGCAGCGGAAAAACTTCGGAACACCCTTTTTTCTTAGACTAGGTCGGAACAAATTTGGGGCAAAATAATATATTAATTTTATTAATACGGCGTAAATATTACTAATAAAAACAGCAAAAAACAACCGCAAATCCTTGATTTTACTTGAAAAACCTTGGATTTGCGGTTGTTTATATCACTGCGGAAGATGGGACTTAAACGAATTTCCCCACACCGTAAACTCTCATAGAAAGGAGCTTTCCGCACATCAGCTAATCAAGTGTAACCAACTTGTCAACTGCCTGTTTTTTCTGAAAGAAAAAATTTGCGAAGCAAACAGTTTACAAGTTTTCAAGAAAGATAATTGTAATGGAGGGAGGTTGTTAGACAGTTTTTTCTAACAACCTCTTGTTTATGCTTTTCTAATAACAAACAGGGATTTCACTTTTTTATTGCTCTAACAGCAACATAGGAATTCATATATTTATCAAAAAGTCCACCACCATCGCGATCCTCATAGATATTTGTTATTTCAAATCCAACTTCAATTAGGCCGCCAATTTGCTCTGTTAAAGAATGACTAAATGCAAACGGTCTATGTTCTTCAGCATATTTTTTCTTTGATTCTTCTGATAAATCTCTATATGGATTAAAAGGCAGGCTATGCCTTGAAATCAGGTAATCTTCATTCTTATAATCTGGCTCAAACATAAAGTGTTCTTCTTTTACAAATGCCATCATTAACACACCGTTTTTTCGGATAACTCTTGCGCATTCTTTCCACATTGGCTGAATGGCTTCAATATAACAATTTGATATAGGATTGAATATCATATCAAATGTATCATTCAAGAAAGGAAAGTCTTTAGACATATCAGCTTTCACAATATTTATATCATATTTTTCTCGTTCAGCAACATAAGTTTCACTGGCAAGCTGATTATCAGAAAAATCTGTTACTGTCACGTTTGCACCATGTGCAGCAAATACAGGAGCTTGTTGTCCGCCACCACATGCTAAAGCTAAAATATTTTTTCCTTTTAAGTTCGGAAACCATTCTTTTGGAACAGTCTTTATACCAGCCAGGCTTATTTCCAACTCTCCTGCTTTTGCACGCATAAAGTCTTCGTGACTGATTGCTTTCGTCTTGTCAATTAAACATTCATTAATGTTATCCCACGTTTTTGCAATGTCCTCTTGATAGCTGTTCATTTTATTTCTCCTCATTCAAATTATTAAATTTGTCGATTTGATTATATCATACTTTTATTGGAATCATACAATTTTTATGAATACTATTTCTACTCTAATCTAAACCTGAATTATTCATGAGCATATAAAAATGCTTGATACTACAAATCCTTGAACCAG
>CANAZK010000180.1 GCA_947366105.1 uncultured Lachnospiraceae bacterium | reverse complement strand
TTATCGGAAAGTGGTGCTGGAGTTCTTCTCCAGCACCAGCTTTGTCTACAGTCTGGGCAGTCACAAATGTGGCTGCTCTTTTTATGGAATAGGAAATTCCTTTGGAATCCTATTCCATAAAAAACACACTTCGTGTGAAGATGCGCAGCTCGCGGAGAATGTGTAATGCACATACTTTTTTATATCATATAATCTTGGATATTAGCAGTTCAAGAAGTATAGATTTTCAATATCAAACATACATATAGAGTAAGAATTTTGGACAAGGAGTACAAGAATGCGAAAAGATGTAAGGGAAAAGTATATATATTTGGGAGCTGCAATTCTGTTTTGCGTGTTTTTGACGGTCGGGCTGTTAAGTCTGATGTCGGGTGTCGATACAAAAGAGCGCAGAAAAGCAGAGCCGGGCAAAGAACCTGCGGAGGAAGAAAAAACTGTTGAGACTGATATTATCAGAGTCGTCATAAAGACGAATGGGTTTAAGGCGATGGAGCATGAAAGTGTGACAATTCAGTCGGAGAGCGGCATGGTGCTGCATTATGGAAGTGAAGAGCGAGAATGCGGCGCCGGCGAGGCAGTAGCGATTGCGCCGAATGACGGGATGTTTCAAGGTGGGACAATCCTTGCGGAGCCAAAGGATGAGAATGGAAAGATTACTATTTCTTCCCTTAAGAGGGGATATGGAGAGCCGTCTTACAGAGGGAAGCTTGAATTATATTCTACTTCAAATGGTGTGGCGGTTGTGAATGAACTTCTTCTTGAAGAGTATCTGTATGCCGTAGTGCCGGGTGAGATGCCGGCATCCTATGAACTGGAAGCGTTAAAGGCGCAGGCAGTGTGTGCCAGAAGTTACGCGGCGAAGCAGACAAGGGATTATGCTTACCCCGAATATAATGCACATGTAGATGACAGTACTTTATTTCAAGTGTATGGAAATTCCCTAGAGATGGAGAGCGCCGTTCAGGCAGTAAATGAAACCGCGGGAGAAAAGGTATGGCATGGCGGCGAGGTGGCAACTACCTATTATTTTTCTACTTCTTGCGGACAGACAACATCCGCCGAGGCGTGGGGAACCGCCCCGAGTGAAGCAAATTCTTATCTTAAGTCAGTAAAGGTAGAGGGAGAAAACGGGGCGTATGAGGCGGAGCTTCCCTGGCACCGATGGACTGCGAAAATACCGGAGAAGCTGTTGTCGCAGCTTATCAGTGCCAATACACAGACAAACATAGGGAATCTGACAAGCGTAGAGGTTACAAAACGGGGGCCGGGAGACATTGTGCTTCAGATTGTGGCGTCGGGAGATCAAGGAAGCGTTACGGTGGAGACGGAAAATAAAATCCGGAGGGCGCTTGGAGGAAGCGGATATACGCTTCAAAGACAGGACGGCGAGAGTACAGAAAGCAGGGAACTTCTTCCCAGCGCATTCTTTACAATTACGAAAAAAGACGGTGTATATATAATTGAAGGGGGCGGATTTGGGCACGGAATCGGAATGAGCCAGAACGGAGCCAATGAGATGGCAAAGGAAGGAAAAACATACAGGGAAATATTAGAGTTGTTTTATCAGGATATTGAAGTTAAAAAATAGAATCATGGAAGACAGTTCAGCCGGAAACCTTTACGAATTATATTTGCAAATATGGGCAAAACTTGAATAAAAGCGAGAATTATGGTATGATTTTACCAATTATTACATACAATCTGACAAATAGAATCGGGGTAAAACGGTGAAAGAATTTTTGAAAAAAGCATGGGAAAAATTCAATGATTTATTGACTGCGGACGCCAATGACCATACAAGTGCATATGCGGCGATGTCAGCATTTTTTTTCGTGCTTTCTTTGATTCCTATTATACTTCTGCTGCTTACGCTTGTACAGTATACGTCTATAACGAAGGTAGACGTCATGTCTGCTGTTGCACAGGTGGTGCCGGAGTCTATCACGCCTACGATGCTGGTTATCGTGAATCAGGTATATAATCAGTCGGTGGCAGTCATTCCGATTACGATATTGGTGGCTCTTTGGTCGGCGGGAAGGGGCGTTCTCGCTATGACTTCAGGACTCAATTGGATATATAAAAGTCTTGAAACAAGAAACTATCTGCTTCTCAGAATCAGGGCTACATTATATACGATATTGTTCATTGTTGTGATTGTACTGACTCTTGTGGTGCTTGGTTTCGGTAACAGTATCAGTCTGTTTGTAGATAAGTACATTCCTATCGCGACAAGAATTATGAAGCTGTTGATTGAAGTTCGTACAGTAACAGCATTTTTTGCGCTGACTATTTTCTCTCTCTGCATCTACCGTTTTTTGCCGAACCATAAGGATAAGATGCGGGCGCAGCTTCCGGGTGCACTGTTTACGGCAGTAGGATGGCTTGTGACATCATTCTTTGTGTCAAAGTATATGGAGATTTTTAAGGGATTTGAGGATATGTACGGAAGCCTTACAACGATTGTCCTGATTATGCTGTGGCTGTATTTCTCCATGTACATTATGTTGCTTGGAGGTAAAGTGAATGTATATTTTAAGAATAAGCAAGAGGAAGAAACCTCTTGACAATCGTTTTATCTGTGTTAAAATAATGAATAGATTTGAAGATGATAAAGGCAATGAATGTGTTAAGTAGAAAACCATTTTCTATCAGAGAGAGGAAATCACCGGCTGAAAGTTTCCTTAAGTTCAGATGGCAATCGAATTTCCCACAGGAGCCGCAGTTCTGAAGAAAGTTTGTGTAGGAGCTGACGTATGTGCACGTTACGCAAATCTAAGCGCCTGTTTGTATGAGCAGGAATTAGGGTGGTACCGCGATATAACTCGTCCCTTTTAGGGATGAGTTTTTTTAATGTAATTATTAGAGTTAAAAACAAAAAGGAGATAAAATCATGAACGAAAAATTACAGAGCATCAAGGAACAGGCTTTGGCGCAGATTCAGGCGGCAGATGTCCCGGAAAAATTAAATGAAGTGCGCGTAAAGTTTCTCGGTAAAAAGGGAGAGCTTACAGCAGTATTAAAATCTATGAAAGATGTTGCGCCGGAGATCAGGCCGAAGGTGGGACAGATGGTGAATGAGGCGCGTGAGGAGCTTGAGGCGGCTCTTGCGGAGACAAAGGCAATAATGGAAAAAGCTATCCGTGAAGCGAAACTAAAAGAAGAGGTCATTGATGTGACGCTCCCATCTAAGAAAAATATGGTGGGACACCGCCATCCAAATACAATTGCCCTTGAAGAGGTGGAAAGAATCTTTATCGGAATGGGCTACGAGGTTGTAGAAGGACCTGAAGTAGAGTACGATGAATATAACTTTGAGAAACTGAATATTCCGGCTGACCATCCGGCAAAGGATGAACAGGATACATTCTATATTAATAAAGATATTGTGCTCCGTACACAGACATCGCCGGTTCAGGCACGTGTGATGGAGCAGGGACAGCTTCCAATCCGTATGATTGCACCGGGAAGAGTATTTCGTTCTGACGAAGTGGATGCAACACATTCACCTTCCTTCCATCAGATTGAGGGACTTGTAATAGATAAAAATATTTCTTTTGCAGACTTAAAAGGAACACTGGAAGTGTTTGCCAAAGAATTATTCGGACCTGAGACGAAGACAAAGTTCAGACCACATCATTTCCCGTTCACAGAACCAAGCGCTGAAGTTGATGTGTCATGCTTCAAATGCGGCGGAAAAGGCTGCCGCTTCTGCAAAGGGTCAGGCTGGATTGAAATTTTAGGCTGCGGCATGGTACACCCGCATGTACTGGAAATGTGCGGAATAGATCCGGAAGAATACTGCGGATTCGCATTCGGCGTAGGACTTGAACGCATCGCTTTATTAAAATATGAAATAGACGACATGCGATTATTATACGAAAACGATATAAGATTCCTGAAACAATTCTAGCGAGCACACAGGAAGGAAGCACGAGCGAAGCGAAGTATTTACTTCCTATGTGCGAGCGGGGCGATAAAATCAGGGAGCATCGAAGATGCGTGGCTTCGTTAGAAGCCGGATTTTAGAGCAGGGAAATCGAAGGAAGCACGAGCGAAGCGAAGTATTTACTTCCTATGTGCGAGCGGGGCGATA
>CANAZK010000179.1 GCA_947366105.1 uncultured Lachnospiraceae bacterium | reverse complement strand
GCGGCTCATAGCTCTCAAATCGCTGGTTAAAATTCTCGTTATACACCATTACAGACAATACCCAATCGCCAGCAATTATTAGTACAGCAACGATAGCTAATACAATAAAGAGAATCTTTTTCTTTTTAGATTTCGGTTTCATTTTTTTCATATCCTTTTCGACTTATTGTTTTGTCGGAAAATTCCGCTTTACCGTTATTATACACTTGTTTCGCCTAAATGAAATAAATATTTATACATCATGTTCATCAAAACGGAACTTAAACAGGGCAGTAACAAGCCGGGATTTTATGCTGTCCTCGGTATCCTTGTCAATATGCCCGTTTTCAATGGCAGAATTCGGATTCGCTTGCTGTAATGCCGTAAAGCCTCGTCCACGGCTTCCGGCTCACCGCTGGTTGCCCGGACAATCGTTTCATAAAGCAAAAGGTTCGGATTCTCCATGTGAAAGCACCTCCATTTCTTTGTGCAGGAGCCGTAAAGTCCTGCGGATTTAATACCCGGCTCCCAAATTAGTAAAAATTGTCCCAAGATAAAGTTCGGGTGGCTTAATGCCCCCGACTGGAAGACATCTCCGACGTGGTCAGACAAATAATACTTTCTAGCATAATTCATCTTTGTCTTCTATGGTTGGTATAACAGGAGATAGGAATGAATCTTTGTTTTCTCTTACTACTCCTCTGACTAATGAAAACACTTGAAATTGATTTTCTTTTCCATTTTTATCTTCATCATTATATAAATATATCAACCCATAGCTCCCACTTGCCTCCTTCCCAATCCATGTGTAAAGTTCAAATACCTCTATGATCTGAGGATTTATCCTATTAGAGAATAACGTAAACTCTAAAAACCATTCACCATTTTGTGCCTTGATTTCTGGTTTAAACCAAGATAATCTATTAATCTCTTCTTTGATCCTCGCTACTAATAAATCTACTTTTTTTTCTTCTTCAAAAAATGCGTTATATGTTTCCCTTATAGTTACCCAACCATGCAATTCGACCACTTTATCCCCCCTCTAGTTATGTACATCTAACGGTGTACTATCAATAACATAACTTCATACCGCTCTCCATATTCGGCAATTTTTCGCAAAATATCATCACCAGGTGTTCCCTCAAACTGGAAATAAGCTTTTCTTCCTGTTTCCTGTGCTGCTTCAAAGGTCGCTTTTATCTGGTTTCTCCAACTCTTACCATAAGACTTCAAGTCTGGCTTCGCTGGTGCAATATAATCATCACTCACCACGTCAAATTCTCTTCCTGATGGATCGTTTGAGAATTTTACTCTGGCTTCTCCACCAATCCTGTCTGCTAAAGCGTCTGCTGCCGCATCTGGATTATCTACTTTTTGCAATTCACCGGAATATCGTAAATTATCTACCGTTTACATTTAACTTGTAAAAGTGGATAAAAAACCAACGGTATTTCATGACATTTTAGTGTCTTAGGAATACCGCAATACTGTGTTTTATATAGTTGTGAAAAGATTTACATTTTGGATTGTCAACGGGAACATTTCCACAAATTATAAAGGTAAATGTTACAAATCTCTTACATTATCACACTTATCGTTACTCTCTAGCTATAGAAACTTCATAGCTATTTAATATAGATTCTCTAAGTATACTACATAATAACATTAAAATTTCTGCAGCTTCATTACATAGTTTCGTCTCATCTATTGATTTGAACTGTTTTAACGCTATTTGCAAATCCTCTATTACCCATGGACTGTTTTCATACCATCCTGTGTACATATTATAACAGTAAGCTAAACCAGTCCACCCCTGCTCATCAGGAAGCATTAATCTCATTATTTGGTCAAAATAGCCTTCCCACATAGTAAGAATTTCAGTATCATTCCCTTTTTTGTAGATAAACTGAATCTCTGGTTCTCCCTCGAAACCATCATAATATTTTTTATTAACTAATTCCATCTTGTTCCTTTCTATGGTGCTTGCCAATGTCCGTCTTTTAACAATTGTAATTGTTCTTGAGTCGCTGTTCCATTCCTATATGCATTAATGGCATCTTGCCATTGATACCTTGGAATCCATGTATCTCCAACTAAAATATGTTCTGTCCTAACCTGACCTGTTGTAGTACCTGGTGTAACCCGGGATACCACCTATGTATTACCGGAATATAACAGACTTATTTTTGTGTATCCACTAATAAAATGACCTGTTTATCCTAGATTGGCAAATCCTGAATCTCCCTCTGATATGTTGAATGGACATGCATGCTTTTTGAGCTGCAGAATGGGCATGCCAGTTCTTTTTTACTGGATCTTATATGAAATCAACCTTTCTATCCTTAATGCGGTATCGTACTAATTCGTAATCCTGATTGAGTGATTTTATAAATTCATCCATATGGCAATCACATCACTTTGCCGATATTTTGCCGTATTATAGCACTTTAATACAACAAAATTAACAAACACTGAAAAAACTTATCTACCGTTTACGGTGTTCCATAAGCCATTCCGGATTATGAAATACCGTCAGTACTGTGTTTTTGTTATGAAATTGAGAAGGACATTCTCTCTTGCTATGACCCTTGGCAAACACTATTGAATCTTGAGTGTTTTGAAAGTATCAGAGGCGATGTGTTTTTTTGAAAATTTAAGTTTCCAATCGATAAACCATAATAGGCAACTCTTTATCATCACCATAAACATATAAACTTTTGCATATAGGGCATCTCCACACATCATATCTCGGTTCAGGTATCATCCATGGTTGAATACCATCACAATCTACAGATTCCACTGAATCAAACATGACTATGCAGTATTATTTTTAATTATTCTTAGGAGAGAGTAAAGGAAAATTATTTCATTTGCTAATCCATATAATACGCAACTACATCTCTTCTTAGTTGATGCAACATAGCATCTTCCGAAATATCCATGTAATATAAATCCCCATCTTCTAGTACTCCATTCATAGCATCAGTTAAATTATCTGCACTTTCAATGACAAATGCCCTTAATTTCTCTAGATATGTAATCTTACAATAACAATTATTGTATACTAAATATTGATATTTCTTTTCTCCAACAAACACATCTTTAAAGCCAAGTTCTTCAAAAATTTTTTTTATCCTGTTTTTTATACTTTCTATATCCATCTTGCACCTCTATTCTATAATATTTCCATCTAAATCTATTCTAATAGTTCCCGTTTTCCCCGAAGAAATTTTGAAGTATGCACCACCATGATGGCTTAAATTTTCAGGATGATATTGTAAAATTCTATCTCCACCCCAATTGACTTTGAATCCACCTCCTTCTTCAAATGGTATTCCTTTAAAACTACCTTTACTTAATGGTTGAACATCATATCCATTTTTTATTAAGTAATCATACAATTCATTGCCACTTATACCAGAAAGTTTATCTGGATTAGTTAAGAAGTCATCTAAGTTATGAATAGAATCTAAACCACCCTCTCCCCCAAACACCCTGTCCGCATCTATCTTCGCCAGATTGTCAAGGAAGTCGTTGATGGTATGGAAACCAGACGGAAACCTCCTCCGGCGCTGCCCATTCCCACGGCCGCCTTCAGACCGTCATATACAGCCAGGGTTGCATCCACCGCCCCTTTGCCAACATGCCGATCTCGGCTGTCATTAGGACAACGTCCCCGCCGCACCTTCCCATGTAGTAGCAATCCATATCTCATGCACGGGATGACTGCCTCTCCAGGTAATTGTCCGCCATGTCCGCAGATCTTCTGTTATATCCCAGTTGTTAACTTACAATTATATTCTTTAACAGCCTTAAAAAACCTGCCTATGCTTTTTTCTTGTTACATTCATCATCCCTTTTTCTATAATTTGTCATTATTTTATTTGAAAATTTAAGTTTCCAATCGATAAACCATAATAGGCAACTCTTTATCATCACCATAAACATATAAACTTTTGCATATAGGGCATCTCCACACATCATATCTCGGTTCAGGTATCATCCATGGTTGAATACTATCACAATCAAAAATTTCATCCCATTCTCTGTCAGTATATACTCTTAATTGAATATCATGATGCCGGGGTCAAAACATAGTGTTTTCTATGTTTGATACTCTGCAAGAACCT
>CANAZK010000178.1 GCA_947366105.1 uncultured Lachnospiraceae bacterium | reverse complement strand
TGGAAGTCTTGAAAGGAGATACAAAATAAATATGGAGACAAGATTATTAGAAATCAGAGAACAGATAATGCTTTACTTTAAAGAACATCTTCTCAAGTATACGATTTTGAATATCAGAAAGAAATCACCCCATACAATAAAAGCTTGGTTTATGAATAGTTTTAAGAGGTGTGAGAAATAAAAACACCCCTATTTTAAATCCAGTACAGATAAGGGGTTAAACGGTGTGAGATTGTGAGAATTTCAAAAAAACCTATATTTATATAAAGATACATAAGATAATAGATATACATATATAATTTCCTATAGCTTTAATAGAATATAAAATCTTACATTCTCACACTCCGTTTCTTCTGCGGCCACTTTCTATGTATGCTATTACAACGGCAATTCCATTTGTATCGGAGGTTGAAGCATCCTATAGAAGATAATGCCTTGCGGCTGCGGGAGCATTTTTGAAAGGAGACATTGATATTATGAGAAAGAGAACACTTGTGTATATGATGTTTGAGGAACATTGCGTTCACCTAGCTTGGGAGTAATGGAGACGCGTTTCCGGCTACCAAGATACTATCATCCTGCCTTACGACAAAATGATGGAATATCTGCACGAAAGTTCACTGAAAGGTGAATCGGTCGTATGGAAGACATTTTCGATAGAAAATTTTATGGGGCGGGCAAAGATTGAATTTAAGAGCAGTAAAAACTTACATGCGGCTTTAAAAAATGGCACTATCCAGAGTAAATTAGTCCGATTTCTGCGTGACCAATTCAGATGGGGACAATCAGAAAAGATTGAGATTTACGATGATTATGTACCATATAGCTTTTTCTTCCGGGAAATCAGAAACGGAAAGGCTGGCATATCCGGCGGGCTGATTCTCCATGGTCATCAATATATAAAAATGCGTATTATTCCATGCATACATAAGAAGCTTGCAGTATCAAAAATAACGCTGTTTCATCCGCCAAATTCAAAATATTGTTGATTTTCAGATTCAGAAATGTTATATTATAGAAAAGGAGCAACCGCCCACAAAGTGGTTAGCCTCCCAAGTTGGCAATAAGCCTACCTGTAACCGGCCAAGTTAGCAAGGTAGGCTTATTTATTTTCGCTTGTTATTCCTATCTATATAGGCAAGCAATGCAACGAGAAACGTACCGCCCAAAAACAGCAGGCTTAAAACTTCGTATGTACTCATATGCACCACCTCCCTTCTTTTGTAAAGCTAGGAAGGCTCACCACCTTGTAACACGGTTACTCCATTCGTAGATTATAGCATATCTTATGCCATCCCACAATCTGGATTTTTAATTCTTAAGTGTCTTCATCTTTTCCCGTAAATTTGTTTCCGCGTATGTCATTGATAAAAAATAATCGGGTGTATATGTGTCTGTAACATGTACAGCTCACTGCCGCCAGTGGTGCGATTGTATTGACGATGTGCCAAAGAGAAAAGACGGCGAAGGATTTGCGGACTTCTTCTATGAGATTTTTGAAGATAAGGAAGACGAATATATTGAACAGATAAAAGAATTGAATGGTGGCAGGCTGCCTTCTTTACAGTCCAAGCATTAAGTCTTTCAAATACTATCACTTTTAAGCTGTCTGCACGCTGCAGGCAGCTTAAATTTTTTCTGCCTGCCAGCAGAAAAAACGGGAGTAGAGGCGGACACAAAAATCAAAATTACAGAGCCAGAGCAATGTAGGAGGAAGATTGTGAATGCAATACTTGAAAAAATGAGAAATGACGGGTATCCTTATAAGATAAGAGGGAATGTTGCCATGGTCTGTTAGAGATTCAAATGTATTGTGAAATTATAGATCAGTAAGAAAAAAGGAGGAACCCAAAAATGAGAGAACTGGAACCGCAGAAACAATTTCAGATTGCGCAGGTTGCGGCAACAATGGCTATCGAAGATAAGCTTATTGACAGCCAGACCTGCGAGAATCTCACGCGGATTGCAGCGGGAGAGAAAAGCGTAGACCAGATTATGAGTTATACACAGCTTTATTAACAATATTTCTTCGAGAAGACCGTTTTGAGTGTATGGAAATCAAACATGGTGTCTTACTCTAAAATAATATTGTTTAAATTGATTTGAAGGGAACGGTGGAATTTATATGAAGATAGGTGCTTACCAGTTTCAGATTACAAGTGATATTACATTAAACTTTTAAAAAATAAAGCAAGCTGTTTTACAAGCCTCCCAAGAAAATATTCGTATATTGACTTTTCCAGAATGTTCGCTGACGGGTTATCCGCCGTACGATATTGCAAGTTCGTCTCTTGTCGATTTTGAACAGGCAACATTATGTTGGGATGGGATAGGGATAATTTCTATCCGGGAAATCAAACTGGCGTATTTGAGGTTGACGGGATAAAAATCGGTATTCGGATTTGTTTTGAGATTAGGTTCCCCGAATATTATCGAGAGTTATACCGAGAAAACACAGATTTGAATATTGTTATGTTCTATGATAAATCTGATAATAATGATATCGCACGATACGATTTGATTAAAGCGCATATCAGAACGAGAGCCGTTGAAAATGTGTGTCATACTTTGGCTGTCAATACAGCTGGTCCGTATCAAACTGCGCCTACTGCAATTTATGATCGATCCGGTAACACTTTAATGGAACTGAATCGAAACATGCCAGGCCTACTTGTTTACGAATTAAGTTTATCAAAATTGAATTTATTGTTTTGGGTGAATGCATTGGAAAAACTATGAACCTATTAACATTAGCGACTAAGCCGCTAAATTATCATTTAAAATAGTTAGAAAATACGAGAGGGAGAAAAAAATGCCAACAACGATAGAAGTTAATAAACAAAGTGTAGAGTCACTTCTAGGAAGCGGAAAAACGAAGCCTTTTGTTATTCCGGAATATCAGCGTCCATATGCATGGACAAATGAACAGGTGGAGACACTTTTTGAGGATTTATGGGATTTTACAGCTACAAGTGGTGGCACTGAGCAGGAAGGTTCATACTTTCTTGGCAGTGTTGTAGCTTATGAAAACGAAGACGGAGAACAAGAGATTATTGACGGACAGCAGCGTATTACATCTCTGTTTCTATTGCTCAGAGCAATTTATACGAAGTTAGTTGCAACATCTGAATCCGAGAGAACTCCGGAAGCAAAAAATTTTATTGGAAAGATTGAACCTGCTATTTGGAGAACAAACAAATTGACCGGAACAGTTGATTTCAAGAATATTCTTTTGACATCACGTGTGATCAATAATGAGGGAAATGAAACGTTGCGTTCGATTTTGGAAACAGGAAAAGCAGATGAGAACGCTAAGGATAACTATTCAAAGAACTACAGACATTTTCAGGAGTTGTTTGACAAACATTCTATTGAGAATCCGTTGATGGTGTATCAGTTTATTTATGCCTTGTTGAATCAGGCTATCTTGCTTCCGATTACAGCGGATACGCAAGATACTGCATTGACGATTTTCTCGACATTGAACGATAGAGGGTTACCTCTTTCTGATGCAGATATTTTTAAGGCTAAAATCTATAATCAGTTGGAAGTAGATGCAAAGAAGGATTTTATTGAGCGTTGGAAAGATTTAGATGAGCAGGCGGCTGAAGCAAATGAGAGTATACAGCAGCTTTTCTACTACAATATGTTCTACCTTCGTGCTTTAGAGCAGGATACAAAAACAACCACTCCCGGTGTTAGAAAGTATTATGCAACAAACAAATTTGAAAGGCTGTATAAAGATGGGCTCTTAGATACGCTGTTTGTGATTTTAAATTTGTGGAAAGTCATAAACAAGAGAGAAGAAATTGAGGATGAAGCTTGGTCTAAGAATACCCGAATTAGGCAGTCTCTTGATATATTGAGCTCATATCCGAATGAGTTTTGGAAGTATCCGGTTGTCATTTATTATGTTTGTTATCGCAACGAAGCAGATTTTGAGACAAAGTTCGGTTTGTTCCTGAATAAGCTGTTGATGGAACTGATGACTAAATATCTATTGATTCCTACAATCAATGCAGTAAAGCCGGATATTCTGAAGTTAAATTCGGCTATCGTTTTATCTGATACACCTACATTTGATTTCAAGGATATTGACACCAGCCAGTTGGAAGCATGTATTCATAATCC
>CANAZK010000177.1 GCA_947366105.1 uncultured Lachnospiraceae bacterium | reverse complement strand
AAAGTAGAAAATTTTGTACATGGAGCTAGCCGTCGCGCCAGCGACTTGGTACAATCCATATATCAGATATGGGAGGTGTTTTTTATGATGGGAAAAGCTGATAAGCAAATGCAACTGATTATTCTTGATATAGACTCAATGATTCCTCAAAATCATTTATTGAGACAGATTAAAAACTGTGTAAATTTTGAGTTCATCTATGAAAAAGCTGCTTCTTATTATTCCCATATTGGCAGGAAATCCATAGATCCGGTTATAATGCTCAAAATGTTGTTGATTGGATATCTGTACGGTATAAAATCTGAACGTAGGCTTGAAGAAGAAGTATCTTTGAATCTAGCTTACAGATGGTTTTGTGAATTGGATTTAACCCAAAGAGTTCCAGACCATAGTACATTCAGTCAAAATAGACGCAGACGTTTTAAAGACAATGCTGTTTTTAGGGAAATGTTTACTGAGATTGTTATTCAATGTATCAACAAAGAGATTGTTAGCGGCGAAAATGTTGTTGCAGATGGTTCGTTTTTACCTGCAAATATCTCCTTAAAGAGTTCAGTGGAGGTAGTAGAGACCATTCAACAGTCTTCTATTCACTATTTGGACGAATTAGAAAAGGAAATGTCTGAAATACCTGGCTGCCAGCCTCCTGTGACCAAAGAAGTAACAAAAAGAAGTTTGAAAAGCAGTACAGAACCTGATTGTGGATATATAAATCAGAAAAATAAAAAAGGATTGGGATATCTGACTGAAATAACTGTTGATACTGATCATGGAATTATTACTGGCGTCGATTGTTATCCGGCTAATCATAGAGAAAGTGATATTATCTTAAATCACATAAAAAAGCAAAAGGAAACATTGCCGATAGAACCAAAAGCTATTGCTTTAGATGGCGGGTATGATGTGGGAGCTGTCCATCGGGGATTGGAATTACTGGGAATTGAAGGATACACAGCAATTAGAATATACCAAAATAATGCACTGAAAAAAGGATTTGAATACGACCAGAAAACCGATAGCTTTATATGTGAGCACCAAAATGCCCTAAAGTTTCAAAGACTTATTTTCAAGAAAAGTTCAATGAATTACTATCGATTATATTCATGTCCTCGAAAACAATGTATGGGCTGTCCGAAAATTCATGTTTGTAAAATAGATTGTGGCAGTATCAGAATTAATGCCAGTGGAAACTATCCGGCATTTCACCGTAATAAGCTAAAATACCAAACACCGGAATATTTCAGGGTAATGCGTCTTCGGAAAATTTGGTCAGAGGGTACTTTTTCAGTCTTGAAAAGAGAACACAACTTAAAAAGACTTCATAAAAGAGGGATTTTCCGGGTGGAGGAAGAATACCTCCTCGCTGCTACGGCATTAAACTTAAAACGGATGGTAAAAGCGAGGATGTGAAACTTTTTCTGTAAAAATAACACTTAGAAGGTTCTTCTATGATAAAATAAAAATCATAGGAGGGCCTTTTATTATGGCAAGACAAAAGAAACCTGTACACAGAGTACAAATGACAGAAGGAAAACGGAACATCATTCATCAGCTCTTGGAGGAATATGATATTCAGACCACTGAAGACATTCAAGATGCTCTAAAAGATCTTCTTGGCGGAACAATCAAAGAAATGATGGAAGCTGAGATGGATGAACATTTGGGATACCAAAAATCAGAACGTTCAGACGATGATGATTACCGGAACGGGTACAAACACAAACGGGTAAACAGCAGTTATGGGTCTATGGACATCCAAGTCCCTCAAGACAGGAAATCTACTTTTGAACCTCAGGTAGTAAAAAAACGGCAAAAAGATATTTCTGATATTGATCAGAAGATCATTTCCATGTATGCGAAAGGAATGACTACCCGGCAGATATCCGAAACAATTGAAGATATTTACGGTTTTGAAACGTCAGAAGGATTTATTTCGGATGTTACAGACAAGGCCCTGCCTCAGATTGAAGACTGGCAGAACCGGCCATTGGATGATGTTTATCCCGTCCTTTATATTGATGCCATCCATTATTCTGTTCGTGATAATGGCGTAATCAGGAAACTTGCTGCCTATGTCATTCTTGGAATCAATACAGAAGGAAAGAAAGAGGTGCTTACGATTCATGTTGGAGATAATGAAAGCTCAAAATACTGGCTGTCTGTCTTGAACGAACTGAAAAACCGTGGTGTAAAAGACATCCTTATCATTTGTGCAGATGGTCTTACAGGAATAAAAGAAGCTATTGCAGCAGCATTTCCCAAAACAGAATATCAGAGATGTATTGTCCATCAGGTGAGAAATACATTGAAATATGTTCCAGATAAAGATAGGAAGGCATTTGCCGCAGATTTAAAGACCATCTACCAGGCAACTGATGAAAAGAAGGCTTTGGCAGCGCTTGACCGGGTGACAGAAAAATGGACGCCGAAATACCCGAATTCCATGAAACGCTGGAAAGACAACTGGGATGCTATTTCCCCAATCTTCAAGTTTTCAGCAACAGTCAGAAAGGTCATATATACTACAAATGCCATTGAATCATTAAATTCGACCTATCGGAAGTTAAACCGCCAAAGAAGCGTATTTCCAAGCGATACAGCACTGTTGAAAGCGCTGTATTTAGCAACATTTGAAGCTACGAAAAAATGGACTGCAACGATCCGGAACTGGGCTCAGGTGTATGGAGAGCTAAGCATTATGTACGAGGGACGGTTGCCGGAATAATTTAAAACTGATTGAAAAACGGGCGAATTGACCGCCCGCTCTTGACATGCTTTTTATTAACTGCTAAATATAAAATAAGGGTGAGAAACCGGGAGTATCCCAAAGATTGTGTAAACCTTCAAACTGATGTAAGATAAAATTACTCAGTTTGGAGGTTTATTTTATGGCAAGTAGAAAAAAAGATTCCCCACAAAAGGCAGCCCTTCGGGAAATGATGAGCTGCTATTTGAAAGAAAACAATGTAAAAGTAAAAGATGGTTCCGATGTCAACTCTATTATGAGGGATATGATGTCAATCATTCTGGAAGGTGTACTGGAGCAGGAAATGGATGAGGAGTTGGGATATTCCATGTGATCGCAAAGGTGAGTTTGAACCTCAGATTGTAAAAAATATCAGAATACGGTCACACAGGACATGGAAGAAAAAATCATCTCCATGTATGCCAAAGGAATGACAACAAACGATATCGAAAGTCATATGCGGGAACTGTATGATATCGAAATCTCTGACAGTACAATCAGCAGGATTACAGACAAGATACTCCCCATCGTAAAAGAATGGCAGGAAAGACCGCTTGAAGAAGTGTATGCGGTTGTTTTTATGGACGCTATCCATTATCATGTACGCAATAAAGGACGGATCGTAAAACGTGCGGTTTATATTGCAATCGGGATTGACATGGAAGGCCACAAAGACGTGCTTGGTATGTATGTTGGCCAAAATGAAAGTGCGAAATTTTGGCTCTCCATCTTGAACGGGCTGAAAAACCGCGGGGTGGAAGACATCCTGATTGCCTGCGTGGATGGGCTGACCGGATTTCCGCAGGCAATTGAGGCAGTCTTCCCACAGACAGAGATCCAGCAGTGCATCATCCATCAAATTCGAAATACAACAAAGTTTGTTTCCTATAAGGAGATCAAACCCCCGATGGCTGACTTAAAGCGAGTATATGCGGCTCCAACAGAAGAGACAGCACTGGCGGAGCTGGACAGCTTTGATGAGAAATGGAGCGGGAAATATCCTAAAATAGCAAAATCATGGAAAGATAACTGGGCAAATCTTTCGACTTATTTTAAGTATCCGGAGGCTGCCAGACGCCTGATCTACACTACCAACACAATCGAGGGATTTAACCGCCAGCTGCGGAAGGTAACAAAATCGAAAACGGTATTTCCATCCGATGACAGTCTGCTGAAAATGCTGTATCTGGCCATGATTGACATCACGAAGAAATGGACCGGCCATCGCCAGGACTGGGGTCAGATCCATTCGCAGTTAGAGATATTTTTTGAAGAACGGCTGTCAGGATTATAAGCATGAATCTAGTCAAGCAGGGCTGGGTTTTCCAGTCCTGCTTGACATGTTCAAAAACTGTATTATAATCCTATCTTTGACAGTTGGTAAAAATAAAAATCGCTGTAAGCAGTATGGTTACT
>CANAZK010000176.1 GCA_947366105.1 uncultured Lachnospiraceae bacterium | reverse complement strand
AAGCCCTGATTGACCGGCTTATCAGTAAGGTCTATATCTTTCCGGGAGACCGGATTGAGATTGAATATGTGACGCAGGATTTCTTAGGAATAAGCGAACCGGGAAAGGAGGTGTGAGCCATGAATACCGTATTAAGTAGCTACGGGCAGCTATGCGGCTGCCCGGAAATCCTCAAAAAAAGTTGTAAATTTTTTGTCGTGGGCTTGACATACGGGTGCCTAAGTCATGAAACTTGCTTTTGAATTTATATTGCACTATTTCTTTGATTTTTGAAATAAACTCAATAAATTGCACTTCATTTATTTCAATACTAATGATATACTAAAAATAAATTTTATTATTGAGGTATATGAGATGATCCCCTATACTGGAGACTACATTGAACATATTGATAACAACACAGATAATTTTAAATATTACACATTTACCCCACGTCCTCTGATGAATGGGGATATGTACAAAATGGATGATGAACTGTCCGCCTTATTAATTGAAGCTCACCGAAATATTGGATTTTTGGAGGGACTTTTTAAGTATGCCCAAAATAAAGAAGCGTTTGCCGAATTGATGCTATTAAAAGAATGCACATATTCTCGAATGATTGATTATGATACTCCCACTTTTCAAGATATACTTATTAGTCGTGGGAGTGGTAAAAGTGATATTTCATTAATCACTAATCTCGAACTGGCATACAAGAAAGCAATGAATAAGACCATTTCAGCTCCATTTCTAAGTGAACTTTGCAGAATTGCATTATACGGTGATGCAGTTAGTAAGCCAGTTAATATTAGGAACAAGCAGACTTTTTTATTGGGTGTCAGGACAAACCTTTTATCTTACAACCCTACAGCTCCTGACGCAGTTTTACCAGCGCTGGCCGATATTTCTGCTTATCTATATAATGACAAAGATACTGATCCGTTGATTAAGGCTGCATTAGCACATTATCAGTTTGAGATGATACATCCGTTTGAGAGATATAATGGGATTGTAGGACGAATCATTGTTTCAATGATATTCTTCAATAACGTTAGAGAATCAAAGCCGATAATATGTCTGTCTGAGTATTTGTATCACAATAAGAATGAATACTTCGACTTGCTTCAATCCACTCAATACAGTGGTGGTTATATTCGGTGGATTAAATTTTATGTAAATGCTATAAGTGAAACTGCAAAACGGTCAGCCCAGTTGCTAATACGGTATGAAGATATTGTGGCAAAAGATATAAAACAATTAGAAAATATACAATTGCTACCTAAAAGTGTTTGGCTTGTATATGATTATCTTAGACTCTTTCCTGTGACTAGTATTTCCTGTGCCGCCGCACAGTTAGGAAGTTCCTTCAATTCGATCGCAAATGCCCTGCACTTGTTGAGAGAGAATGGCATCATCACTCAGAAAAACGAAAACAGGAGGAATCGTATTTGGGAGTATACTTCAATTGTAAATTTTTTGGTACAAGAGTAATATTCATTTTAAGAAAATACTTTGTTCGGAGGAAGTTATGTATATAAATAAAATTCATATTCAAAATTATAGGAATTTTTCTGATTTCACAATGGAATTTCATAAAGGTTTAAACGTTATTATAGGAGCAAATAATTCTGGAAAGACAGGGCTTCTTTATGCTATTAATCTTTTAAATTCTCCTTCTGATATTTCAGTTAATGATTTTAATAAGAATAATCTTTTGAAATATTCCAAATTGTACTTGGAAACTGCGCCAAGTATTACGATCGAATACAGTATTTGCCACAGGATTCGTGAAGACGATACTGATGACGAGAGCATTATAAAATTGCTGCCATTTTTAGGAATAAAGGAGTTTGCTGAGAACAGACAGGAACATGACGGAGTTGTCGAATATAATATTGCTGCATGTATAAGAGCTGTTTACTCTCTGGATACCAAATTTTTAGAAGAATATAAAAAAGCTGTTGCAAATGAAGTGAATAACTTTGAGGATTATTTATTAGTGCTAAAACGCTTTGTAGAAAAACATTATTCATGGAATTACACAAATGGAATCAGTGATACAAGGGCTGAACAGAAAGCTGTAACAGACATTTTTGACATTCGGTTTATTGGGGCAGAACGCACAAGTGAAGAGGTAAGAAAAGAGACAAAGCGAGAAATTATTTCTTTTACGAAGGATGGGGATAATGCATCTGACTTTGACAAATTTAAGCGCGATATATCTGAAGACATAGAAAAATTATTGTCTCCATCTATTACCAAACTGGCCACTTTATTTGAGAATGAAAAGAATGCGATTGGCCTTGCAAAAGGCAATGTATCAATTGCATCAACGGTCCATGCAAATTTTTCCTTAGCCGATACATATACCACAGAAATAAAAGATACAAAAAGCGGATATACGCTACCTCTGCAAAATAATGGTCTTGGTTATAATAATTTGATTAATATTTACATGCTTATCAAATTAACGGAAATACGACCCGGGAAAGACTTTCGCATCCTTTGTTTGGAGGAACCCGAAGCACATCTCCATCCGGCGATGCAGTATAAGCTATTTAAATATCTAAGAGATTTAGATGATATTAACGGCTTAAATCAACAGATTTTTGTTACAACACATTCAAGTAATATTTCTGCCGTTGCAGGCATAGATAACATGTTTATGCTTGCTTATAACCGTGAAGGAAATGACTCGGATTGTACTCAGCAAAGTTTGATGGAACAGTTTGCGGATAAAGATGGGACAACAATTAAAGCTGAGGCAAAAGCTCATCTCACAAAATTCCTTGATGTTACACGGTCAGATATGTTATTTTCTGATAAAGTCATTCTGGTAGAGGGCATTGCGGAGAAACTTTTAGTGCCATTGTTTATGGAAATATGCGGTTGTTCCTATGAAGATGAACATATTTCAATTGTTGAAATTGGCGGAAAACACTTCAAATACTTTGTAGAGCTTTTTAATAACAATGCAGTTAAGAAAAAAGTACTATGCATTACCGACAAAGATTTCAAATGGATAGACTTTGATGGAGATGGTAAGCTGAGAAGCTATTCTGAATACGAAAGTGATGAACCAACACATATTACCGACTTAAAACAGAGATTCTCTATTGAAAATTTTCATATCTGTACACAGTCTATAGGTGGAAGAACATTTGAAGACGAATTTTTCCTCACAAATATGGCGGATAAAAATGTCGCTATAGCAGTATTTAAGAGGGCAATTAGCAACACAATAAATGATTTTTTTGATAAGTATAGTTTCGATCTAACCGCTTGGGAGGCACATATTGATGAGGTAGATGGACGCTCACATAAAACTGTCAAGAAATTTCTTGATGCATATAAATCCAGAGTAGACGATTCTCCAGAACGAACTTCTGATTATGAAAAATTGATATTTGCAGAAATATTTCTACATTATGCAAAGGATAAGAAAGGTGACGTGGCCTTGGGAACATTAACGGACAAGGCACTTATGAACCAGGATGGTTCATCAAAGTTGATAGTTCCATACTATATTCAGGAGGGGTTGACATGGCTATTGAAATGACATCTGGAGACATTTTCACGCCTGAACAATTGGAAAAACATGTTAAAGTATATGCGGGTCCAGGTGCAGGTAAAACGCATTTTCTAGTTGAGAATGTAAAAAATATTATTACAACGAATGCTTTGATAACACGAAGCCAAATGCGAAAAATTCTATGTGTTACCTATACAAATGCAGCAGTTGATGAAATTAAACGACGCCTCGATAAGTTTACGGAGCATGTTGAAGTGCATACTATCCATGGCTTCATTATTGAACATATAATTCAGCCATTTCAGCAAGAGCTTAGAGACATCATGGAATCTGATTTTGGGATAGGGGTAGGCAGCAAAGGAAAAATATCATCTCAGGTTGAAGGATTAGGGATTCTACATGGTATTGACAAAAATGAAATTTATGAGTTTATTCGTAAAATGAATCCGTCAGAATTTTCAGATGATGAGTTTGGATATAGCAAAAAAGCAATGGGAGAAGTTGACGTTGATAATGACGCGTTTGTTTCTTCAATTATAGAGAGAAAACCTCTTTGTATGGGGCTTAAATCACCTTCAAAAATTGACGAGCGACATGTTGTACCAATTAAAAAATATATATGGTCAATTGTAAGAAAGTTGACACATAATGAGATTCTTTATTTTGGATATAGAATTCTTGAAAGTAACCCTACAGCATTATATGCTAT
>CANAZK010000175.1 GCA_947366105.1 uncultured Lachnospiraceae bacterium | reverse complement strand
CATCGGCTTTTATTAATATGACCTATAGGCAGGTAATTATGAAAAGGGGGATTCCTTTTTCGGTTGAGCTGCCTTCAAGAATCAGAACACTTGATATTATGACCGATGAAGAGTTTGATGAGATAATGCAGACCGGACTGGAGCAGGCAAAAAAGGGAGAATCAGTTCCTTATGAAGAAGCTTTTGATTGTCTTATGGATGGGCTTAGATAATCACATTTATTTTTAAATGGAGACGGAGAAAAAATGACTCTCATATACGAGCGGTTTCAGGATGTTATAGACCGTACGAAACCGTTATTGTATGTGCCGCTTGCGATGAAACAGGAAATGTACCCGGGGTGTCTTGAATGGATTACGGGGGAGCTGAAAGGGCTTGATATACCGGGCATTGCAATGATTACAAGCGGTGCGGAGCTGGCGGAGAAAACGCTTTCGGATTACTGTGCGGTTTTTATCGGCGGCGGGAACACATTTAAACTACTGTATGAGTTGAAATGCAGCGGCAGTTTTGAAAAATTAAAGGCGTATATGGAGTGTGGAGGCGTTATTTTTGGCGGAAGCGCCGGAGCCATTATTTTTGGTGAGGATATCATAAGCTGTAAGTATGCGGATAAAAATGAAGTCGATCTTGCCGACACCGAAGGCTTCGACAGTTTGCATGGTATATCTCTTTTGTGTCATTACACGAATGAAGGTGAAGAGAAAACCAAGATGCATACAGATTATCTGCTGGAATTGTCTCGGAATAAGAAGATTATTGCATTGCCGGAGGAAGATACTATTATTGTAACGGATGATACCTTGGAAATTGTGGGGACAAGACCGTATTATGTGTTTGAAAATGGAGTTAAAGAAGAGAAAAATCCGGGCGTTTAAAACCGCCCGGATTAATTTTACTATTGATATTTAAGCTAAAAGGTTAAACATCATGCCGACAGCGGCATAGTTGTTTAAAGAGTATACTCCGCTTCTGGAGTACATACTGAAAACATTGTATGGATTGGTGAAAGATTCTGACTGCATGTCAGACAAATCACCATTGATCAAGGAGCCTGAGTTCACGCGGAGTCCTGAAGATGCCTTATTAAATGCCTTGTCCGCAATACCGGCAGCGCCTGCAATCAAATCTTTTGTTAGAGAAGGATTTTCCTTCATGTTTTTGGCAAAGACATCTTTGTCAAATTTCAATGTCGCGTCTTTGTTTACGGTAATTCCGAGTTTTTCCAGCGACTGTTCAGAACCGAGTCCCTGAACAAGGCTGCGCAGCTGACGGTCAACTCCGCTTCCTCTGTCATAATTATCATTGAGAAGTTTCAATGAAGAATTATAAGCATCAACTAAACTGCCAAGAGCAGAAGCGGTTTTTTCCGCATCAACATCTGCCTTGATAGAGACTGTGCCTGTTCCTTTCAAGGTTACGCCGATTCTTGTATGATCCAAAGAGATATCGTTGGTACCGGATTCATAATCGGTTTTCTTACCGTTTTCAGTTACGGAATATTTTGCATTTGCGGCTTCCGTCTGAACATTTTCAAGTCCTTTGGCAGCGCCAAGCTCTCCACTGACGTTAAAAGTATTGTGCTTGCCTGTGTACTTACCGGTTAATTCCAAAGTTGCAGTGCCGTCTTTCTGTGTTACAACATTAGCTCTGACGTTAGCTGAGCTGTCGTTAATCTGACTGGCTGCTTCTCTCAGCATTTGGATGTTCGTCTTGGACGTACCGTCCTCATGCAGTGCGCTTACACGTACATTTACTGAAGAAGCTCCGGCATTTACAACAAAATCCATGCTGCTTTCTGCTTTATCAGATCCTTTCACGCTGCCGCTTACATTCGTCTGAGCCTGTGCAATCTGGGAAACGTCAATCATGTAATCTTTTGGAGATTTTACTGTAAGCTTTTCAGTAGCCGTTGCAACAGACGTATCAGAGCTTGTAACCTTCATGTCGGTCATGACACCTTTCGAGTTTGCGGTTCTTAATTCATTTGCCGCGCTCATTAAATCAGACATGCTGGAGCTGTAATCTTTTATAAAGTTCACACTTGATTTTAAAGAATTGTTTCCAGATGATGCTGAAGAAAAAGCAGAGCGGGTAAGTCTTGAATTATTTGCCAAAGCCTGCGTCAGACGCATATTGTTGATAGAAGCTTGGTAATTATAGTATCCCATGCCGTAAGAATTAATTCCATTGATTGCCATATATTTATTCCTCCTTCCTTATATTAATATATTATATATCGGCATTAAAATGATAAATGATAATATTTGTATGCCATAAATCAATATTGAAATTTAAGTATGATGATGTTACACTCAGTGAACAAGGGTATGGTTTGAATATGTAATGTTTTAAAGATGGAGGAAAGTAAGGAGGAAAATATGGATATACGTTTGGCGGTATCGCAAGACATCCCTTTATTATCGGAATGGGATGAACATATCAGTAAGCAGGAACTTATAAACAGCGTTCAATTAAACAGAGTATATATCGCTGAAATAGGGCAAAGACCTATTGGATGGCTGAGATATAATCTGTTTTGGGATAATACGCCGTTTATGAATATGCTCTGTCTTATTGAAGAGGAGCAGAGGAAAGGTTATGGAAAAGAGCTGGTTCTTCATTGGGAAAGGCAGATGAAGTTGTTGGGATATGAAACGGTATTGACATCTACACAGTCCAATGAATACAGCCAGCATTTTTATGTGAAATTAGGGTATGAGACGGTCGGCGGATTCTTACTGAAGCCTGAGCCGTATGAGATTATTATGGCGAAAAATTTTTAGTAAATTATATAAAATATCAGTTTTTATAAGAAGCTGATTACTTCGTATTCTCCCTGTTGTTCAAGATACCCTCAATTGTACCTTGAATAATCTATAATGGAAAATAAATCATGAAATAACTGAAAACTTGGGTGCGAATCTATATTCGTTTCAAACTAACAAATGCTATACCATATAGACAAAATTGGTTTTCTATATCTTTTGATTTCTTATAAGATAATGGCATTGTGCGACAAGCCATACAAAAAACTTTCTTGTATACTGTAATCATAAAAAGGAGGTACCGATATGTACGCATATGAAAATATTGAAATGTCATTAAACTATATTGAACAACATTTAAGTGAGAAAATCGAAACAGAGAAACTGGCGGAAATCGCTTGTCTTTCCACATTTTATTATCAACGATTGTTTAAAAGATTAGTTAAGAAATCCGTTCAAGAGTATATCAAACTTCGCCGTTTAGCAATGGTGATAACAGAATTGGATAATTCAGAGGAAAGGATATTAGATATAGCTTTAAAATATGGATTTTCGGACCATGCTAATTTTACCAGAGCATTTAAAGAAGTTTACCATATTACTCCCGATGAATACAGAAAGAGTGTTCCTATGCTAAATACATTTGACAAGCCAGAACTTTCTTCCCGTTATATTATGATTGATGAAAATGTTCCATTGATTATAGGGAATATTGTTTTGGAAATTCAAAGGAAAACATTAAGAACAAGTGAAACGTATTTTGGTGTTGAAAAAGCAGTAAATATTTCTGAGCAAATTCCCGTTGGAGAAAGTACGGGAATTGATGCCCCGGGTCAGCTATGGCGCGAATTCCATGCAAAGAAACTGCAAAATGAAAATGCTATTTTTAACAATGGTATTGAGCTTGGTGTATCTCACTTAGCAAATCTAGATAAAGGAACGTTCCTCTACTTTGCAGGAGGTATGGTCTCATCAACAGATGTATGTCCTAAAAATATGGTACAACATACATTGCCGGCAGGTGAGTATATTGTATGCAAAATTGAGGCAGAATCTTTTGAAGAACTTGTTACTACTGCTTTAAATCAAGCAAATAAGTATCTATTTGAAACTTGGCTTCCAAATCATAACTTGGTTACAAAGCCATTCATGGCAGAAAAATATTACAAAGGAAATGCAGAGATTAGTTATATGGAAGTATGGGTAATTCCTGTGGAAACAGTAAATGCTAAATAGGAATTTCCGACACGAATGAAAATGAAATAGAAGGATAAATTCATACAGAAATGATGAAAACAATCTTTATATTTAGCGATTTTCTGTCGATATATGTTCATTATAGAATATTTTTAGTAAGGAGTGTTTTTATGCGGATTTGTTCTAGTTCTAATCTTTTCTATACGGGTAACTGTTTTTCATCCATTCAGAATAAAAATTTGAGGACTTCTGCTGTTAATACAA
>CANAZK010000174.1 GCA_947366105.1 uncultured Lachnospiraceae bacterium | reverse complement strand
CCCTCTTGAATATCATACTGCAATGTTTGACTCTGCGTATAAAGGGAAATATCAGCAACAATATTAATTTTTTTTAATACTGACGACATTTTATCCTTCAAAATATTTACCGATTTTTTATCGTCATCACATATGGCAATATAAAACATACCCTTCCTCCGCAGCATATCATTCTTACATATTATAACAAAAGTTTTATACTTTTCAATTATCAAAAGTATAAAACTTTCCCCTTTCCCAATCAAGCTAAAAGCTCAGATTGAGAATGAAAGCAGTATGCTGCAGGCATTGCTTCCATAATGAAAACGAGAGGAAAGGTAAAACAAGCTCTCCCTTCCTCCCGGCATTAAACATATTTTTATCCTCTAAGTCCAGCCACAATTCGATGTGGTTTAAGAAACAAATCCAATCCATCTTCCATGGAACGGACACATAAATCTGCTATTCCAATCAATTTTCCATAAGCACCTTCTTGATCAAGAACAGCAACTGAAAATACCGCTTCTTTTAACATATCTTCGTCATTTCTGCCATTTCCTATTGCAGCACAACAGCTTCCCTTCCTGGACCTAATCATTTCCCTTTTGAAATTCTTTGCACTCCCTTGTGGAAATGTTCTTAAAATTACCGGAAGACCTTCACACTGAGTCCTTGCATTTCCATGCGTATCAGCTGTCAAAACAAATATTTCCAATTTTTCTCCCAGAGCCCTAAGTCTTTCCTTTATAGGTTCAGATATAAAACCATCGACCGCAATAGTCCCATTAAAATCCAAAAATAATGCATCTATTTGTAATGTTCCATATTCTGGTATTTCTATTTTCATTTCATTATCAGCCTTTCCCAATATTCACTTTCATGTTTCTTCTGAGTTTTTATTCGTTATTAATCAATAAACACATTTATGGCACCTTCATCAAAAACTAGTTCAATTTTTTCACCATCCTGATATATTTCATTTTCTTCATTGCTTATCATATCTACAAGTATTTCTTTATTATCAGTTGTCTCTATATGATATCTAGTAATTAAGCCTAATACCTCTCGATACCTAACCCTTGCCTCTATTCCAAAAGCCAGTTTTTGAATTCTAATATTTTCAGGCCGAATGGATATAATTACCTGTCCTCTGTCTATTGCCTCGGCCGGAACGGAAATTTGCTTTTCGAGAAATGTTATAAACCCATCCCCCTTTTGTTTCGATAGATAAAAGAGATTAGTTTTTCCAATAAAATCAGACACAAATGCATTTTTAGGATGGAAATAAAGATTCTGCGGAGTATCAATTTGTTGAATAACACCTAAATCCATTACAGCAATACTGTCAGAAATAGACATTGCTTCTTCTTGATCATGAGTCACATACAAACACGTAATTTTATATTCCTTCTGTAATTGCCTAATAATCTGGCGCATCGAAACTCTAAGTTTTTGATCCAAATTTGATAACGGTTCATCAAACAACAAAATATCCGGTTCAAGAACGAGTGCCCTCGCCAAAGCAACTCTTTGCCGCTGCCCGCCAGAAAGTTCCTGAATCCGTCGGTCATAATATTCAAGAAGATGAACTTTTTCCAAAATAGCTTTTACCTTCTTTTCACGTTCTTTTTTATTCAGTTTTCTTATTTTTAATCCAAATGCAACGTTTTCAGAAACTGTCATATTAGGAAAAAGTGCATAATTCTGAAAAACCATCGCCGTATTTCTTTTTTGTACCGGAAGCGTTGTTACATCTCTCCCATCAAAAAGAATTTTTCCTGAGGTAACTGGAATCAACCCAGCTATCATTCTAAGAAGTGTTGTTTTTCCGCATCCTGACGGTCCCAAAAAAGCCATAAGTTCCCCATCTTCTACCGAAAAAGAAAGATCATGAACAGCCTCAAAATCATTATAATTTTTTTTCACATGTTGTATCTCAATTTTCAATTTATATTACCTCGTAAAAATGTTTTTGCTCTTCTTCGTTTCCACATATAGCAAAGATCTGGTAACTTACCAATAGTATAAAACAGCAACATAATTCCAAATGTCGTGCCTGACAATAGTAATGCCACAAAACAGGATACTCCCATAGTATCAGAGGAGATTCGCTGAAACATAATCTGGATAATAACTTTATTTGCCGGCAAAATTAAAAATATAATTGCTCCTAATGTTGACATCGTTGTCGAAAAAATTCGAAGGAATGTATTCATAAACGCTCCCCGAAGAGAAGGCACTATCACATGAAGTAAAGTATATACATTAGATGCTCCCATTGTATGCGCCGCATCAATCTGCTCCATATCCATATGATCTAGCATCGCCATGCAGGTTTTCATAGATAGATTTAGCTGCCTCGCAATACAAATAATATACACGATAGAAGCTGTTCCCAATAAAATGACTTTAGGAAAGCTTTTCATCCATAAATCACCTATTCCTAAAATTGGATATTTAAAAGTAACCAAATACCCTATTCCAAACAAAATGCCAGGTACTGCAGCCGGAAGAATGCAGACAAATTCGACAAAACGGGAAAATGGCATTTTTTTCTCATGAATCAGATACGCATTTATCGTTCCCAGTAGTGCCGTAAAAAAGCCTGTTACCAGTGACAATTTGATGCTATTCATAAGAGGTTTTAAATAAACACGAAAACCCTTATCAAACACCGCTTTTGCATGTTTCAACGTCGGCGTATAATCATGCCCCCATGCTTTTGTGAATGCGCCCACGAAAATAAAGATAAATATCATGCAAAAGAAAAAAACTTCAACTACAGTAATTGCAATAAAGATTTTGCGAATCCAGGACGGGCAAAACTCATATGTAACCTCTGCATTTGTTGAGGATTCATTTCCATATGTTTTCTTCCTCGCAATATATAACTGTAGGAAGAACACCAATAAACAGGGACATAATAACACCGCTCCAATTACACTGGCCGATTTCATATCGTATACACCAATTATCTGAATATATAATTCAGATGCCAAGGTATGAAAATTACCACCTATCACTGAAGGGGCCGCAAAATCTGCCATAGATGAAAAAAATGCAAGCAAAGCTGCTGTCAAAATTTCCGGTACCATGAGAGGAAGGGAAATATGTGTCAATATATACCCTTCACTTGCTCCCATATTTCGTGCGGCATTTTCCAAACCACATCCGATTTTTTCAAAGCGCTGGCAATTATCAAATATGCTGTCGTAATGGACGATAACACCCGAAGAAGAAGTACTCCATGAAGTCCATATGGTGACACAGTTAACCCTAAGAGCTGATGTGTAATCAATCCACTCTTTCCAAATAACATAATAATTGACAAGCTTCCGATGAAAGAAGGGTTCACCAATGGCAGTAACATGAGAATCTTGATAAACTTTCT
Organism: uncultured Lachnospiraceae bacterium; assembly: GCA_947366105.1. Taxonomy (GTDB): domain Bacteria; phylum Bacillota; class Clostridia; order Lachnospirales; family Lachnospiraceae; genus Faecalimonas. The sequence continues at coordinate 860 of CANAZK010000174.1, read as the reverse complement.
CCCTTTAACTTGAAGCCTTTCCAATGTAAACGCTGCTATGATTGCAAAAAAAACGGAAAACGCTGTATCAAGAAATGCCAACACTAAACTATTCCTATCCAAAACCTATAAAGCACTACAAAACACAGAAAATGCTCTGTGGGCGGAATCTGCGGGTTATATTGCAGATCGTTATTTTGACGAACAACACGAAAATAATCATGTTTAAAAAAGTCTGCATTTCGGGAGCCTCGTAGAGCTGCTCTTTACTACCCACACCGGATGCCTTGCCAGATAAAGGAGCATGAAAAACCCATATCTGGTTTTTATAAACGCTTTGTTCTTCAATAGTCTGCCTCCTTATTTTTCAGAATCAGATTTTAAGATTCTAAAAATCAAAAAAGCCTCAGAAACCTTAAATTCCCGGGCTTTTCTAAGAGGCGCCAACCAGATTTGAACTGGTGATAGAGGTGTTGCAGACCTTTGCCTTACCACTTGGCTATGGCGCCATATTTAATTATATGAACTTTAATAGTTCTTATGACTCCTACGGGAATCGAACCCGTGTTACCGCCGTGAAAGGGCGATGTCTTAACCGCTTGACCAAGGAGCCGAATATATTTCAGCCATCTGCTCTTTACAACGACCGATATATATATTACCACATCTTGATAATAAATGCAACACCTTTTTGATAATCTTCTCTCCTATTTTGTAAAAAGTTACCGTTCAATCCCACGCCATTCGCAAAGGCGCCTGTAACGGAAAAACGGGGGTGTCGCAAAATAACAAAACAAAAACGAAAATATTTTAACAACCCCAGGATAAATATTTAAAGACAAATAAAATGGAAATACTATGTTCACTATAGAACTTTTCAT
>CANAZK010000173.1 GCA_947366105.1 uncultured Lachnospiraceae bacterium | reverse complement strand
GTCTTTGCAGCTGCTTATTTTCCCTTTCTTTAATAGAAATAGTCTTGCAGAACCCTCTCCACAGTTTCTCATACATCTGCTCTGTCTGCGAAATTCTTTGCGCCTGCCTCATGTCAATTTCTTCCCCGACAACCAATACCCAGCGTTTCCCAACCCGGCGCACTAATGCCGTCTTATGGGTTTCATCATATATAAGCCAGTTCTCTAAAGGAAGCCGGTTGTAAAAATGATCGGCTATACAAACAAGCACCTGCGCCTTCGGGTTAATTTTAGCAAAAAGCACTCCGTTCTCAAGCTCCCGGAAACGGATAAACTCCTTATGAAAATGAGCCTCATTTCCTACTGCCCTGCTTAATTCAAAGACCTTACGTACACAAGGAGCAGCTAAATGATTCATAATCTTTCTGCTGTCCGGAATCCTCTTTGCCTCAAGCATAGTGCCGAGAACGGCATCGCCTTTCCTCTCGTCATACGACAGCATTGCCTGATACAGATTCCCGTATGCCTCATTTCCCAAATGTTTCTTAATCAGCTTCTCCACTGCCGCCGCCTTCTTTGCATTCTCCTCTACTTCAATATAATCGCAGAACAACTCCTGCTCTACCCTTCCCCGCAATGCAATACCTGCCTCTCCCGGTTGAGGCATAAGTTTCCATGCATCATATATTGCCGAAAAGATTCCCGTAACCGTATCGCTGCAGATAAATACCTTTTTCATCATTTCCATTTCACCGCCATCCATCCGCGTATTTTCAATTATCCTACAAGCTTCTCTATCGGCGCCTTCCTGCCGGTTTCCGGTATAATAAACTGCTCCATACGAAAATTCACATCATCAAACAGCGACAGCTGCTTATATGTCATCTGCCCGATATGTGCCGGGAGCTTCTCTTTCACATCAAGCAGATTTCTGGTAATATAATCCTCCTCAATCTTAGTCGGATACATCATTTTCCCGCTGCATGTAATGAAATAAAGCGCCCTCTTTAACACCACACCGAATTTTTTCAAATCTTCAAAACTAAGAACCGCCGTTCTTCTTGCCTTCACAATCCGCTCGGCTGATTTGCAGCCGATTCCCGGAACACGCAGAAGCGTATAGTAATCTGCACGGTTTATCTCCACCGGAAATGCCTCCAAATGCTTCAGCGCCCAATTACACTTTGGGTCAAGAAGGACATTGAAATTAGGGTTCTCTTCCGATAAAAGCTCTTTCGCTTCAAATCCATAGAACCTTAGAAGCCAGTCTGCCTGATACAAGCGGTGCTCCCGCAAAAGGGGCGGACCGGAATCTGTTCTTGCCGGAAGGCTGGAGTCATCGTTCACATGAACAAATGCAGAATAGAAAACTCTTTTCAACTCAAATTTCTTGTATAAAGATTCTGCCACATTGATAATCTGATAATCCGTCTCCGGCGTCGCCCCGATAATCATCTGTGTACTCTGCCCCGCCGGAACAAATTGCGGTGCATTACGGTATGCCACAATCTCCTGCTTATTCTCCAGCATCTTGTTCTGTACAAGCCTCATGGGCGTCAGTATATTCTTCCGGTTCTTATGCGGCGCCAGCATACGGAGACTCTCTGCCGTGGGAAGCTCCAGATTCACGCTCATCCTGTCTGCAAGAAACCCCGTCCTCTGAATCAGCGCAGGACTTGCGCCGGGAATTGCCTTTACATGGATATACCCTTGAAAATTATACTCCGTCCGCAGCTTATACAAAGTCGCATAGATTAATTCCATCGTATAATCAGGACTCTTTAAGATACCCGAACTCAGAAACAACCCCTCTATATAATTTCTGCGATAGAATTCCATCATAAGCGTACACACCTCATCCGGCGTAAATGAAGCTCTCGGCACATCATTGGAAGAACGATTGATGCAATACTTACAGTCAAAAATACACTCATTCGTAAACAGAATTTTTAATAAAGAAATACATCGTCCATCTGCCGAAAAGCTATGACAGATTCCCGCCTTCATACAGTTCCCAAGTCCCGTGCCGTCATTTCTTCTGTCTACACCGCTTGAAGTACATGCAACATCATACTTCGCCGCATCCGCTAAAATATTTAATTTCTCAAAAATTGATGTCTGCTCTGCTATTCTCATACTATTTCCCCAAATCCAAGCACATCGAAAACAAAATATTTGTTCTCGAATATTTGTTCGTTTTTAATATAATAGCACAGCAAACACATGTTTGCAACATAAATTATTCTTTCCTGTACAATTCTCTCCACTCTTCTTCCAGTATCGCCATCAGAATATCATCTGTTTTTACCGCAAGACGCATTAAAAATCCGTCCTTCTTCCATGTCCTGCCAGCGTTCTTCACTCATATCCCCCGATTCTTTTTAAATATTATCCAAATCAATCCTTCTGTCCTTAAAATAATACTCCATGTCACGCTCTCCCACCTGACGGAGCACACGGCACGGATTGCCCACAGCCACCACGTTAGAAGGCAGATCCTTAGTCACAACGCTTCCTGCGCCGACTACAACATTGTCGCCGATGGTAATGCCCGGTAAAATAATTGCCCCTGCGCCGATCCAGCAGTTCTTCCCAATATGTACCGGCATATTATACTGGTACGCCTGTTCCCGAAGCTTTGGCAAAATCGGATGACCTGCCGTTGCCACAGTCACGTTTGGTCCAAACATTGTATAATCACCCACATAAATATGTGTATCATCAACCATTGTCAGATTAAAATTGGCATATACATTTTTCCCGAAATGTACATGATATCCCCCAAAGTTGGCATGAAACGGCGGCTCAATATAGCAGCCCTCGCCAATTTCCGCAAACATCTTCTTTAATAATGCCTGTCGCTTCTTCTGCTCAAGAGGACGCGTTGCATTATAGTCATAAAGAAGCTCCAGTTTCTGAAACTGCTCTTCCACTATAGAGTCATCATTTGGCAGATAAAGCTCTCCTGTATGTAATTTATCCCTCATATTCATAATGACGTCTCTCCTATTTTAAAAATTCTGTCAGCGTATCTCCGTTCATCGGTTTCGCATAATAATAACCTTGAATGCGGTCTATTTCAAGCTCTTTTACCTTCATGACCTCATCCTCATTCTCTACACCTTCCGCAACTACCAAGAATCCTGCATTATGCATCATCTGTACCAAATGCCATACCATGTCATAACCTCCGCTGCTATGAATCCCCTTTATCAGGCTCATATCCAATTTTATAGTCTCAAAAGGCATTTGCATCATTCCCGCAAAATTAGAGTAACCGACTCCGAAATCATCCATATAAAATCCCACTCCTTTGTTATACAGTTGATTGATTATAGACTGAGCGCCTTTCAAATCCTCCGACACGGTCCGCTCTGTTATCTCAATCTTCAATTGCTCCAATGAAACCCCGTACAAAGCCTGACTATCATAAATCCTATAAAAAAAACTTTTGTCGCTTAACTGCTGCATAGACATATTAATAGAAATTGATTTTAACGGAAGCTGTGGATGATCCCCTATGAACTGACATACCTTTTTTAGAACAATCCAGCTGATATCGTCAAGAAGTCCGTTTTCCTCCGCCAAAGGTATGAATTCCCCAGGTGAAATAAAGCTTCCATTTTCATCGAACATCCTCAGCAGAGATTCCGCCGTCACAAAAGCATCGGCCTTACAGTCATAAATCGGCTGATAATAAACTTCAAAAGACTCTTTTTCAATCGCCCTTCTTACCTGTTCCAAAACATATTTCTCACGCTCCAGCTTTTCCTTCATACGCTCATCAAAGAAAACCGGCACCGCGCTCTTAATCTCTTTGGAATAAGCCTGGATATATTCCAGCCTTTCCAAAATACTGTTCCTATCCTCATTCTCCATGTCTGAAACCATATGGACTATTTTGATCCTTACGTGAACCTCATGCCCTTCAGCTTTCCAAGACTCTTCAAAACGCGCCTGAATAGTATTTACCAACGTATTCATTACGCGCCTGCCGTCCTCTCTTGTACTCACAGTTCCGTCCCCTACCAGTAAAAAACGCGTGTTACTAAAACGAAACGCACGATAACGGGGTGAAAGCTCATCCAAATAACGTCCGATCGCATATATTACTGCGTCCCCTGTCATAACCCCGTATTTATGATTTATCTTACCAAAATCGTCAAACCGGAGCATTACCAAATGGAGGCGTTTATTTTTTATCAGATTATAATCCGCCTCCTCCAAAAAGCTGTAGCGGTTCGGCAGTCCGGACAAAAAATCTTGTCCGTTTCGGCTGCTCTGAAAAGCGATAAAATGAAACCAATTCATAAAAAAAGAAATTGTTCCCAGCAGCAATATCTCCGGGTGCAATACCTGATATATTACAAGAATCACAGACAAGAGGGGTATAACCCTCAGCATCATACGCACATCCTTGGCAAACATTCCACGCACTCTCAAATAGGCAACATAAAGCATGACAAAAGCTGCGCCCAAGAAAATAGAGCCGGCTCTACTAAAAGGCCCCTGCACATACACGCCGTTTTGAATCTCAAAGAACCAGCCGTTCCAAACATTGGCCAATATCAATCCTGTAAATAATAAGAACGACAGCTTTACTATTTTGATTTCAAAAGCAAAAGTATACCGTCCGGCAGTATAAGCCGACAATATGGAGAACCCATACACTCCCATAATTGCA
>CANAZK010000172.1 GCA_947366105.1 uncultured Lachnospiraceae bacterium | reverse complement strand
CCGTGACTGGAGTTCAGACGTGTGCTCTTCCGATCTCGCTGCTGACCGGGCCAAGACAGTTACTCCACAGGAATCTTTTGTATACGGCGGTCACAAGAGCGAAGAAGTGCGTGACGTTGGTGGGAAGTGATGAGACGCTTCAAATCATGGTTCAGAATACGAATGAACAGAAACGATACACAAGTCTTTCGGAGAGAATCCGAGAATTCTGTTAAAATAATAATATATGAATCTGCGATACCATGGCGGTGTGTATCAGGCAGGAAAAAATTGAATAAAATCATAGAGAATGTATTTGCATTGAATTATTTATTAAAGGAATTGCTTTACCCGCATAAATGTCCGTTTTGCGGAACGGTCACAACGGATTCCATTTGTGGTGTCTGCCGGCAAAATGTCATATTTGTAGAGGAGCCAAGATGTAAAAAATGCGGAAAACCTGTACGGGCAGAGGAGCAGGAATATTGCAATGATTGCAAAAAACGGGAACATGCTTTTGAAACAGGAATCAGTATATTTTTGCATCAAGGAACAGTAGCGCAGTCCTTATATCGGTTTAAATATCATAATAAAAGAATCTATGCGAAAGATTATGCAAGATTATTTATGGAAATTTGCGGGAAAGAAATCAGGAGATGGGGAATAGATGTTTTAATCGCGGTTCCGGTACACAGGAAAAGAAAGCGAAAAAGAGGATATAATCAGGCAGAAATCCTGGCAGAAGCAATTTCGGAAATATCGGGGATTCCATATATTGCCGATGCAGTCGTAAGGGTGAACGAAACGATTCCTCAAAAGCGGTTAGATCCATCCAGGAGAAGGAGAAATATGGAACATGCATTTCGGATGCAAAAAGTATTGCCGGCATATTCACATGTGCTTATCATTGATGACATTTATACAACAGGTGCAACAATAGACAGTTTGGCGAAGAAATTGAAAAAGCAAGGCGTAAAAGTGTACTTTTTTACTATAAGTATTGGACAAGGTTTCTGAGAGTATGCTATACTGAAAAGAGTGTTTATAAGAAAATGAACGGGTGCCGAGGTGATGAAATGTTAAATGAACAACGAGTAAAGCTGATGACAAAAATGGCCTCTTATGAAAGCAAAGAAGGGAAAGAGGATTTAAAAATCAGCGCTTACTATCGAAAGGATTATGTAAGTATTCATGTGATATGGACGGTAATATGGTCAACAGTTGGATATATTATTGCTGCGGCGATTGCAATGATAGCTTTTTGGGAGAAACTGTTGGCGGATATGAATACAAGAAAGATTATCCTGTTAGCGATAATAGCGATTGTAGTATATTTGATCGTACTTATCATAAGTGGAGTGGTGACAAATAAAATCTGTAAAGAAAGGCATAATCGTGCCAGACAGCGTGTGAAGAAGTTTAACCATGATTTGCTTGTATTGAAAAAGATGTATGAAAAGGAGAACAGATAAATGAGCGCGATTTTTGTGTGGAGAGACAGATTGCAGAATACATATGCAGGGTATGCAAAATACATTGACAAAACAGTTCAGTTTATTTTGGCATTGGCAGCATTTATGATGATCAATAATTATTTTGGGCTTTTTGAACCGATTACAAAGCCGATTGTAGCAGTGGCGCTTGCGGTCATTTTTACATTTCTGCCTATGGTAGCAGTTGTATTGGCAATAGCATTTCTGATTGTAATACATATGTGCACAGTATCTATGGGAGTAGCAGGAGTGTCAGCTGCGATTTTTCTGCTCATGTTTATCTTTTATGTGCGTTTTTCGCCGAAGACAGCAATTGTGATACTTTTAATGATACTGTCAACCATTTTGAAAATTCCATATGCGATACCGATTATCTTTGGATTGATAGGTGCACCGGCATATGTGATACCGATTGTGTGTGGAACCATTTCCTATTTCATGGTAGAATTCGTGAAAAATTCAGTGGCGACCATTAAAGGTGCAGATGGTCTGGTAGGGCAGGTTACCGTATTTTTGCAGCAGGTATTTCGTAATAAAGAGATGTGGATCATAATTGCAGCAAGTGTTATTTGTCTGTTTGTAGTATCTGCATTAAGGAAAATGTCTTGTAATCATGCGTGGGAGATTGCAATTGTATCAGGGGCAGTTGTTAATGTGGTGACATTGACTGCAGGATATATTGCATTGAATGTAAAAGCGCCTTATGCTGAAATGATCGTGGGAAATATAATCGCAGTTTTTATTGGATTGGCAGTAGAATTGTTTGTATTTACGGTAGACTATTCAAGAACTGAGAATCTTCAATTTGAAGATGATGAGTATTATTATTATGTAAAAGCAGTTCCAAAGATTTCTATATCGGCACCGAACAAAACGGTAAAAAAAATTAATGTAAGGCAGGATGTGCCGGAAGAATCATTGCAGGAGATGACTTCTGATGATGTAGATGAACTGCTTCTGAAGAGAAGTCTGGAAGAAGAAGTAGGGCAGGTAAACTTAGAAGATTAATTAAAAAGGGTAAGAAAAGGGAGGTGACAGAATGTGGCAGCGAATAGAAGCGATGCTTGAAAACAGCAGCTGGGAAATATCAATTCCGCATATTTATATAACGGATATTATTGAAATTCTTATTATTGCATATATTGTATACCGGATTATGGTCTGGATTAAGAATACGAAAGCCTGGATGCTTTTAAAAGGAATTACTGCATTGGCTGTTTTTATTCTGGTTGCCGCCATCTTTAAGATGCAGACAATTCTCTGGCTGGCAGAGAAATCAGTGAATGTGCTGGCGATTGCGGGGGTTGTTGTGTTTCAGCCGGAACTTAGACGGGCGTTGGAAAAGTTAGGCGAACATAACTTTATTACTTCTATTGTTCCGTTTGCTCAGACAAAGGATGAGGAACGTTTTAGCAATGAGACAATAGATGGAATTGTAACAGCAGCGTTTGAAATGGGAAAAGTGAAGACGGGGGCATTGATTGTAGTAGAACAGGCAATTATGCTCACAGAATATGAACATACAGGTATTGAGCTGGATTCTGTGGTTTCCAGTCAGCTGCTGATTAATATTTTCGAGCACAATACTCCGCTTCATGATGGAGCGGTAATCATTCGAGGAAATAGAATTGCAGCGGCAACCTGTTATCTTCCTCTATCTGATAACACGAAGCTGAGTAAAGCGCTTGGAACGAGACATCGTGCAGCGGTCGGGATGAGTGAAGTCAGTGATGCGCTTATCATTGCAGTATCGGAAGAAACAGGAAAGGTATCAGCAGCATTAGGTGGTCAGCTTGTACGGGACATAACACCGGAATATCTGACAGAGCGCCTGATTTATATTCAGAATAAAATAGTAGATACAAAACGGTTTGCTTTATGGAAAGGAAGACAAAAACATGAAGGAAAAAATGATTGAGAACTTCCCGCTTAAAGCGATGGCGCTTTTGTTCGCGATAGTTTTATGGATTTTTGTGGTGAACATCAATGATCCAATCCAGACAGGAACATATTCTAATATAGAGGTGAATATTACGCATCAGGAAGTGATTACGAATACGGGTGATACTTTTTATGCGACAAATAACAGTAATGTGGTGACCGTAGTGGTGCGTGCAGAGCGTTCTGTTCTGGAGGATATCAAAGCGAAAGATATTATAGCAACGGCGGATATTCGGGAACTGACGCTGGATACGCTTGTACCGATTCGCATTTCTATACCGAACTATGAAGGGAAGTATAAGGAAGCATACGCGGCGCCGCATAATGTACAGATAGAAAGAGAAAAAAGTGTAAGCAAAAGTTTCCCGATTTCTGTGACGACAATCGGTGAAAGTGACTATGAAAATGCGATTGGTGAATTGAAAGCAAGTTCGGAGAGTGTTGAAATTGCAGGCCCAAAATCATTGGTGGGAAGAATTGAAAAGGTGGTTGCGCAAGTAGATATCAGCGGCTTGCGTGAAGATTCCCAATTGAGTGCGAAGCTTATTTTGTATGATGGAGGAGAGAATGAAATTGACCAGTCTCTTCTTTCAATCAAGCCGGATAAATCCGGAATTAAAGTACAGATTCGATTGTTGAAATCAAAAACAGTTCCGATAAGGATAGATATGTCTGAGGTTAGTGTGGCAGAAGGGTATATTTTCTCGGGAATTACTCATGAACCGGAAAAGGTTCAGATACAGGGTGAGGCAGAAGATTTAACGCAGATAAGAGAAATTGTTATACCGGCAGGAGAACTGACAGAGAATGACGTGGCGGAAAAAATAGAGCGGACAGTGGATATTACGGCGTATCTCCCGGAAGGAATTGAACTGGTAGATGAGAATGCGAAAAACATTGTGATTAGTATTTCGGTAGACAGGGCCAGTACCAAAACGATTGAAATTGCGATTGATGCGATTGAGAACAGGAATGCACCGGAAGAATTTGTTCTGGATTTTGGGGATAATTTGTCCGTTCCTCTTGTGTTTTCAGGGAAAGATGAAGAGCTGGAGGCGCTTACTGTAGAAAGGTTATATGGAAAGGTGTCTATTGACTTGAAAGGCATTACAAAAGAAGGAAGTTATGAGCTTCCGATTAATGTAGAGAATATAGGAGAGTGCCGATTGGCAGAGGATGCTAAGTTGTCGGTAATCGTAACAAAGAGATAGGAAAGTGGTAGTGTCAAGTGAGTTATGAAAAACTGAGTTAAAAGAAAAAGGCTCAGATGAA
>CANAZK010000171.1 GCA_947366105.1 uncultured Lachnospiraceae bacterium | reverse complement strand
AAGAGACGAGGCTAGACACGGTAAAGCATTTGAAGGACTTCTTAAGAGATACTTTTAATAAGACCGCTTGTGTTTAAAAAGCCTTTGATATTAAGGGAACAAATCAGAAATGGTTTGTTCCCTTTTTGACTGTCTTTTATTTCCTTGTAATTTTATTCCATTTCAATTATAATTTTACCAAAGATGAATCACTTTAAGGGGATTAAAAAATGAGAGGAAAAGAACATACCAAAGACAAGCCATTGAAAACTTTCCAAAAGCATAAAAAAGGGATTACCCGAAAGCTGGTGGGAGCCATCATGGGAACGATTATCATTATGGTTGCAGTACTTCTGCTGATCGTGTATAATCGTGTCTCCGATGCCCTTCTTGAAAAAAGCGAGAATTTGCTTTTGGAAACTACCGACAAGGCTCTTCAAGAGACCAGTGCATGGATGAACAAGACTCTTACCATGTTAAAGATGCAGCGGGATACTATCGAATATGAAGATATGGACATCCCTGACATGATGGAATATATCCGGCACACTGTAGATCAGAATGAAGCCTATCCGGCAGGTTTGTATGTAGCATTGACGGATGGATCCCTGTACCATGCCTCATTCGTACCGGGGCCGGATTTCGTGGCCTCCGAAAAATCCTGGTACCAAAACGGAATCAAATCGGAAGACTTTATCCTGGGTGATGTATATTTTGACGAAGACAGCAAGTCTTATGTAGTCGGGGCTTCCGGAGTATTAAAAAGTGCCGATGGCGAAACGCGCGGAGTTGCAGCCGCAGACGTATATTTGGATTCCATCTCTGATATCGTGGCAGATATAAGACTTGAGAAGACCGGCGGCATCTTCCTCATAGATACCCGGACAGATACGATCATCGGACACCCTGACAAAAAGATGACGGGACGGACTCTCGGCGAATTCAAAGGAGATATGTACGCATATGCTGCAAAGCAAATACAGGCCGGCACATTCGGACTGTCACTCTATGATGACAATATGTACATACAGGCAGCGCAGGTGCCGAACAGCGACTGGGTAGCAGTCGCATATGTATCCAAATCCGAGGTTTTAAATGATCTGCTTACTTTGACCGGCATGATGGTATCGGTATCTGTGGTGGCTATTATCATTGCAGTCTTTCTAGTCATTCTTTTGGTCAGAAAGATTATTGGTAATCCGGTAAAGGAATTAAGCAAAGTTGCCGCTAAGATTGCAGACGGCGAACTGGAACAGACTATCCGACACTGCTCCAACGATGAGCTTGGTGAACTGTCTGATAATTTCGGCCTTACCGTAACCCGCCTTCGTGATTACGTGGATTATATTAACGAAATTTCCGACAAACTGCAGGATATCGCCCGGGGAGACCTTGCTTTTACGCTTTCGCATGAGTATGTGGGCGAATTTGCAAAGATCAAACAATCATTGGAAGCCATCTCGCATTCCCTTAACGATACTTTGGGGCAGATTAACATGGCAGCCAGCCAGGTGGCTGAAGGCGCCGGTTATGTTTCGGACGGTGCACAGACTCTTTCTCAGGGATCTCTGCAGCAGAATGACGCGGTTGAACTGCTTGCCTCCCATATCAGCGAAGTTTCTGACGGAATACAGAAGACTGCCATGGGAGCAAAAAAGGCCAGCCAAATCTCACAGGATGTAGGTAGCCATATCCTTGAAAGTAACGACAAGATGCAGCATATGAATGAAGCAATCCAAAAAATCAGCAGTAGATCTGCAGAAATCAACAGTATCATTAAGACGATTGAGGATATTGCCTTCCAAACCAACATCCTTGCATTAAATGCAGCTGTGGAAGCGGCAAGGGCCGGTACCGCAGGCAAAGGATTTGCGGTAGTTGCAGATGAAGTACGCAGTCTTGCCAGCAGATCCTCCGAAGCTGCCAAAAATACTACTGCTCTGATCGAGCAGACAGTGGAAGCCGTAGAAGAAGGAAATCAATTGGCGCAAGACACCGCCGCATCCATGCTTGATGTGGTGGCCCAAGCGGAAGAGGTGAATAAACTGATCGAAGGAATTGCCGAATACTCCGCAAAACAGGCCGCCGCTACAGAAGAAGTAATCCGAGGTATTGACCGCATCTCTGATGTAGTGCAGTCCAATCTTGCCACGGCAGAGAAAAGCGCCGCTGCCAGCGAAGAACTGTCCGGGCAGGCGAATATGCTGAAAGACTTGGTATCCAAGTTTCGGCTGAAAGAAAAATAATCAGATAAAAACGTTTGTTTCCAAAGCCCGGTAACTCCGGGCTTTGCTGCTTGTAGGAAAATATATCCTTTTTTATTTCATATTAATCTTGACATCCTTTTTATATCTAGTATAATAAATAGTAACAATTATTATTATTAATATCAAGGAGGATATATATGTCAAAGTACACAGGAACTAAAACAGAGAAGAACTTAATGGAAGCATTTGCAGGCGAGTCTCAGGCACGTAATAAATATACATACTATGCGTCTGCCGCTAAGAAAGCCGGTTTTGTTCAGATGGCCGCTATTTTTGAAGAAACAGCTAATCAGGAAAAAGAACATGCAAAAATGTGGTTTAAAGAATTTCACGGAATCGGAACTTCTGAGGAGAATTTAGCAGATGCCGCAGCGGGTGAGAATGAAGAATGGACAAGCATGTACAAGCGTATGGCGCAGGAAGCAAGAGAAGAAGGATTTGAAGAACTTGCCGTTAAGTTTGAAGGGGTTGCTCTTATAGAAGAAGCCCACGAAAAACGTTATCTCAAATTATTGGAAACATTAAAAGCCGGAAACACTTTCAAGGGAGACGCTCCTTTAGGATGGAAATGCAATAACTGCGGATATATCCATACAGGCGATGAAGCTCCGGAAGAATGCCCGGTATGCGCACATCCACGCGCATACTTTGAAAGAAAAGTTGAAAATTACTAAGATTATACTTCCAAACATAAAGTGGAGCCGCTTAAAACGGCTCCTATTTTTTCATTTTCTTATTTTTGGTTTGCCGGCTCAACAGCAATTGTTTTTCCTTTTATCTTTGTATGCTTCATAGCCATAAGAACTTCCTTTGCATACTCTCTTGGCACTTCCACAAATGTATATTTGTCAAACATATCGATTGTGCCGATTAATTTGCCCGGCATGCCGCTTTCCCCTGCAAGAGCGCCTACAATATCGCCCGGTTTTGCTTTTTGTTTTTTCCCAATGTTGATGAAAAGCCGCACCATTCCAGGCTCTTCCGCACCGGTATCGCCAAAGTCAAATCCATCTTCTTCTGTCTCATCGTCTGCCATGCCGATACACATTTTCAAGAATGCCGCCGCAATATCCATCGCCGTATAGTCCGAATCATTAACTTTATTCTGGATTGCCTGAATCATCATAGTTAAATCGCCGTTTTCAATGATTCCGTCTACATCGTCAAGAATATTTTCAATCTTTGTATTAGCCACGTCGTCCAAAGACGGTACCTTCTGCGCATAGATCTTGGTCTTGCAGTAACGCTGTATTTCTTTTAATTTGTATACTTCCCTGCCTGATACAAACGAAAATGAACGTCCCACTCTTCCGGCGCGTCCGGTTCGTCCGATACGGTGTACATAATACTCATCGTCCTGCGGCAAATCATAGTTAAATACTGCTTCAACTTCGTCCACGTCAATTCCTCGGGCAGCCACATCCGTTGCAACAAGAATATCCGTCTTGCCGCTTCTGAAGCCCTGCATCACTCTGTCGCGCTGCTCCTGCTTCATATCGCCGTGAAGCCCTGCCGCAAAATATCCTCTTCCAAGAAGAGCCGTCACCAGTAAATCTACCTGCTTTTTTGTATTACAGAAAATCACCGAGAGTTTCGGTGTATACACATCAAGAAGACGGCTTAAAACCTCTTCCTTATTTTTCGGTTTCACTTCATAATAAAACTGCTCAATGTTCGGCACCGTAAGCTCTTTCTTCGTTGCTTTAATCATTTCTGCCTGCTTCTGATACTTTCTCGTAATCTCAAGAATCGGTTTGGGCATTGTAGCAGAAAATAACGCCGTCTGTCTCTCCTCCGGCACACCCTCCAAAATTGTTTCAATGTCTTCGCGGAATCCCATATTCAGCATCTCATCCGCCTCGTCGAGAACTACTGTATGCACCTCTTCCATTTTAATTGTCTTTCTTCTCATGTGGTCCATGACACGTCCCGGTGTTCCGATGACAATCTGTGTTCCGCTCTTTAATGAACGAATCTGCTTTACTATTTCCTGCCCCCCGTAAATAGGCACCACTTTAATACCGTGCATATACTTTGCAAGATTTCTAATCTCCTCCGCCACTTGAATGGCAAGCTCCCTCGTAGGGCAAAGTACAATTGCCTGCAGCTTCTTGTTTTTAGGATCAACCTTCTGAAGCAGGGGAATTCCGAATGCCGCCGTCTTACCGGTACCGGTCTGCGCCTGCCCTATAAGATCCCTTCCCTCCATCATCACAGGAATTGCTTTTGCCTGAATCAGCGACGGTTCTTCAAATCCCATGTATTTTATTGCTTTCTCTATCTCTGGGTACAATCCTAAACTTTCAAAATTCGTTATTTCCATATTATATTAATTCCTTTCTCCGAAAAAATACCCCTTACCTGTCACCAAGTAAGGGGTACATACAAAGTCAACTCGGCTAATCATAACAGAATATTCTGCATTTGTCAAATTCTATTTTTTTAACTAACTCGGGAGTTTGACAGTTTCATATTTCAAAAAAACCTTACAGGCCTTGTAAAGCCT
>CANAZK010000170.1 GCA_947366105.1 uncultured Lachnospiraceae bacterium | reverse complement strand
GAAAGGATGCTTCTGTTTATGATACCTATAAATACTTAAACAGCTCTTTCGCTTCTTCTTTTTTTGTTGTGTCTTGAATATCCAGCACTTCAACCTTTACGCTTTTGGTTCCGAACTGAATTTCAATAACATCTCCTACCTTTACTTTTACCGATGCCTTTGCCACTGCGCCGTTTACAAGCACACGTCCTGCATCGCAGGCCTCATTTGCCACAGTCCTTCTTTTAATCAACCGGGATACCTTTAAAAACTTATCTAATCTCATAATTTCTCCTATCATAAAATGTGTCATTCTGCCCAAACTTCTTATCACAGAAAAATAGATTGCACATATGTGCAATCTATTTTAAGTTCTTATAATTAGTTCACGGCATCCTTTAAAGCTTTTCCTGCTTTGAACTTAGGCGCTTTGCAAGCTTCAATCTTCATTGTCTTTCCTGTCTGTGGATTTCTTCCCTCTCTTGCTGCTCTTTCGCTTACTTCAAATGTTCCAAATCCCACTAACTGAACTTTCTCTCCCTTTTTAAGCTCGCCTGTAACAACATCCACAAAAGCCTTCAATGCTTTCTCTGCGTCCTTCTTTGACAGCTCTGCATTTTCAGCAACTGCTGCAATTAATTCTGTTTTGTTCATGGATATAATTCCTCCTCTAATTGTATCTATAAAACCTTACATAGATTCTATACTCTCCGAGCATCTACTGAACGTCGCTCTAAATACTGTTATACCGTTTCCCACCTTATTTGTCAAGGGATTTATAACATCTTGTCTATCATTTCGAGTACTTCTTTACCCAATTTTGCAGATTTCTCTTCAGCATCCTCTAAGGAAACTCCTTTAATTCCATAATAGAATTTGACCTTCGGTTCCGTTCCCGACGGTCTTACGCACAGCCATGCGTCATCATTCAAGTCATAATAAAGAACATTTGAACTTGGAAGTCCTGTCGCCGTAATTTCACCCGTTGCCAAATCCTTGATTGTATCCGCCTTATAGTCTCGTGCTTTTAACACCTTGTATTCTCCGAATGCTGTCGGAGGCTCTTTCCTTAAGGTTTCAAGAATCTCTTGGATTTTTGCAAGTCCTTCGATACCCTTCAATGTGATAGATTGAATATCATCTTTGTAATATCCGTACTTCTCATACATGTCAATCATGGCATCCCACAAAGTCTTGCCCTGGGTTTTATAGTATGCCGCAGCTTCACAGAGAGCCATTGTAGCAACGATTGCATCCTTATCCCTTGCATGTGTTCCGATTAGGCAGCCGTAGCTTTCTTCAAATCCAAATAAATAGTTTCCTTTTCCGCTTGTCTCAAATCCCAAAATCTGCTGTCCGATAAATTTAAAGCCTGTCAATACTTCAATCAATCCAACGCCATATCCCTTTGCAATAGCGTCCGCCATATTGGATGTAACAATTGTCTTAATCAAATATCCGTCTTCCGGAAGCCCCTCTGCCGCTTTCCTTTGTCCGATTTCATAATCCGCAAGGAGGCATCCTGACATATTGCCTGTAAGAACCTTATATTCTCCCGATTTAGAATCCTTTACATAAACTCCCAGTCTGTCCGCATCCGGGTCGGTGGCAAGCACAAGGTCGGCGTCCACTTCCTTCGCAAGCTTAAGGCCTAATTCAAAGGCTTCCTTTGATTCCGGATTCGGATAGGAAACTGTCGGAAATTCACCGTCAGGAAGTTCCTGTTCCTTTACCACATATACATTTTCAAAACCAAGCTCTTTTAAGACTCTTCTTACCGGTACATTACCTGTTCCGTGAAGCGGGCTGTATACGATTTTAAGTTCTTTACCGACAGCATCAATCGCATCCTGATGAATGACCTGCTTCTTAAGCTCCACCATGTACGCATCGTCAATTGCATCGCCGATAACCTCGTACAACCCGGCTTCCTTCGCCTCAGCCAAGGACATGGTTTTCACATTATTATAATCTGTTACCGCTTCTACTTCTGCCATAATTCCCTTATCATGAGGAGGAGTAATCTGCGCTCCGTCCTCCCAGTATACTTTGTAACCGTTATATTCCGGTGGATTATGACTTGCCGTAATGTTAATGCCGGCGATACAGTTAAGCTTTCTTACTGCAAAGGAAAGTTCCGGCGTCGGACGAAGCGCATCGAATACATACGCCTTAATTCCATTTGCCGCAAGGCAAAGCGCCGCTTCATCGGCAAACTCCGGAGACATGCGGCGTGAATCATATGCAATTGCAACGCCCCGCTCCTTTCCGCCGCTTTTTATAATATAATTTGCAAGCCCCTGGGTCGCTTTTCTGACTGTATATATGTTCAAGCGATTCGTTCCCGCACCAATAACCCCTCTAAGACCGGCCGTTCCAAATTCAAGGCTCTTATAAAAACGCTCTTTAATCTCATTCTCATCATCTGCAATTCCCTTTAACTCGGCTTTCGTGTCCTCATCGAAATAGGAATCCCCGAGCCATTCCTGATACACCTTTTGATAATCCATACTACTTCGTACCTCCTATGTTTTATCCTTTTATTATACACCAGTATTTTACAAATGAAAAGCAAATATAGCCTTTAAAAACTGCTTCTTTTGTTCCGTCTGGCAGATTGCCGTGCGGAGCTTCTCAACATTCTTCTCCGGTATCCATGCTTTGTTGGAATGATAATATGCATTTGCAATCTTCCAAAACTTTTCAGGATAAGAAAGCCTTATTGCAATGTACTCGGACTCCGCTTCCTCTAACGGATTAATTTCCTGGTAAGCGCGCATGACAGCCCTTCCAAGCTCCATGCTCCATTCATGCTTTTCCATAACCTTTCTCATAAAATAATAAAGATCGGATGCCTGAATATCAGTAAGGCAGTGCTCGAAATTCGTCGTGGCAATCCCTTGGGAAGTCATAATCACATTATGGTAATTATAGTCTCCGTGTGTAATTGTTCCCTCCTGCCTGCTCTTTATGCACAATGCTTCATACCGTGATTCCGAAAGCCGCTGTCCTGCATTTTCCGCCCATTCATACATATCGTCAAAGTTCTTCAGCAATACGTTCTCAAACGGCCCCTTCGTAGTCTTGTTCCTGATAAATGTCCGCACCTTTTTAAGCTCTCTGTTATGACGCATATATTCTTGTCTCAGATCATTTCCGCAAAAAGCGCTCCACTCTTCTCCCGGAAGCCGCATAATTTTATGTAGTCTGGCAAGGTTCCTGACCGCTTCCAAGAGCTCCTGCTCTCTCTTTACGTCGCACTCCCTGCCTGAGAACCATCTTTTCAGAACATAACGCGTTCCGTCCTCTGCCCGGCTTATAAGCTCTCCGTCTTTATTGATAAACAAATTATCGACTCCCGGATATCCTCTGTTTATAATATGAGTTGTCAATGTTTCCAGTACGGACGCTTTCCTGTCTGACACTGCCGCCTCTTTAAGCAGCAGCAGCCCTTCATTCGTATCACATAACACAGCTCCCCTCGCTTTCCGGGTGCCGTTCACTTCTATATCATACTGATCCAGCACATTTAAACAATAATCCTTCATAACTGCCCCCTAAACCTTACATATTCTCTCTAATGTATGTTCAAAAAGGAGGAAGTATTCCGCTAAGATATAATATTAAGTTCTTTTACCTTTCTCAACAGCAGCTCTTTTTTATTTAATTCCGGCTCTTCTATCACCATCTCAAGGAGTGTGTCCAGCGCCTCCCCAATCTCTTTCCCCGGCTTCATTCCGGCTGCAATCAAATCGCTCCCCGTAATTGCCAGCGATTTCAGGGAAACACACTGTTTTTTCGCCAATATCTCCTCATAGCAGTCACGGATTCCGTTAAGGTTTTCAAGCTTTTCTCCGCGTTTATATTCGCTCTGTGCCAATGTATCCGCGAAACGCACTTCCATATACAGCGGGAACAGGTCTTCGCCGATTTTGTACATGGCGCGTCTGACACTTTTTATCCTGGCAGGCATTCTGTAATCATGAACACGGACCAGCTTCGTTACCTTACGCATAGTCTCGTTATCAAACTTTAACCGCCTCAAAATCGCTTTCGCCATCTTTTCGCCTTCAATGTCATGAAATTTAAAATGTGCCCGCCCGTTCTCATCTACCGTCTTCATCACAGGCTTCGCCACATCATGAAGCAGCATCGTAAGCCGCAGCACTTTATCCGGGCGAATATTTTCAACAGCATGTATCGTATGCTCGCCAACATTATATATATGATGCGGCGTCTCCTGCCCGGCAGCCATCATGTTGTCAAACTCCGGCAGAATCACCGCTGTAATTCCAAGCTCAAATGCGGTTCTCAGATGTCCCGGATTAGAAGAAACCAGCACCTTCACAAGCTCCGTCTGGATACGCTCAGCGCTGATATTGGCAAGTGTCGGGGCAAGTTCCCTGATTCCTCTCTCCGTGTGCTCCTCTATCTCAAATCCAAGCTGCGCGGCAAATCTTACGGCCCTTAAAATGCGGAGCGCGTCCTCTCCGAAACGTTCCTCCGCCTCTCCCACACAGCGGATAACTCTTCGTTCCAAGTCCTCCAGTCCGCCGAATATGTCCACAATTCCTGTTTCATCATTGTAAGCCATAGCATTAATTGTAAAATCTCTTCTCTGCAGATCTTCCTTCAGGTTCCTTGTGAACCTGACCTCAGACGGATGTCTGCTGTCCTCATATTCCCCGTCAATACGATATGTCGTAACTTCGAATCCCTCACCCCCGATGAGTACGGTAACCGTTCCATGCTCAATTCCGGTGTCAAAGGTTTTCCTGAATAATTGCTTTGTTTCCTCCGGTTTGGC
>CANAZK010000169.1 GCA_947366105.1 uncultured Lachnospiraceae bacterium | reverse complement strand
CTTGCAGCGACTTATAATTATTACGGGGAAACCGGATATGCAGATCCTACATGCATACAGAATAACTAGAAGGGAGGAGCGGGATGATTTTACCATCAACATTTATATTTAAGGGCGGTATTGAAGGTGAAACTTCAATAGAACATATCATAGAGGTACTAAAGAAATGTAATGTAAATTATTTTGAGGCAGGATTTACACAAAGAGGAGATATTAGTATGGAAAGTACTCCGGCATCTTTGGGGAATGTTTTAAAGTTGCTCAAACAGAATGAGATGAAAGTTATGGCTATGTCTACAACTTTGCTGAGTGGAAAGGATTATTGGTCTCAATCTGGAAAATTAAATTTGCAAGTGGAACAAATTGTTAAGACTATGATAGACATAGCTTCTTACTTGGAAATTCCTTATATTTCTATGCATTGTAGTGATGAAAAAAATATGCAGAGTATAGGGTATCAACAAGCTTTACAAAATGATGTTAATATTTTCACTTTTTTGGCGGATTATGCTCAAAAAAAAGATGTTGTAATCTGCTTGGAAAATAGTATTAGCGGGGTATTATGCTGTCCCGCTGACGTATTGGAATTTATTGAAAGGATTAATTCACCGGCTTTGCAGGCGTGTCTCGATACAGGAAATTCTATATATTCGGGCATGCCAGAACGTTGGATATCTTGTCTAAAAGACAGAATTAGGGTAGTACATTTTTCTGACGTAAGATTAAGGAGGTTACGGGGGATTGTCACAGAATTTGTAGAACCAGGCGAAGGTTTTATTGATTTTCAGAAAGTATATCAGCAACTTATGGATAACGGGTTTGCCGGTTGGATAGTTTTAGAATCTTTCGGCCGCGCAAAACAGGATGATCAGAAGGTTGTGGAAACATTGTTAAACAGATTTCAATTTGTGAACAAGAATTAAGTATAATTGAGGCTTAGGAGGAAGAAATGGATAATATTAAATATCAAGAAATAGAGAACGAAATTAAGAAAATTTTTATAGAATTACTGCAGTTAGATAAAAAAATTGAAGAACTTGATAGTAATGAAAATTTGTTTTTGGAAGAGTACGGGTACAGTTCTATTGATGCCTTAGAGTTGACAATTATGATAGAGGATGCATTTGAAATTACAATTCCGGAAGAAAAATTAAATACAGATTTATTAGAGAGTGTTAAGTCGTTAACGGATTATGTTTATTCATTAGTGCAGGGTGAATAGGTGGGAAATTAGACAGCAAAAAAGAAGACTAGGCAGGTAAAAAAGTATGAATGCGATATCAGTCAAAAATCTCAATAAAGTATTTACATATTATGAAAAAAAAGAAGGCTTTCAGCATTCACTTAAAAACCTTCTTGTTAGAAAACAAAAAACGAAAGAAGCTGTAAAAGATATAAGTTTTGATATCGACAGCGGTGATATTGTAGGATTTTTAGGGCCAAACGGAGCGGGAAAAACAACAACCTTAAAAATGTTAAGTGGGATTTTGTACCCAACCAGCGGGGAAGTTCAGGTTTTAGGATATTGTCCGTGGAAGCGGCAAAAGCAATTCAAAATGAAATATTCTATGGTGCTGGGACAAAAAAGCCAGTTATGGCCCGATTTACCTGCTACAGAAACATTTCGGTTAAATCAGTATATATATGAAGTAGACGAAAAAAAATGCAAAATGCTTGTAGATGAACTTACAGAGTATTTGGATGTAAAACATTTGTTGCATGTACAGGTTAGACGTTTATCATTAGGCGAAAGGATGAAACTTGAATTAATAGCATCTTTAATTCATTCTCCGCAATTAATATTTTTGGACGAGCCATCTATAGGGTTAGATTTAGTGTCTCAGCAAAAAATTCGTTCATTTATTCGATACTGGAATGAACAATATAAAACAACAGTAATGATTACCAGTCATTATATGAAGGATATTGAGGATTTATGTGAACGAGTCATTGTAATTAATAGCGGGAAAAAACTCTATGATGGAAGTTTGTGCGATGTCAATTATATGTTTAAAAACATAAAAATTGTAAATTTAGAATTATCGGATGAAATAGATGATATGAAATTAGCTGAATTTGGCACTATTACGAAAAAAGAAGGACTTAATTGTACAATGGAAGTACATAAGGAAGATTTACATGAATTTATTGGTTATGTAACTGAAAAACTTAATATTAAAGACATAAATATTTCAGATATTCCTGTGGAAAAGGGCATTGAATTACTTTACCGGTAAAGAACAGGTTGGAGTCAGATATATGAAAAAATATTTTTGCAGTTTTAGAATGGGAATGAAGAGTGAGTATGAATACAGACTGAATTTTATATTTGTATTATTCAGCGCTTTTTTTCCTATGATTATACAAACCTTTTTATGGATTGCAATTTTTGAAAATTCAAAAAAACCAATAGTGTATGGGTACACATTAAATCAGATGATTTTATATACGATTCTTTCGCAAATGATTGCAAAATTTTTAAAAACAGGAGTAGAAACTGAAATATCGACGGATGTTAAAACTGGAGGACTTAGCAAATATATTATAAAACCGTTCAATTATTTGCTATATAAACTATTTGGATTTGTTGGAAAAAAAGCAATACATATGGAAATTATCCTTGCATTTATTCTTATTGTACTTGTTGTCTTTAATTGGAAAGTTCAAATAACAATGAGTATTGGAAGAGGTGTAGTTTTTTTGGTTGCTGTATTTTTGGCTTTGATTTTGAATTTCTACATTTTCTGCTGTTTAAGTATGCTTTCCTTTTGGGTAACAGACGCATGGGGGATTTTTTTTGGCGCTCGTTTTTTAATTGACATGATGAGCGGTGCGATTTTTCCAATTGATATTTTCGGTGAAACGATAATTAAGGTTTTCCAGGCACTTCCTTTCCAGTATATGGTATATTTTACGGTAAATATTATTACCGGAAAAATCAGTTTACACATGGCGTTACAGGGAATAGGAATACAGGTTATTTGGATACTGGTGTTAGGCTTATTAACTAGATATTTATGGAAACGAGGTTTACTACAATATGTTGCGGTAGGAGGGTAAGCGTTGAAAGAATTAACAAAACATTTAAGATTGATGGGATTGTTTACAAAACGGTATATTATGAGTCAGATGGAATATCGTACTAGTTTTTTTACGATTTTAATAGTAGAAAGTTTGATCTTGCTCTCCAAATTATTGTATACAGCTGTAGTGTATAATACAGATATGGTTGTAGATGGACTTAAACCAGAAGCCATTACGCTGTTTACCGGTACATTCTTTATTATTTCGGCAGTTTACGGCTCTATATTTATGTTTAATTTTACAAATTTGCAAAATAGCGTTTATGATGGAAGTTTGGATATTGCAATTACTAAACCAATATCATTACAGTTTTACCTAACAGTATCCACAATAGACCTGGCAGTACCAATTCCAAACTTTATTGCAGGAGCTGTTATGGTTACGAATGCATGGAAAACACTTGAATTATCAATGGAACCTGTAGTCATAATTGGATATGTGTTTTATATTATACTCGGTGTTCTCATGCTTTATAGTATTCTTTTGTTACCGCCTTTACTATCTTTTTGGTTTGTTAAAAGTGAAGGAATTAGTCACATAGTGTCCGGTTTATCCAATTTTAATATGATGCCTATGGCAATTTATCCTAAAGCGTTAAAGATTTTTGGAACGTTTATTATTCCCATATTTATTGTTTCAAATTTCCCGCCTCTATTTGTTCTTGGCCGGCTGAATGTTGGAATGAAATTATGGGGGATATTAGCGCCGATAGTATTTTTTTTAGGAGCGAGAATTGTTTTTAAAAAGGCTATACAAAAATATAGTAGTATTGCAAACTGATATAGGCTTGTTGGAAGTTAAACAGAAAAAAATTTAGAATTTTATGGAGAAATCTATGATATTGTTATTGCAGATTGACAATATCCCCCTTAAGTGGTAATATTAGACTGACAGTCTGTTTATAAAACAAATATAAGTAGGTGATTCAAATGCGGGTGGTGAAAGATGCAGAAGAACGAAAAAATGAAATATTGGATGTGGCGGAGCATCTATTCGGAACAAAGGGCTTTGACAACACCAGTACAAATGACATTTTGAATGAGATAGGAATTGCCAGAGGTACGCTTTATTATCACTTTAAGTCTAAAGAGGAACTTTTAGATTCTATGATAAACCGTATGACTAAGCGATTAGTTGAACAGGCGAAGAAAATTGCAGGGGAGAAAGACGTGCCTATATTGCAGCGGCTTACAAAGATGATGCTTGCACTTAATATAAGTGATGAGAATCTTAATCAGGAGATTCTACAGCAGGTTCATAAACCTCAAAATGCCCTTATGCACTAGAAAATGCAGAATTGTCTGTTGTCTGAAATAAATCCTCTTATTACTACTTTAATAGAAGAGGGAATTGAACAAGGGATATGTCAGACAGAGTACCCGATGGAAGTTGCAGAAATGACATTTTTGTATGTAAACACAATATTTGATGATCTTATGGCATATAGTAACGAAGATAGACAAAAAAAGATAGCTGCATTTATTTATAATTTGGAACGGCTCTTAAATATGGAACAAAACAGTATGAAATCAGCGATTATGCCTATATTTGAAGATAATGCCAATTAAAAAGAATTTTAAGGAACGATAAAGTTCCTTAAATTTTAACTGTTAGGGCAAGGCCCTGTTTTCATTGTGGAGTTTTTCGTGTTCCGAAAAACGGAACTTTGAAAACAAATAAACCACCTGCTATGCCCAACATCATAAACTTAAGAATCTCTGCTGCACATTTAAATCATTTTATAAAA
>CANAZK010000168.1 GCA_947366105.1 uncultured Lachnospiraceae bacterium | reverse complement strand
GGAATCCCCCTTTTCATAATTACCTGCCTATAGGTCATATTAATAAAAGCCGATGCGGATACGCCGAGTTTATCCAGTATATCTTCCGCCTGTTTCTTGACATCAGGTTCCACTCTGACATTTACGTTTGCGCTTCGTGTTGCCATATTACCGCCGCCCTTCTTTTTTCTTTATTATATCCCATTTGTGCCGTAAAATGCAATACAATTATTGCCATTACCAAACCTGCTATCTCATATCATATTAAAATGCTTAAATGCCGCCATAAGCTTCCCTCCACCTTTATCCCAAGAGCTGCCGAATAATTTTGGTCTTCTCCCTTGCCACCGGCAGCACCTCATTTTCATAACCTTGAAGCTTAAGTCCGAGAGAATTATTCCTCCACGGAAATATTTCCGACACCTTCTCGAGATTAATCAAATAGCTTTTCTGACACCGGAAAAAACCTCTTCCCTCAAGCTTTCTCTCATATTCTCCGATGGTTTTTCCTTCATAATAACTCTTACCTGTCACATGTATAAGACACCCTCTATTATAAGTCTCGATATATACAATATTACCGATATCTTCAAACACCGTTTTCCCGTCATGGCTGATTGAAAGTCTCTTCGACGCGGGAGGCTCTGTCACAGCGCGCTCCTCTGTCTCCTCCGCCTTGCAGCAGCATTTCTTAAGCACTTTCTCCAAACGCTTCTTACTGAACGGTTTCATGATATAGTTCTCCACTTCAAGCTCAAACGCCTCTACCGCATACTCTGAATACGCAGTCACAAAGATAATCTTCATATCCGGCTGAATATTCTTAAGCGCTTTCACAAGCGCAGTGCCCTGAATATCGCCAAGATTAATATCAAGAAAAAGAATATCAAACTTCTTCTCCACGATCAAATTTAAAACGGCGGCCCCCGAATCCGCTTCCTCTATCTCCGCTTTCGGAATCAACTCATGAAGCTGATGAATCAGCTCGCTTCTTGCCGGACGTTCGTCATCTACTACCATTATTTTCATGCCGTCACTCACTCCTTATTCCCTTTTGGAAATACATCGTCACACAACTTCCATTTCCAAAAGAACTCTCTATCTCAAGGCCGTTACCCTCTCCATATATATTCTTCATCCTCTTATGAACATTGGCAAGTCCTATACTCTTCCCGATTTCCTCATCTGCTCTCAATTTGCGTAAAACCTCCATATCAAATCCCTGCCCTTTGTCACACACTTTCACGGTGTACCTCTCTGCCTCTTCCCTCACGGCAATATGTACAAATCTTTTTCCGTCTACGCTTCTGCCATGGCGCACCGCATTCTCCACAATAGGCTGTAATATCAATGTTGGAATCAGAATATTCATGTCTTCCTCAAGCTCATATGTGACAATCAGCTTGTCCTCAAATCTTGCCTTCTCTATCTCCAAATAATCTCTGACATGCCCTATCTCCTCTTCCAACGGTACCATATATACATCGTTTCCCAAGTTATACCGAAAATAATCTGCCAGCGTAATCAGAAGCTCTCTCGCTCTCCTTGGATTCTCCCTGCATACGCTGGAAATGGTATTCAGTGCATTGAAAAGAAAATGAGGATTCACCTGAAACTGCAGCGCTTTAAATTCCGCTTTCTGCCGCATCTGTTCCTGTTTTTCCAGTCTGCTCACCGCAAGCTGGAAAGACATAATCATTGCAAAGTTCTGTAAAAGCTCAAGATCGCTTTGGTGAAAGACAAACTGTTTCTTCATCCAAATAAGCAGACACCCCACTGCCTTTTCATTTATCATAAACGGTTCCGCAATTACAGAATATTCCCCAATCCACTCGTACCACGGGTCTTCTTTCGGAACGCTGGTGAGCATTGCCCTCCTACCGCTTTCCATTGCTCTTTTGGCTACTTCCGGGAATTTGACATCACCCTCCGGCTGGAATTTCATATCCTTTTGCTGCCATTCCAAAACCTTTGTCTCATCCGTGATCATAACGCCGAACCATTCTGTCTCCTTCATAATAACAGCCGCCATCTCACGGATATTCTCCTTATTATGAAGCCCTTCGCCAAGAAGCGGAAGACTTTTCTTCGCAAGCTCCGACGCTCTTTTTAACTGCCTCGTACTTTCCATATCCTGCTGCACAAATACAGTATTAAAACTGGAGATAAAGATAAGCATACCCACTGAATTCAGCAGAATCATAGGACCGCTGATTACGAGCACCGTCTCAAGAGCCATCTTCACCGGAACCGTAAACCGCAGAAGACATACCATCTCCACAATCTCCGCGAAACACGTAAGCAGAAACAAATCCCTGTATTTCCACTTCCCTCTTTGGAAGTAAGGGTAAAACCCGCCCCCAAGCATGCCTATAAGCATGACCGAATACACAGACGGCAATGTAAACGCGGGATTCGGCGAAAATACATATAGATAAATACAGCCGATAAGTGATGAACAAATACCAACAAGCGGTCCTCCAAGCAGACCGGCCGACATAACGCCAATCACTTTCGTATTCATATTATAATCACCGACCATAATTTCCGAATATGCAGAAACCATAATAAACACACCAAACACAACTGACAGAAGTAAATCTTTCTTCCACCCTCTTC
Source organism: uncultured Lachnospiraceae bacterium (assembly GCA_947366105.1). Taxonomy (GTDB): domain Bacteria; phylum Bacillota; class Clostridia; order Lachnospirales; family Lachnospiraceae; genus Faecalimonas. Next base: position 2,291 of record CANAZK010000168.1, on the reverse strand, counting down.
TATCCTGAAGTATCAGTTTCTGTATAAATTTTACTTTGGAAAGCAAACTTGCAATCACCGACAACAAGCATATATTCAATGTCAGATCAAACACTAAATCTTTTATCTGCATATGGATTTCCTCCGTATATTACTCCGTTTTATTGTAACATACTTTCCGCACATAGGAAAGAGGGGCGCCCAACACGGAACGCCCCTCAAGAGTTATGTATGATTTAGTTTTCTGAACGTCTGATTAATAAGTTACAGTTTTCTTCTCGTTATATACGTCTCTGTCAAGTTCACCAAGTTTACTTGCAACCAGCATGCCGACCATAACATCTACGTCTACGTTCATTAATGTTCTGAACATACCTGCAAACCAGTCGATACCGATAAGCACTGCAAGACTGTCTAACGGAAGTCCAAGTGTTGATGCCAAGAATGTGTAAACAATGATAGAACCACCCGGTACTGAAATCGTTCCCATACACATTAAGCATGATAATAAGATTGCCATACCCATCTGGAATGGTGTCAGTGTAATACCTGTTGCCTGAGCCATGAAGAATATAGCTACCACGTAACACTGAGCTGCGCCGCAGCTGTTCATTGACATTGTGATAGGACCTGTAAAATCAGCTACTTTACGGCTTACGCCAAATTTTGTAACCGCATCTTCCATCTTAGTCGGAAGACAGATAGCGCCTGAAGTTGTTGTAAGAGCCATAATAGACATCTTAGAGAACTTCTTAGGCATCTTTGCCGGATTCACCTTACAAAGCGTCGCCGTAAGCGGTCCGTAGATTGCAAACTGAATAAGGTCTCCTATAAGCAGTACCAATAAGAATGTACCCATTGACTTTACAACACCAAATCCGATACGTCCTGATACGTCTGCCAATAAACAGAAGATACCGATTGGAGCAATATTCATAACAATTTTAATAATGTTTGTTACGATTGCGTTGATACCTTTTACCCACTCAACGATATTGCTGTTTCCTGTCTGCTTTGTATAAGCGCCCATGGCAACACCAAAGAATAACGAGAACACGATACATGGTACCATTGCACTCTCTGCCATTGACTGCATGATGTTTGTCGGAATGAATCCAAGAAGCGTAGTCTGAAGCGAAGTCTCTACAACCTCTGCACCTTCAACCACATCGCTTCCAAGCGGAACTCCTGCTCCCGGCTGTACAATCATTGCAAGCGCAACGCCAAGTCCCGCTGAAATAATCGTAAAGAAGATAATCCACTTGAATGTGTGGAATCCCATCTTACCTACGTCTTTTCCGTCTCCGCCGCCAACTGCAGCAGCAACCGATGACATAACAAGTAATACAACTGACATCTGAATCAGACGTATAAACATGTCACCAATAAATTTCAGATTTCCTGCCCACTCTCCTACCAAGAGACCAAACACAACGCCGCCGATGGTTGCCGCAAGAATCTGAGTTGTCAAAGAAATCTTTAACCCTTTCTTCTTTTCCATGTTGCTCACCTTTCCCTCTCTCTTCATTCCGCTGCCGGAATGACCGTTTCAATTTCTTCCTATATAATATCTTTTAATCATCTGCAGTTCAATACTTTTCGCCTTAACTGTACCTTTCAATGTAAGAACTGTATTTTTTTTCGTTTAAAATGAAACGCCTCACTCTTTACCGTATATTCTCCTTAAGATTATCGTCATAATAATCAAACACACACCGTTCATACGCATTTATCACATGTGTATCCTGGTATTTGTCATACCGCTTATGATTCCTTCCATAGGACAGATGCACATGTCCATGAAGAAAGAATTTCGGCTTATATTTCTCTATCAGCTTTATGAATGAACGAAATCCCTGATGGGGCAGATCGCGCCCGTCATTCAACTGATAAGCCGGAGCATGGGTCACCAGTATATCAAATCCTCTCCTTCTAAGAAGCTTAAACCAAAGCTTGCTGATCCTCTTCATCATATCCCATTCCGTATATTGGAATTTCCCGGGCTTATAGCGCATAGAACCGCCAAGCCCAAGAATTCTTATGCCTTTATACACATAGATGTCATCGTCTATGCAGATGCATCCGTCGGGATTAATCTGCTCATATCGGTTGTCATGATTGCCGTGCACATACAGTACCGGCGATGACGTAAATGTTGCAAGAAACGACAGATAATAAGGGTCTAAGTCCCCGCAGGAAATAATCAGATCAATTCCCTCCAGTTTACTTTTCTCGAAATAGTCCCAGTAATAGGCAGATTCTTCATCTGCAATTGCCAGTATCTTCATAAATTTATCTGCCTTTCTTGTTCT
>CANAZK010000167.1 GCA_947366105.1 uncultured Lachnospiraceae bacterium | reverse complement strand
CCCCCCCCCCCCCCCCCCCCCCCCCCCCCCCCCCCCCCCCCCCCCCCCCCCCGGTAAAATTAAAATAGCATAATACTTACATCAATTTAAGGAGGAATCATACGAGTAATGGATGTTTTATTAATTGGTGGCGGCAGCAATATGATGAATGCCATGATTGATAAATGCAACAAAAGCGGGCATCGTGTTTTTCTGATGACAGGGAAGCGGGAAAAGCGTTTTCCATATAAGCGTGTGTTTGAAAAATATAATTTTACATATGATAATGAAATTGTAAAAGATATTTTTAGAAGTATTAGTCCGGATATTACAATTTTTATGGGTGCTTATGATACGAACTTTGACTGGAACATGGCGAGAGAGGAAATAGTGCGTTATACAACGGGATTTATGAATATATTGTCTGCGTTTTCCGTGGTGAAATCGGGGCGTTTTGTGTACCTGTCGTCTCAAGAGGTTTTCGGGAATCCTCGTGGAAAGTCTATTTCTGAAGAGGAGACGCTGTCGCCCAAAGGCTTTAAGGCTATGGCATTGGCGCAGGGAGAAGAAATCTGCTCCAATTACAGAAGAGCACAAGGTTTGGATATAATGGTTCTTCGATTTGACAATGTATATGGCATACCGGGCAAGAACCGAAGGGAAGATAATCCGTGTTTCAGGATGTGTTTGGAGGCACTAAAGACCAGCTGCATATCTGCCAATGGCAGACATGCTTTTTCTATGTTGTATTTGAACGATGCAATAGAATTGGCATATAAGGCAATAACAGAGGCAACGCCGAAAGAGTGCTGCTATCATATATCTTCTATGGAGGAGATTGATGAGATGCAGCTTGCGCAGTTGATATGCGGGAAGATGGCGGGGAATATACGAGTTAAAGATAATACTGTGGGAGACGGTTTCAGGATTATTTTAGACGGCAGTAAATATCGGGAAGAGTATGGGCAGAAGATATTTACTGATTACGAAAGAGGAGTGGCAAAGACTGTACAGTATATGCAGCACCACAGAAGTTTCTTTATCGGGATGGAGGATACGGATGTAAAGGGCTATAACAGGCTGATGCATCATGTTGGCATTATTATAAAGAAGCTCTTTCCGTTTATAGAGAATATGCTTATCTTTGTTCCCCTTTTTATATTGAATAATAGAGCGGTGGGCAGCCGGTATTTTGACAGACTGGATTTTTATCTGCTCTATGTCCTTTTATTTGCCATTGTTCATGGACAGCAGCAAGCCGTTTTTTCCGCCATACTGGCGGCGGCTGGATATTTTTTCAGGCAGATGTATGAACGGAGCGGCTTTGATATTCTTTTGGATTATAGTACATATGTATGGATCGCACAGCTCTTTATCGTGGGTATGGTTGTGGGATATATGAAGGATCAGCTAAGGAATATTCAGACCGAAAACGAAGAAGAGGTTCGATATCTGAAAAGGAAAATGGATGATATTGCTGATATTAATGACAGCAATATACAGATGAAACAGAACTTTGAAATGCAGGTTATCAATCAAAGAGACAGTTTAGGTAAAATTTATGAGCTTACCTCCAGTCTGGATCATTATGCACCGGAGGAGGTTCTGTTTTATGCGGCGAAAGTACTTTCCAAGTTGATGGACAGTAAATCTGTGGCAGTATATGTCGTGGCAAACAGGGACTATGCCAGATTGTTTTCGGCAACCTCGCCGGAGGCGCGGGAGTTGGGGAACTCTATTAAGTACAGCGCTATGGAGGAAATGTTCTGTGAGCTGAAGGAGCGCCGTGTTTATGTTAACAGAAATATGAAAAAGGAATTGCCTTTGATGGCGGCGGCAGTATACGAACAGGAACAGATGAGATTTATACTGATGCTTTGGGATATCCCATGGCAGCGGATGACGCTGGCGGAGGCAAACCGTTTTACGATTGTAAGCGCTTTGATAAGAGACGCCGCCGTACGCGCAGAGCAGTATTTGGCGACGTTGAAAAGCCGGCGTTATGTGGAGGAGACAGATATATTAAACGAAGAAGCCTTTGAAATGCTTGTAAAAGCCTTTTTAGACGCCAAGGTGCAAGGGTTGACGGAATGCGGGCTTTTGAGTGTCCCGGTGAAAAAAGGGGACTGGGAAGATGTGTCAGGCAAATTAAAGCAGGTTGTGCGTCAAACAGATTATCTTGGAGTCCGAGAAGACGGAGAGCTGCAGGTTCTGCTGCCGAACACAAATAAAGAAGGTGTAGAGATTGTAAAGAAACGGCTGCGAAATATGGGAATCTCTGCCGGAGAGCGGGTGATTTAGATGACGGATGAGAAGATTTTTCTGCTGATGATTGTCGTGAATTTTTTAGTGGCGGCTGTTTATTTTCTTTGGAATACGGTGCTTGTGACAACCCTTGGGGGGAAGAAACGAAAGGAGAAGCTGAAAGATAATAGAAGAACGTATTTGCTTCGGTTTGTCGTGATGCTTCTCTGCCCGGTTGTGGGACCATTGTTTTTCTTCTTTTCTTTCCTGATTTTTAAACTGCCTTTTTGGATGGAAATGGATTTGGCAGATGTGGTATTCAGCAAAGAGCGGGTAAGGATTCAGATGAAGGCAGACGAGGAACGGGAGAGAAATGTGGTTCCGCTGGAGGAAGCTATATCAGTCAATGAGAAGACCAGGCTTCGAATGGTAATGATGAACGTCTTGAAAGGAGATATCCAGTCTTCACTGTCTGCTATTGCCCAGGCGTTAAACGTTAAAGACTCGGAAACCTCTCATTATGCGGCGTCTGTTTTAAGTGATGAACTAAATGAATTTCGTATCAATGTACAGAAAATGTATATGGAGATACAAAAGAATCCGGACAACGTGGAGTGCGGGGAACAGATGCTTGATTATATGAACCGAGTTTTGGAGCAGAATATATTTACAGAGATAGAACAGAGACGGTTCATACATATGATGGATGAGACCGGGGAACTTCTTTTTAGAAACAGCTGGGAAAGCCTTACCGCAAAACGGTGCGAGGCTGTTTGTCTGAGGTCTGTCGAAGCAAAAGATTTCGAAAGAGGGGAAAAATGGTGCATGAGACTGGCGGCGCTGCATCCGCTGGAATTGGCGGCTTATACATGTAAATTGAAGTTATATTTTACAATGAGAAATAGAGAAGCTTTTTTTGAGACTCTTGAAGCCTTGAAAAAAGCAGATGTGGTGATTGATCATGAAACGCTTGAGTTGATCAGGCTATTCAGTTGAGGAGTGGTTGTATGGTATCGCTGCGGAATTATTTTACAATTACCATTGTTATGTGTATTATTTTCTGTTTGTTTCAAGCTTCCGGCGTGGCAACTGAAATGCTGAATGATTACGGGGAGAATCCGTACATAGAAGAACTGGAGGAGCTGCCGGACAGGAATGATGTTTATGATATAAAGCAGAGCGATAAGGAGCGTCAGAGGGAGAGCGTCTTATATCTTGGCGCTGCACAGAGTCCGGTAAGCGAAATGACGCAAAACTGGGCGCTCTATACGAAACGCGGTATGCAAAGCTTTGATTCACCGGCGGAGTATCAAAAACTGGCTGGGCGGCAGACGGTTTTTGATATGGCGATATTGGATTCCGTAAGCATTGACTGGGAGAGCGAAGATACGGTGAACTGTTTGGCAGGGCTGGCAGCGGAGGGGACTGATTTGGTATTTGCCGGTCTGCCGGATGTATCTGCAATAGAGAAAAACAGGGAGCTTCAAAGAATCTTAGGAATCAGCAGTATCAGAGAAGAATATACAACGGCAGTGGGTATTCATTTATATGAAGGATTTTTGCTGGGCGGCGAGCAGATTTACTACACGGAGGATGAGGAGCTCAACGAGAAGAAACAGGATATGGGGCTGACTTTTCCGTGGTATACGCTGGCGTCAGGAACCAAAACATATATGGCAGGCATTATGGAAGAGGAGACTGCGGATTATATGGATTATCCGCCGGTAATTTGGAGAAACAGTCTGGAATCCGCTTTTGTATTTGCCGTAAACGGAGACTATATGGAAGATGCGGCAGGATTGGGCCTTCTATCCGCGATGTCGGCGCAGACAAAAGAGTATGAGATTTATCCGGTGGTTAATGCACAGAACTTAGTCATGCTTAATTACCCGGGATTGGCAAAAGAGAATGAGGAAGAAATGATGCGGCGTTACAGCCGTTCTTCTCAAAAGGTATTTCGCGATATTATGTGGCCTGGTATTATTACTGCCTACCGTAAAAACAATTTAGGGCTTTCGGCGATGATGTCTCCGCAGTTTGACTATGAGGATGACAATCTGCCGGAACAGGAGATGCTTGTTTATTATATGAAGCTGTTAAACGAGCAAAATGCGGAGGCGGGACTGTCGGGCTTTTGTATATCGGATACGGAGCCGGAGGAAAAGCTTAGACAAGATGACAGACTTATCCGGGAGGGAATTCCAAATTACAGTTTTACATCTTTCTACGCAGGAGAACTGTCAGAAGAGGAGATAAGCTCCGCTTTGGGCAACGGTATTTTGAAGGATGTCCGTACAGTGGTTGAGGATTATAAGGGAAACGGTGAAATTATAGGATATGTGTCGGAGCAGGTGACAAAACAGGCTGCTTTGAGTAACGGTCTGAAGTATACATACAGGGAGGACTTTAGAAACAAATGTGTGGAGACGGCTTTGGGCTACAGCAGCGTATGGGTAGACGCGTCGAAAGTCATATATCCGGAGGATGACGGACTTGAGACATGGCGGGATATTTCGAAGGATTTCACCGGGGATTTGGGTGAGAATTGGAAGAAATTCCGAGCGTTTTCCGGAACAACTGTATCAGAATGCGACAGTCGTATACGTAATTTTCTTGCGCTGGATTATGAAGTGAAGCAGGAGGGAAATAAGATTTTCCTGGAATTGGACAATTCCGGGGAAAAGACTTGGTTTATTCTGAGAATGAATGTATGCTGTTCTGACACATCCAACGATGAGACCAGACGTTCTAAAGTTTGAACCTT
>CANAZK010000166.1 GCA_947366105.1 uncultured Lachnospiraceae bacterium | reverse complement strand
ATCTTTATATACTCTTGTCTTTTTCATATGTCTAAAATCTTCAACTGAAACTGCCGGAATCATCTTCTGTTCTTTTGATGTACAAATAGTACCGGCTTCTTCAGAAACTTTCTTTAATACATCCACACTACTATTTCCTAAGAAAATATGGGCTTTCATATTATACTTGATATTTAACCAATCCTTTTCATATGCCGCCTCCATCCCATCATCACTTTGATAAACTATGGTAAAATAAATCTGCCGTGACCTACTGATACTAACCTTACTTCCAAGGTTTGGAACACGATTATTAGAACACTCATCTATTATAAAATGGATATCTCTCGGCGCCCCTTCTGGCTTATCTCTATATTGATTTGTATATTCATCGATTAATTCCTGATACACTGCATCCATCAAATGTGATGCCACACAATCCATCCCCGTCGCCTCGTCTGGAATGATAAAAAATAGTGCTATCGGCTTTTGATACATTTCTCTTGGTTCAAAAGTCGAAATTGATATCTGTTTCAACAAAGCTTCGCATACCGCAAATTCTTCAATTAAAGCACTTGCCGAAATAATAACAGAACGTACTGTATTTTCTGCGGCACCCAAAATATTCAATACCTCTTGAGCCGGATTATAGGGCAAATTGGGTGGCATAATTTCCAATAACATCTCTGCAAGCTGTTCTATATAAGTATAATCCATACGAATAAAGGATTTAACGGATGCCAAATTAAATGCGTCTTCGTTTCCCATTGATTTTGCAAGTATTTTCAAAATATCAATAATAGCACGAATAAGTCGTTGTCCTTCTTTAGGCCAAAATGGATCTTTCGCCGGATTATTTTCTAAAAGATTTCCCAAGAATTTTTCTATATATACATTTGCTTTTGTTCTCTCTCCCATTCTTTCAAATCTATATGCCGGAGCCAAAATATTTAGCCCGTCACCAGAAAAGTCGCGCAAATTTATACAATGAACTTCATAACCGTTCGTCTGTAACAAATGCATGATTGAAGGATCCGCATAGAGTTCCCCCTTAGGATCGTTTACCACAAATGAACATTTATCATTTAACACACAACTCAATATTTTCGGTCGGACAACACAGCGTGATTTTTTATTCCCAGATTCGCCGCTAATACGTACATGTGGTCCACATCGAAGACAGTAAAGTTTTTGCTGAGCTAAATCGTAATGAAGTGGTATCCCCGCTACTATATGTGAATGTTCCTTAACCTTAAAATCGTATACGTCACATATTTTCAACAAATCTTCTGGCGAGTTGGATAAAAAGCGCTGGTTTTCCTGTTGATTTGTATACTGCCGCCAAATAGATTCATAATCATAGATCCTGTTTTTATTCAAGCAATCCTCCCCTTTCTAATAGAATTTTTACATTCTTCGCTATTTTTTTCATGCTCTCCCAATATTTTTTCCATTTCTCGCTCATAAAGCATATAAAACCCCGTTGTCCTTACCGCTTCCGCCCTCTGAATCAGCAATTTTTCGTCAATTCTTTCTCTGATTCCAGAAACGGAATTTTCTATCCCCTCTAGCAGTGAATCTAGTTGTGATATTCCACCTATTTTTTCTTTACCTTCAATTATGATACCTGCCATCCTAGCTACCAATTCTTTGGAAATATGCTTATGCTTCTTGGTTATGTACTTTTCTAATTCTCCTATGTCCTGAAAAACTCGATTAATCTTTATGCACCCCTTTTCGAAATACTGATAAAGCAACATTATTAATTCTCTTACATCCTTTTCTTTATATGCTCCAACAGTAAAAACATATTTTAAATCAAAATATGAATGTTGATCATGAAGATACATAAAAAAGATATTAAGAAAATCTTCATGGATTCGGTCTTCTGAAACCCACTCTTTCAAGTCTATGACAATCGTTTTTTCCTGTGACTCATCTAAAAACGGGTGATATTGGCAAACCCTTTCATAATTTATAATTCCTTCCCAATTTTCCTGATAGGGAGGTACATATGGTAAAGAATAAAAAATCCAAGGCATTTCCTCCCCATATTTTTCACGAATAAAGTCTACTACAATTTTGTCATTGTTTTCTAATCCTGGGGTTAAAATTAAATTAAACTCTTTCATACTCATTCTCCTATGCTGCCATCACTTTTGTTTTAAGGAACTTCTCAACAGATATAATCTGAAGGAAACAGCAAATATTTAAAAATAGTTGTTGTTTATCTGTATGAAAAGAATAAATCATATTGAGTCCTATATGTTTTTCGTCACTATCATCTACATATACAATATCATACCCTTTTTTCTTAGCGTTTTCCCCTAAACAAAAAATAGTATTCTGTTGCTTCGAAGAATAAGCTCCCAAATACTTATTCATGCTCACACTTTTCCCATGTGTCGAAATGCTAAATGTAATCCCATCGTATCGACAAAAATAGACATCGTATGTACCCATACATTTGTATTGATAAGTTATTCCCAGGCGACTTAAAAACATCAGTAATAATCTTTTCTGTTCATTCATGACATTTCACCTCTTGGGACAATATTGTATGACAATATTCTTCTATATTTTTTATCCTTTTACTTGCTGTCGGCTGACTAGCATACATAATATTTCGGAAGGTTCTAGGAACGTTCTCTTCCAACGAAAATCTACTCAAAAAGAATATAAGTTCATTCCCAAAATCCATTTTTGCCGCAAAACGATCCGCACTATACTCCATATTCCGACTAATGATTCCGATTGTTATCTGATATATGAACACGAATATATGTTGGAGCCCTGTAAAAACACATCGAATCATCTTCCCCAAACTCCTTGTAATAAAAAAAGAGAAACATCCACCACATAAACCACCAAAACACAATAAAACAAAAACCAGCCAAAAGAAACCTGTACTTATAAAGCCTATTACACTAAGACTCAATATAATAATAGTTATATCGCAAAAAAGAATGCGTTTAATAAAAGCATCTGCATGAAGGCAATGACCACTTTCATGCGCAAGGATGCCTGCGATATTGCCATCATCTAACGCAAGTAATCCCTTGGTTACTCCAATATGGTTTCGACCGTAAGAATATGAATTTATTTGTTCATCAGGCACCATATACAATCGAAGATGTCTCAAATCCACTCCAACTTTATTCCCCTGTTCACAAAGAATTTGAAATGCCCCCTCAAGCTTGGATTTATAAAATGCATCTAAATTTTGAAGTGGTATAGCTCGATCTTTTGCAATGTTTATATGCCCTCCCAAATATGCAATCCCAGCAATTGCCATCGTAATTCCTACCGCCCATTTCACTTCAAGAATAGAATAAAATACAAAAAAATGGACTGCTAATATAACACCTACTCTAACAAGACCAAATATTTTTTTCATAATCACTCACTCTCCTCATACACTTTACAATGTAGTCATTATCTTTCGTCCAGACACATCCATAATAATCTGATTTAATCTTAATGTTGACAGTAATTCTTTAGAATGCATTGCCTCCTTTGCAGGCGCAAGAGCCTGATAACCTTGAGTCTTATTTCGTCCCAAAAGTACATCCCATGGTTTATTACTGATAAATCTTCGATCAAAGGTTTCGTTATATGTACTTTTGGAAACATAAATTTCTCCCAACTCATTTTCCAGTAATTCTGCACTAGCCATATTGTGCCTTCCATATATCTTTATATCCGAACGATTTAATATTTCTGTCAGCATCGCGCTTGGTGCAGTAAAAATGTCTTTTGAAAAAACATTTAAATTAACTCTTGAGCACAGTTCTGTGCAAAGATAATGTAGTTCCTCCCTACTGCCACATCCACTATCAATATAAATTACGGTATTAATATTACTCTCTCCATCCATCCCAAACTTCAAAAGTTGTATTACCATCTGCTTAAAATTTTGATCCCGACCTAGTTCTCCTGTCTGTAGGACAACAGCAGACTTTTGGAATTCCTTCTGGTTTTGTTTGACAGATACTTCCTCAACAAATGGTTGAAGCAACGGAAATAAATCTTCTAGTTCTGCTCCAGCGGAAGAAAGTTCACTATATTTGCTCAACAAAAAATACATTTCATCTTCTTCAATTATTCCTCCTTTTTCCATGTTATGTAATTTTCTTGCAACTGCCTCGTACGTACTGTATTCTTTGCCAAGAATGGACACAGTAAGGTTAGTGGATTTTCCCTCCAAGCCCCGAATATGTTGAATAAAACTTAGATACGACACTACTTTTTGTTTTTCCTTTTCCGTCACCTGAAAAGTCTCCAATAATTGCCTAAGCCTTGAGATGTTTGTAAGAGTAGTGATATTAAAAGGATTAAAAATGAACATACCAGAAAGTCCATTTATTATACTATATCCTTCAGATGTTAACTTTTCTAAAACACCAATAGAATCTTTTGTTTCATCTATAACTAACAAAGTATGATTTTCAAGGTATGCCTTATGAATAATCTTTTTTAGAAGTACCTCATGAGCCTGTGTCTCTCCTGAGACAAGATACTGTGCTGATCTTTCCATTTGTCTCGTTGTATGTTCGATATAAGATAAACAATTCACTTTCTTGATCCCCTACTTCCTAATCTGAACCCGATAAGGGCGCTCTGATTGTATTTTTACATATGTTTGTCCAACTGATAAGCTGGAGAAATCCTGATCTCTCACCCAGGCTTCCTCTTTCATTTCCACTATTGGACAATTATATCTCGATAACGGTGTTGTTATTTTCTGAACGATGTGATTTCCGTAAGCAGTCTTTAAGATGTCCCGTGTTGTAGCATCCATGCCTGGATTAAAACTAACTATTACAGGGAAACCAGTTAACAAAGCCCGAATATCATGCTCGTTTCCATCCTCTGCCACTGCAAACAGACTTTCAAAACTCTGGGTAGATAACAATAACTGAACTCTCTTCCCATTCACATCTCGTCCTAGTGTTGCGAGTTTTGCTAACGGAAACTCTTTGACACGGGTTTTATCTACTTCATCTAGCACCATCAATAAATCCCCAGCTATTGTCTCC
>CANAZK010000165.1 GCA_947366105.1 uncultured Lachnospiraceae bacterium | reverse complement strand
ACCTCTCCGTCCGTCCAAACCGTTATATTCTTGCCTTTTTTAGCCACATTATAATCTATCAGATACGTCTTTAGTCCGCCCTTGTCATCCTTCCCATACAGAAACGCGGAAATCGTCTGAATTGTTCCATCTTCGCCGAAAGTCATTCTGAATTCATCTGCAATATAAAGCTCCTCCGGAAGCTTCACCTTTGCCGTCAAATCCGATATAATTCCCTCTATTCCATGTTCCCATAAATTATTATGTACAAAGCTTACTTCTTTCTTCCTCGTCCACTCTTCAATTTTCCATGACAAGGCGCCATTATAAGGCACTGCAGTATAAATGATACCTCCCAAAGCACAGAACGTAAATAACAGAAATACGATCATTTCTATTCTAAGACGCTTTCCCTTGCCCGCGGCTCCCTTTTTATGCCGTGAACGCCCTTTAACCAGCCAAACTATGTAACTTACCGCTAACGCTGTAACAGCCACGGCAATCGGCGCCACATGCTGCTTAACTCCTCCGTATCTGCATAAATGCCATAGCAGACATAAAACAAATACATAGCACGCCAAGCTTATTCTTCCACAATTCTGATACAGTCTTTTCATATTTTTTCTCCTGTCAGTAACAGATTCTTTTATCTTATGCCATATGAGCGGCTACCAACTGCGGCCGCGCCTCTCTCTTTTCTGCTCTCTCTGCAGTGTAAAAATAGCTTTACATAGATGATCTGAGCTTGCATAATCAAGTTCTTCAAACTTACACCTATACAAAAACTCACCTTCGCCTTCTTCGTCTTTGGATAATATAACCCCCTCCAAATCATATGGGTTCAGTTCATTTGTCAGAGTAAAGTCATACAACCGAACTTCCTGTTCCTCTGAAAAGTCTCCTTCCGAGACAAATCTTGCCCCTGAAAGACTGATATCCTTAAGCTTTGCAGAATAAATCTCATCTCCCTTTTCTCTACGGAACTTGCAAACCCTTCCTTCGGCAGCAGTATTAATTCTAAAATAATTGCGCCTTTCTGTATCTTGAATTTTCTCAATATTTTCTACGCGCAGAACAGTTCCGTTAAAACCGCAGATGGTACAGTCCAAAATCAATATTTTACTTCTGTTTCTCAAAACCGCCCTTACCGGCGTACCATGAAGCATATGTGGAACCAGGCAGTCCTCCCCCGGCGCTATATCCATCGCCAGTTCATCTGTTACAGCCTCAACTTCTCCCCACATTAACAGCTTGTTGTCCATATCCTGAATTGCACAGTTTGAATATAAATAAGAATTTAATATATCTTTCATAAAAATACCGCCTCCTTTTCATTTAATGCTCTTTTTCGTATTCGCTGTCCATATCTGTATTATAGATTTTAAATCCGGCTTTTCCCGCTTTTTTCACATGATACAGCGCTACGTCAGCCCTCTTATATATCTCATTAAAATCCATATTCTCATTATCAATAGTGCAGACGCCGATAGAAGCGCTGATTGCAATACCAATACCGTCTTTCTCATACACCATTTTAATCATCTGCTCTAACTGTTCGGCTCTCATCATTACAACATCTATAGTCGGACAATTTTTCAGGAATACAACAAACTCATCTCCTCCAAGCCTTGCAGTGAAATCTGTATCCCGGTAGCTTTTCTCAAGTTTTTCTGCTACGTCCTTTAACACAATATCTCCGTAATCATGTCCAAACGTATCGTTTATACTCTTAAAATTGTCCAAATCAATAAGCATAAAAGCCTGAATCCCTTGAATCTCTGTTTTTTCAGCCAAATATTCTCTGATATTATCTTCCAGTGCCCGACGGTTATAAAGCCCTGTCAAAAAGTCCCTTTCTGCCTTGCGTTTCCATTCCAGTTCTTTACTCTTCTTGGCATGTATATCCCGTTGCTCTACTTCCGCCATTATGTCCTCGCTTGTTACCGAACGCAGCAGTACAATCTTATACTGCATCCACCGGTACTCTCCCTGAGTGTTCTTTTTCTTGAACTCCAGTTTAAAATGCCGCTCTCCTTTATAGTATTTGTCAATCAAATACTGCGGAGCTATCCTGTAAAGCAAATCTTCTGTATGCTCAGGATAAACAAGCTCTTTCAGATACTTCTCGAGAAAATATGTATAGGAATTATTTGAAAGTCCGATAACCTTACCGCTGCTGAAAGTCATTGTATCTTTTGCAAGGTTAATTTCAAAAGTCCTCTCAACCTCTTCCTGCATCGCCTGCCTGTACTGCTGCTCCTTGATGAGCTGAAGCTCCCTTTTCTTCTCCTCATCAATATTTTCTATCATGCCTATGGTTCTGACCGGCTTATCGTCCTTACCGAACACATTAATCAGAACAATTTTACACCAGCACAGAATAGTATCTCTTCTCATAGGAACAACACACTGTTCTTTCTTTGAGCCTTCCGCTATTTTTTTGAAAGCATCATAAAGGATATCCTCATAATCTCTTAAAACGATATCCCTTTTAATCAAATCCTCTGGAATATTGTTTTCTACATTTTGCAAATTTCTGCCCCATACCTTCGGATTAAAAAAATGTATTCGCTTCTGTACCGGAAAATACTCAAACAATACATTTTTCGTTTCCTCAAACGCAATGCTCAACATCTGCTCGTTGACAGCAATTTTCTCAGTTACTTTCACAATTTCCCTTCTGGCAATATAACTGTAGAAAAGAGTGATCATTACGATAATAACAAACGCAGCTGCAATGCTTCCCAAAAGCTTTAACACATCGTCCCGAAGCTTCATTATGTTGCTTTCAACCGACTTACAGTTCATAACTGAAAACAGATACCAGCCGTTTACTTCCAGCGGAGCGAAATACGATAATCTTTCTTGATCTTTAAAAGAAAAATGTATAATGCCTTCTTCACCCGTTCCAACGGCTCTCTTCAATTGTTTTGCACTTAAGTAAGGATCCTTGAACGTATAGTTCTTCACCTCATCCCACAGATTCCCTTCTCTTTGCAGAATCTGCCTGTTACCGGTGGACAGAATATAGCCGCCCTTAGGGTCTATAATTTGAAAATAGCTGTTCTCTTCATTAAAATTCTCTCCAAATCTTTTTTCCAGCTTTTCCAACATATATACACCATAAAAATGACCCGCCGGTCTGCCGTCCTTTTCTATTGGATTGGAAAATATAAGAGCTTCCCCCATACTTGTCTGCACAACGTCGGAAATATCCAAATCTGACGTCATCTCAACGTTCTGAAACTCCTCGTCTGAAATCACCAGTTCCTCCCCTGTTGACGCAACCAAACTGCCGCTCTCATCTATAATTCCAACATAAGAAAAACCCTCCGCCATAATCACTTCATGCATTACTTCCAACGCCTGCTGCTTCTCTTTGTCAGGTAGTCCGTTTATTGTCTCGGATAATGCTGTTATCTTTTCTTCAGCAGAACCTAACGTACTGTTTATTGCAAGCACACTATGTTCGTACATCTGCTTAAGCTGATGAATGCTTTTCTCCTGTTCGGTTATCTCGATTTGTGTTGAAAATGTAAAAAAGCTATATGATATTACGCAAAACAATACTATTAATACGCTGACAAGTATATTATATTTATGTTTTTTGAAAAATCTAGTTTTTCCCATCAGACAACATCCTCCCACTCTCTCCTTAATATTTATAGATACAGCGTATAATTACATTATATTTTACCACACTCTGATATTAATTGTCCATATTAAAAAGGTACAGACGGGAAGTCTGACAATATATCAGCTTCTCCTTTTTCTCTTCAAGTATTCTCTCAATTCTTCTATATGTCTGCCATACTTTTTTGATTTCATCTTTGGAAATGCGCTCAAAATTCTTCGTTCTGTTCCCCTTAGGTTCTCCAGCATTTCCTCATATCTTTGCTTCAGTTCTTCTGCTTTGGCTCTTATCTGCTCCTGCTTCTCCATACCATCCATCATATTTTGATAAATGCTCTCGCCAATCTGTTCTGACACATGCCGCAATTCATTTGCAATCTGTTCCATTTTATCCAGTCTGCGGTTCAATTTCAATATACCGGTAACTGTCACATAAACGTCTGCCAAAATCAGCCCGCACAGGAAAGTCAGCAAAACCATTCCAAGATACTCCGGCATAAATGACACGGCTCTATATAATGCGGGATGTATAAATTTAACAATCATTACGCAGGCCGCTCCCCATATAAGCGAAAACGGAATGCATACATATCCCTTTATATTGAACGGCACTTCCGAATAGTCCCACCACTTATGATGGAAGATTTTTTCCAACAAAGCTCCTGTTACATACTCCAAAGCAGTAACCAAAAAGGCAGACATCAGATACAACATGAGCAGATGATCCATATACGGTTCTAATACTGCTACTACTACAGTAACTCCGATTCCGTAAATAGGACACAACGGACCATTAAGAAATCCTCTGTTTACAAATTTCTTCTGCTTTACCGCTGCGAAAGCAACCTCTGTACACCATCCCAAAAAACTATATATAAAAAAATTCAATAAAATATCATACACTGTCATCTTCTGCACCCCACTTGTCTTATCCATATGTAAATTCAAATATGTTTTTTCCCATCTCAATTCTGATTTCATGCTGTTCCGGATCAGGGTTGGTGTATGCGTACAGATCAAACCTGATAATCTCAAACCAGCCTTATATCCAGCCCTTTTTCTTGAATTCCTCAATGCGGGCTAAGTCTTCTTCTGACGGCTTTTCTTCTTCAGTTGTAGCTGCCGGTATATTTAAGTAATCATTATTCCACTTTGTTAACAGAGCCATAATAGTATCAAATATACGAATATCCCTCTTCATGATGGAATCCATATCCCATTCTGTTATTTCAGATGTACCCATTGCCTTTGTAACAGCAATCTTTGAAGCTGCATACTCCTTTTTTTTTTGCAAAAGTATCCATTACCAGCAACTATATTCAGCTTCTTTTCGATTGGAAGCTTATTACCAATATGTTCAATCTTCTCTTTGATTGCTGCATCCGGCACATCAGGGAAGTAATTTGTTTGCCACTTCTTAGGGAAGATATGTTCAATTTCCCAAGGAGTCGGAAGCAGCTCTTCCTGCTGTTCATAGGCTAATGACTTCAACAACATACGCACAACATTTCTATTAG
>CANAZK010000164.1 GCA_947366105.1 uncultured Lachnospiraceae bacterium | reverse complement strand
CAAAACTACATTTTTTCCTCGGCGTTTTTTTACATTTTATCTCTGGCGCTGACAGATTTTCCGCTTATACTTAGAGGGGTACGGACCGACACAGATTGCCCGTATTCTGAAAGAGGAAAAAATAGTCACTCCGACAGTCTATTTCATGCAAAACGGACGCGCAACGAGAAACGCCCCGCAAAATAACCCCTGTCGTTGGAGTGCCGAAACGGTAACATTTATTTTGGAACGTCCAGAGTATCAAGGGCATACAGTAAACTTCAAAACTTTTGTTCAGTCTTACAAGACTAAAAAGAAATGCTACAATCCGGCGGAAAAGCAGCTTGTGTTTCTTGTGTGGACAAAAAAGATGCATCTAGGTAAGCGTTGCGGCGCAAGGTTTTTGATTGTTCCAAAAGCAGATAAATCAACATCCACATTGATTTTCACAATGTGGATGTTGATTTGTTTGCCCTATAGAATTTCTCTATGCCAGGGAGTAATTAGAGTATTACAATTTGTGTTCCCATAAATCCAGATCCCATACACAGATGCGAAGAGAAATTTTCTAAGAAATACATCATGCACCTTTATTGGAAATCATAACACTGAAATTGGTGTAGCGGATCAAACATCTGCTTCTTTTCCAACTGACTCTTTTCTGCTTCCAAATCCCTTTTTTCGTGAAACGGGATTTTGTTGTCGTTCAGTTTAGCGCTTACAATTTTATAACGCAGATTCCGCGTATAAGGATTTTCTCTCCGAATGTGGCAAAAAGCTGCCTCAGCGGTTTCCCACCCTTGAGATTGAAGAAGCATTGTTGTGTATAGGACCTCTCTTACGTCATGATTGTAATGAGCATACTTTTTACCAATAAGTTCATAATCGTCTTTAACCATCTGGTAATTTTTTTGATGGATCGCAATATTCATCCTCAATAAATACATCTCGGGCAGAACCCGCTCTCCGTTACAAGCATCATCAGCATATCTAAATGCAGCAGAATATTCTCCTTTTTTAAGATAATAGGTAGCCCAACGATGCGCTACATTTTCAATACGATCCACCAACTCCTGTTTTTCCAAAATATTGCGTGCACCATTGAAATCTTCCACGCTAATAGCAATTTTTGCAGCCATATCCAATATAAACGGATTGTTAATTTTGCGATCCTTCATGATCACTTCGATTTCTTTCTGAGCTAAATCCACTTGGTTTGTTTGATAATAGCACTCTGCCAAATCTCGATATGTAGGAATTGAAGTATCTCCAGATATAATCGCTAAGCGAAATTTTTCGATTGCATCATAGTATTTATGGCGCTTCAGTAAGCGAAAGCCCTCCAGATAATAAACATTTTTATCATGCTCTATCCGTAGATCACTCAGAAGGGTATTCTCTTCTTCCGTTGCTATTGCGCAATTATGGGGCGTTTCCTGTCGCACTAGAACCTTAAACAAAATAATCTTCGCAGGAACTAACTTTTCATCTAACTCTAGAGCTTTACGGGCATATGTTTCGGCCAATGCCCAATCACAATCTTGATTCGATTTTTCTGCCGCTTTCAACAGATGGGATGGCAGTAAATGATTCTTAAAATCCTCCAATTCCTGTTCTTGTCCACTGCGCAAAACAGCGAAAATAATGGTATCGATTAAATTGAACGGAATAAATTCTTTTGGTTTCCAAAATTCCTTCAGTAGTCGCGTAGAAATATGTGAAAATTCTTCTTTGGTATAGTGATGCAGTTTCCGTTCAATAGATACTCGCATAGGTGGGGCAATCGCATATGTTCCATCGGATCGCAGTTCCACAATATTATAATCATGAGAAAGTCTGAGCGATTTCGTAATAGTTTCTATGGTTTGCCCCAAAATAGCAACTAGAGGTCCAATGGAAATATTGCCCATATTGTAGATTACTGTGAGGATTTCTATATCTGTTTTTTCAAAGGGAATGCTGTCTAAGTATTTCTTAAAAATGCGTTCTTGGAAATCCATCAAGCTTCGTTTGTCACCACATACAATGTCAATTCCTTCTAAAGCGCACTCTCGGACAGCATTGATAATAGACGGCGGATATCCCTCCAAGTAATCAGCAATTTCTTTCACTTGAGCAGTATCTGGTATAGGAATATTTTGCCGTCTCAGTAGGGCCTCAAAAAGAGAGTAGCAACTCGTTGGAGACAGTGCCTTGAGGCGGCAGACTTTTATCAGGTTTTTGTCACAAGGATACGATTTTGGCAGGCGCATATGGAGTATCGCTAAATAGGAATCCGAAAACTTACTTTCAAAGGAGCGGAATACTGCTAAAAAATTTTCTTTGTAGTATCCGTCATTGTTGAGCATTTCTCCACTGTCGATTAGTATTGGACAAGATTGTGCCTGTGTATACATCGATAGTGTCCGTGCAATTTCCCCTGCCTGCTCTGATGCTGTGGCAACAACAAATTCCTTGTAGTACGTATCGACCTGCTCTGGAGTCAGTCCCTCAATGTTATCATCTAACAATTTTCGGTATAGTTCTGTAAGACCTTCTGATTCTCCAATCTCGAATTGAGCATTATATGGCAAAGAAAAACGGTTGTTCAAAATGTCTTTAATAAACGTCCTTCGACCAATTCCGTTAAGACCAGTAATCGCAAAGATATTAGGATGACAACCTTCATATTGTGCAATTTCTCTATAGAAATTTGCCGTATCCTCCTCCCTCCCCATATAAACAGGCTTATAAATGGGAATGCTGTCTAAAAGAATAGACTTAATTAGCTGGGCCGCATGATTTACAGTTCGTACTGGTTCAAATTTTGCTTTTCGCATCCAATACGGTAAGTCCAAAGGTGATATCGGTTCCAGCGTCAGCACTAAAATAGTAATATTTTTCCGCTGAACAGTTTGCCACCAGGCCTCATCCATCTCAAAACGAACCCATGATGAATTTAAAGAATTTTGGGATACAAAAAGTACAAATAAATTAGTATCCGACAAACGCTCTGTAATCGCGGTACGAAAATCTTCTCCGGGATTAAAGCAATCCTCGTCAAAATAGGTCCAAAAGCGTTGTATCCTATTTTTTATTTTCCGAACTATTTTCTTATCCGCAGACGAATGAGACAAAAATGCTTTCACCATAAAACTTTTCCTCGCATATTGAGATTTTTTCTTTACCGATAATTCTCCTCTTGCAGAATCACATGCTTCTTTATTGGATACCGGTTAATTCTGTCACTTTAACCTCTGGTCAGTCTTTATTTCTTGCACTATTTTAACTAATGCCAATCTTTCCGCAGGATTAAGCCATAAGCGGAAATCTGCTGCAATCTCGGGATAAGCACGCACGCCTCCTCCTTTCCCCTGCTTTACATATATCCCAGCAGCGTGTGTCCTCCTAATCCATAACGATGGTGTAACAGTTAGCGATGACGTATGCGCCTGATGAAGCAGTTTCTCACAGGCTCTATCATCAAATTCCCCATTCATGTCATTTTCCCATTGACGGAGAAATTCCAAAGTGTTCCGGCTGCGCATCCAGCTTTGAATAACATACCCAGGAGAATCTTCTGTGTATTGTCTCGCTATTTCTGTCAACGACACCATATTTCCAGAAATCATACTCCTCACATAGCGGCGCATGATTTCTGTATGACTTCTAATCTTTTGAGCTGTCCGCAACTTTTCTTCATCCAGCGAGTCATAAAAAGCCTTTTTGTGTTTGTCCGCAAAATTCTTGTCTATCAGTCCCTTGCCAACGAGCTGATCAAGTGCAGACTCATACTGAAATGCGATGCGTATATAAAGTTCACCGATTTCTTCTGATGTCATACTCCAATTCTCCCCTTTTTCTTCCAGTATAGCAGAAAAAGAGAGATTTGGGTAGTCTTAATTTATTTCGAAAGAGGGAGATTGATATCTGACTGTCCTCCTGGGATGACCAGCCTTGTCGTAGTCAACATTACACCGGCGTTCCCGCTCAAACTGAGCATCCATATATGTTTCCACACCAACAATGGGAATATATTTTGCATTAGATAAGAGTTTGTCCACTGCTGCTCTGCCCCATTTCGGATTACCAGATGGGGAAGGGATACCTTTTGCATAAAGCATAGCCACAATTTTCCCAAGACTGGCTCCAGCAAGATAGTACCCAAATATACTGCGGACAGCATCCGCCTTTTCTTCATGAACAATGATCTCCTCGTTAATTAGAATATACCCATACGGAATTTTCATGATGGCCTCACTTTCTTAAACATAAACAAAAGCAGGTTTGAGCAAGAAGAACCTCACCCAAGCCTGCACTGCACTATCCTTTAATATGTGATTATGACTAATTTTCGACACAGTTTTATAGTAAACTCGACAAATATAAGCCAAACATGCGTATAAGTAACATTATACACAGGCTTTGTCTACCCTTTGAAAATACCCATGAAGCAATCATAGATGCTGACACATGGGCGCGGGTACAGGAATTACGGAAGAACAAACGCCGCCCGACAAGAACGGGAAAGACAAATATGTTTTCTGGCATTGTCCGCTGTGCTGACTGCGGCGAAAAGCTGTACTACTGCACAAGCAAAAATTTTGAAGCGCGGCAAGACCATTTTGTGTGTTCCACTTCAAGGCTGAAAGGAAAAGAAGTCTGCCCGACACATTATATCCGCGCCGTAGTTTTGGAACAGGGTGTGTTTGCACATCTCCGGCTAACGATTGCTTGTGTAGCCAACCATGAAGAACAATTCCGTAAGGCTATGGGCGCAAAGCAGAAAGCAGACGCAAAACGGGAGTTGACGGCAAAGCGGCGGCAACTGATGCAAGCGGAACGCCGGATTGCGGAACTTGACCGATTGTTTAAGCGTATTTATGAAGATAACGCAAATGGTAAACTTTCTGACAGCAGATTTCAAATGCTCTCTGACGATTACGAACAGGAGCAGGAAGAACTGCGGGAAAAGCTGTTGCAACTGAATGAGGAAATTAACCAACAGGAAGAACAGGCAGAGAACATTGAACGGTTCATCAGCAAGGTACATGAGTGTCTCGACATGGACGAACTGACCCCCGCCGTATTGAATGACATGGTGAAAGCAGTTTACGTCCATATGCCAGACACTTCAAACGGACACAGGGAACAGCAGATTGACATATCCTATGACCTTGTGGGAATACTCTGTCAGCGCCGGTGCGATTTTGTAATTTTTCGCCGAACAAGGAATGTAAGAAA
>CANAZK010000163.1 GCA_947366105.1 uncultured Lachnospiraceae bacterium | reverse complement strand
ATTCTTCACTAATTTTCCTGCCTAACGTTGTTGTTCCTGAGTTAGACGCTCCATAAATATATATTACGTTCTTCATTTTGTCACCTCATAATTCTACCTGCTCATTGTGCCCAACAAATTACATAAACCCTTTCCCAACACTCCCCCGCCAATGTCTAACACTGCCGCATAATGAAAATGGAGAAGATATGGATAAAATCCTTTATGCTCCATTTTGAACGCTTTTGGTGTCAATAAATGATAAAGTATGTTTTGACCGTTGCGTTTCAAGCACTCTAATTATATAATGTTTTTGTTCACTTAGGGTATCATAAAGTTAAAAAGAAAACAAGAGATTATGAATAGAAAAATACCACTTGCATGTATTACGATTTTATTTGCTGTATGCTTACTGAATATGCTCTGTAATACACAATTAGTTTATGCCAAATCTGAAACTAAAGAAGAAACAAATACTTATAGCGATATAGATATCTACTTACAAACCTGCGTAAAAAATGCCCACATTCCTTCGTTGTCTGTAACTATTGTAGATAAAAACAAGGTGTTATTCTCTGAAAACTATGGTGACTGTGAAAATCCTGACACCCCATTCCTCCTCGGTTCGGTCAGCAAGTCATTTACGGCTGTCTGCAATATGCAGTTAGCCGAACAGGAAAAAATTGATTTAAGTGCCAATATATCGACTTATTTGCCCGATGCAACCGATGGAGAAAAAATCACTGTCAGTCAATTGCTGAATCACACAAGCGGCTTAGGCGAATATCAAACCCTTGAAGATTATAAAATTATCAATGAGCAAGGCATTCATATTTATGCGAATGTAAACTACTCTCTGCTTGGTAAAATCATCGAAGCAGTCAGCGGGCAATCATACAATGACTATATAACTGAAAATGTGTTTTATCCGCTTCAACTTTCACATACAGCTGCAACCCTTGACGAAAGTAAAAAGAATGGATTGATTGACGGTTATACAAATTATTGGGGAATTCATATTAAAAATAGGCATAAATATCCATTGTCCGAAAATTCTTGGATCACTGTACCGGCGGGATACATTTCTGCATCAACGAATGATCTAGGGAAATATTTACAGATGTATCTGAACGGTGGAAATGGAATTATTTCGAAACAAAGCATAGATACGATGTTTTATGGGGATACAGTTTATGTTGATGGCGATATTCCTTTTTGGTATGGGTACGGCTGGGCTACCGTAAGAGAGCCGCTTTCTGAACCTGTGTTGCGTCATAGCGGCTTGGTCGAAACGGGAACCTCTTGTATTTTTATTCTTCCCGAAAAAGATATAGCAATCGCCATTACATCAAATGTAAATGATTATTTTGTAACTAACAACATGATGGATAGTTTGGGATGGGGTATGGTTCTTATGCTTTTAGATAATCCGCCGAATGAAATTACAGGTAATGCGTATTTAATAAGCCATGTTCAGATTGACTTAATTATGATGGCCGTATTAGCAACAGCAATTTTGTCATTATGTCTGCTCCCCAAATATATCCGAAGAATAAAGCAAGGGAAAAAACTTATAGTAGTGTTATTTCCCATATTACTCGATTGGCTTTTAACGGTTTTTATTCTGCTGCTTGTTCCGACCTTTTTTGAAACACCGTTATGGGTGGCAAAATCATTTGTTCCTGATGTTTTTATAACAGTGGTTATTTCGTCAACATTATTTTTTGTTAGCAGTTTGATAAAAGGCATAATTCTATATCGATATATTATGTACGCCGCCGTGTATGGATAATATCATTGCGGCGGTTTTGTGGTCTACGCTTTTCTTTGACCTGTCATTCCGACTCGGCAAAAATATACATTATTAGGAAAAATATGGAATGTTTTCCAAGCCTGCAGAAAAATTCTTGCAGAAATTACGAGAAAGCGTGCCTTAATCAGGCTTCCAATCCGTTCACGGCTCTTTCATCTACACCTTCTGCATCCTCGGCAGCCGCAGACAGGAAATAGATATCTTCAAACGCATAATCGGAACCATATAATAAGTTCGCCCGGTCAAGCATTGTTTTCATCGTATTTTGGCGGTTACGTTGTGCAGATTAAGGCATGAGAAAGGCACCTGCCATTGCTGGCAAATGCCCCGCTCATATCCCATAGTCCCTTTTCATTTCCGCTTCCACGTCATCCACCGGATATACCCTGCCTTCCGTATATCCACTATGCCTTTTTCTATCTCCATGTCAAACGGCTCCTGCGTTTGCTCTCGTTTGACTTCTCCCTCTGCACCTTTTTTGCACATATAGTGCAATACGATGAATTTATAATATATTTTGATTTCCTGTCTAACTGTTCCGTCTGCTGATTATTCTAATGCTTGAGAGCCTTAAGAGAGCAAAGGATATCCATGTTTCAAATCTTACAGCCACTCTGACGCCCAGTCTGCAAGCTCTCTGCCCGATGCATTCGCAGCAAATCGTTTCCCTTCTGCTACTTTTGCACCCGGCGCCAAAGCCTGTATATTTTCCCTGGAACCGCCTATCGGACTGCCGCCGGATGTCGCAAACGGAACAACTGTCTTTCCGGTGAAATCATAGGCCTCCATAAAAGTATCAATGATAGACGGTTCTCTATACCACCATATTGCGTGTCCAGATTGATACAATTTTTGCGTGGGTGCTATCGTTTTTACATTTACTGCAAATGCCCTGAAATCAACACTTTTCAAAAAGGCAGATGCACCCATCCATGGGCGGCCATCGTTTTCTTAATTGAAATTGCCGCACTTTCGATATTTCGGAGTGTAAAATTTAACGATAACCCATTTTTCAGCGGGGCTATCGTTATTTTTTGCACCCAACCAATTATCTTTTTAATTGATTTAAATATACTGACTTTTCGTTTACCAGTATACATCCATTTTGGAGATACTCTAAACTACGCTGATCTTTTTCATCTAACCATTCAATTTTGTTTTGAACACCAATATTTTGCAGAAAATCTAATACGTTTTGAGCTGTTAATATTTCAACACCTTTCTGTATTGCAACTTTTTGTTCATCATTATGACTATCATCGTCTGTAGCACAAAGTTTTGATAACGTATCAATATCTTGAAGCAAAAAAAACGTATCCCATACTTCTTTTCTCTTCTTTGATGCTTCTACAAAAGAAATACAGTTAGCATAATAGCTTTCAAACGAAACATTTGTATTCATACGATTTATAATTTGAACGGCATCTATCTTTTCATTTTCTCGCCACCACGAAGGCCAATCAAGAACAATTTCGCTAAAAAGTTCCTCCTCTATAGATTTTAAATGTTTTTTATCCTTCTCTGTAGATTTTAAATGTTTTCTATATGGAAGGGTGTACCTCATGTCCATAGGATGGATATCACAAATCGTTCTTCCGAATCCAACCCCCAACCAATTCTGATGTGGTTCAGCTTTTGCTGCTTCAGCAAGTGGTTTTCCTAAAAAAATACGGTTTTCTTCATCCATAATTGCTGTACCCTTGGAAATGACACCCCTCAAAGGAATCTCACGTTTTAGAGCTTCACAGAAGATAATGCAACATTTTTCTAAAAAGCCTGCCATTGTTGGTTGCAAAAAGGAATCTAGTTCAATCCACAGTAAAAAAGTATCACTAAAAAAACAGTGTTTTAGTCTATAGTTAATAATCAAATATCGCTCTTGAGAAGAATCTATCTCAGGATAACGAAATCTCGAAAGACGGTCAACAACAGCTATTGGTGTATGTGTATCTGAACACAATTTAGCCATAAAAGTATAATAATCATATACATTTTGATAATCTCCTTTATTTAGCATTTTTGAAGTGCCAAGTATATCAAAGAATGCCAGTAATATTTGTTTTTCTTTCTGCATTTTATTTTTCCTCTTCTTATCAACTCTCGATTTTTGGATTGCTTCAATATTGTAATTATACTTCAATTATTAGCAAATTTCCATACACAGTACACTCTATTTCCACGCACAGAAAAAGCGGCCGGAGGCATCTGGCAAAAGCCCAATACCCCGGTCGCTTCCGGCTTTAAATCTCCGTGCTGACTTCCACGCCGTTGCGGAAAGCGAACACCACCCTGCCGTCCGGATAGACCGTTGCGTAATCCACAAGCCTGTGGAACAGCTTCTCGTTGAAATCCACCGGCAGCTCCCCCGTTTCGCCAAGCCCCGCAAGGAACCCGCTGAAAAGGTCATACTGGATTTCCTTCCGCTCCCGCTCTTTTCCCAGGCTGTCCATCCGGCTCTCAAGGGCGGCATACCGGCTGGCATACCCGTCATATTTTTTGCGGTAGTCGTGCTGGTCAAGTTTCCGGGTGGCGTTCTCATCGACCAGCTTCTGGATCAGCCCTGCGGTCACCTCCATCTCATCACTGACCGCTTCCATCTCTGCGTCAATGGAGCCGCAGTCTGCCAGCGCCTCCATGACTGCCCGACAGTCACCAATGATAGTCTCGCGGTTCTCCATCAGGATTCCGAGCGCCTCCAGGAACAGCTCCTTTATCCGCTGCTCGTACAGATGGGGCGTGGCGCATCTGCTCTCACCCTTGAACTTGGCGTTGCACTGCCATATCGTCCGTTTGTACTTGCTGTTGGAATGCCAGACCTTGGAGCCGAAGTATTCCCCGCACTCGCCGCATTTCAGCTTTGCCGAGAACGGGCTGCAACAGTTATGGCTCCGCCCCGCGTTCTTCCTCCGCTGTATCTCCGTCTGCACGAGCTGCCACTCCGCAGGCTCAATGATGGCGTCATGGCTGCCCTCCACATAATACTGCGGCACTTCCCCCTCGTTCGCCTTGCGCTTCTTGGAAAGGAAATCCACCGTGTAGCACTTCTGCAGGCGGGCGTCGCCTTTGTATTTCTCGTTGGAGAGGATGTTCTCCACCGTCCTGTGACGCCATGTCTCCTTCCCCGTGGGCGTGGGGATGCTTTTATCCGTCAGATACTTTGCAATGGCGTAAGGCGTCTGCCCCTGCATGAACAGCCGGTAAATGAGCCGCACCGTCTCCGCCTCCTCCGGCACGATCTCCATCTGCCCGTCCTCCCCTTTCCGGTATCCAAGGAAGGAGCTGTAGGCCAGGCTGACCTTGCCGTCCGCGAACCGTTTCCGTTTCCCCCATGTCACGTTTTCCGAAATGGAGCGGGACTCCTCCTGCGCCAGCGAGGACATGATGGTGATGAGCAGCTCGCCCTTGGAGTCCAGCGTG
>CANAZK010000162.1 GCA_947366105.1 uncultured Lachnospiraceae bacterium | reverse complement strand
TTGACAGTCCGGTAACAATCGGACACATGCATTATCTGAAACTGCATCATCTTGTAGACGATAAGATTCATGCGCGTTCTACCGGTCCTTACTCGCTGGTAACACAGCAGCCGTTAGGAGGTAAGGCGCAGTTCGGCGGACAGAGATTCGGCGAGATGGAGGTTTGGGCGCTGGAGGCTTACGGCGCATCATATACTCTTCAGGAAATCTTGACTGTAAAATCTGATGATGTTGTCGGCCGTGTGAAAACATATGAGGCAATTATTAAGGGTGAGAATATTCCTGAGCCGGGCATTCCTGAATCATTTAAGGTGCTTCTCAAAGAGTTGCAGTCACTTGGACTTGATGTGAGAGTGTTAAAAGATGACAACACAGAAGTAGAGATTATGGAAAGTATAGACTACGGTGAGACAGACTTACGTTCTATCATTGAAGGCGACAGACATTATCATTCTGATGATGAGTCTTATGGAGAGCATGGTTTCAGCCGTCAGGAATTTGAAGGTGAAGAGCTTGTAGATATTGAAGAGGAACCGGATGATATGGAACCGGAGGATATCATTTTTGATGAAATTCTTGATGAAGAATAGAAGGGAGTGCCTGCATGTCAGCAACAAATAATGAAGCAACATACCAGCCAATGACTTTTGATGCTATCAAAATTGGTTTGGCATCACCTGAGAAGATTTTAGAATGGTCAAAGGGCGAGGTAACGAAGCCTGAGACTATCAATTATAGAACTTTGAAACCTGAGAAAGACGGTCTTTTCTGCGAGAGAATTTTCGGACCTAGCAAGGACTGGGAATGTCACTGTGGAAAATATAAGAAAATCCGCTATAAAGGGGTTGTCTGTGACCGTTGCGGAGTAGAGGTAACAAAAGCAAGTGTGCGCCGCGAGCGTATGGGTCACATTGAACTTGCGGCTCCGGTATCGCATATTTGGTATTTTAAAGGAATTCCAAGCCGTATGGGCTTAATCCTTGATATTTCTCCTAGGACACTTGAGAAGGTATTGTATTTTGCATCTTATATCGTGCTTGATAAGGGAGAAGCCAACTTACAGTACAAGCAGGTGCTGTCAGAGCAGGAATATCAGGAAGCAAGAGAAAATTGGGGAAGCTCTTTCCGTGTAGGAATGGGGGCCGAGTCTATCCAGGAGCTTCTTCAGGCAATAGATCTTGATAAGGAGTACGAAGAATTACAGAGCGGATTAAAAGGGGCTACCGGACAGAAGCGTGCAAGAATCGTAAAACGTTTAGAAGTGGTAGAGGCTTTCCGCGGTTCAGGAAATAAGCCTGAATGGATGATTCTGAATGCCATCCCGGTTATTCCTCCTGATCTGCGTCCAATGGTGCAGTTAGACGGCGGACGTTTTGCTACATCGGATTTAAATGATCTATATAGAAGAATTATCAACAGAAATAACCGTTTAAGAAGACTTCTTGAGTTAGGCGCCCCGGATATCATTGTCCGCAATGAGAAGAGAATGCTTCAGGAAGCAGTGGACGCTCTTATTGATAACGGCCGCCGCGGCCGTCCGGTGACAGGACCGGGAAACAGAGCGCTTAAGTCCCTGTCAGATATGTTGAAGGGTAAATCAGGACGTTTCCGCCAGAATCTTCTTGGAAAACGTGTTGACTACTCAGGACGTTCGGTTATCGTTGTAGGACCAGAACTCAAGATTTATCAGTGCGGTCTTCCAAAAGAGATGGCGATTGAATTGTTCAAACCATTTGTTATGAAAGAGCTTGTGGCAAATGGTACGGCGCACAATATTAAAAATGCTAAGAAGATGGTAGAGAGACTTCAGACAGAAGTGTGGGATGTGCTTGAAGATGTTATTAAGGAGCATCCGGTTATGTTAAACCGTGCCCCTACTCTTCACAGACTCGGCATCCAGGCATTTGAGCCGATTCTTGTAGAAGGTAAGGCTATAAAGCTTCATCCTCTCGTATGTACGGCATACAATGCAGACTTTGACGGTGACCAGATGGCGGTTCACCTTCCGCTCTCTGTTGAGGCACAGGCAGAGTGCCGTTTCTTACTGTTGTCGCCAAACAACCTTTTGAAGCCGTCAGACGGCGGTCCGGTGGCTGTTCCTTCACAGGATATGGTACTTGGTATCTACTATCTGACACAGGAGAGACCGGGCGCTTTGGGCGAAGGCAAATATTTTAAGAATTTAAATGAAGCCATTTTGGCTTATGAAAACGGCGCGCTTACATTACACTCACGTATTACAGTGCGTGTGACTAAGATGCTTCCAAACGGTGAAACGAAGACGGGAAATGTAGAGTCTACGCTTGGACGTTTCTTGTTCAATGAAATCATTCCTCAGGATTTAGGTTTTGTTGACAGAAGTATTCCGGAGAATGAGCTTCTTTTGGAGGTCGACTTCCATGTAGGCAAGAAGCAGAATAAGCAGATTCTTGAAAAGGTTATTAATACACACGGTGCGACTGTGACAGCGGAGGTACTGGACAGGATTAAGGCGACAGGATACAAATACTCTACGAGAGCAGCTATGACAGTATCTATTTCCGACATGACGGTGCCGCCTGAGAAGCCGGAATTAATCCAGCAGGCGCAGGACACAGTGGACAGAATTACGAAGAACTATAAACGTGGTCTTATCACAGAGGAAGAGCGTTACAAGGAAGTTGTTGAGACATGGAAGAATACGGATGATATGCTTACAAAAGCGCTTCTCGACGGACTTGACGAGTATAATAACATCTTCATGATGGCTGACTCGGGAGCCCGTGGTTCGGATAAGCAGATTAAACAGCTTGCAGGTATGCGTGGACTTATGGCAGATACAACCGGACGTACAATCGAGCTTCCGATTAAGTCCAATTTCCGTGAAGGACTTGACGTATTAGAGTATTTCATGTCTGCCCACGGGGCACGTAAAGGTCTTTCCGATACTGCGCTTCGTACAGCCGATTCAGGATACTTGACAAGACGTCTTGTTGACGTATCCCAGGATTTGATTATCCGTGAGATTGACTGTGTAGAGGAAGGCGCGGAGATTCCGGGAATGTATGTTAGAGCATTCATGGATGGAAATGAAGAGATTGAAAGCTTGCAGGAGCGTATTACAGGACGCTATGTATGCGAGACGATTTACGATAAAGACGGAAATATTATTGTAAAAGCAAACCATATGGTTACGCCGAAACGTGCCGAACAGGTTATGAAGTTTGGCGTAAATAAGGATGGCGGACCGATTACAGAGGTGAAAATCCGTACTATTCTGACATGTAAATCACACATCGGGGTATGCGCAAGATGCTACGGAGCCAACATGGCGACGGGCGAGCCTGTACAGGTCGGCGAGGCGGTGGGTATTATTGCCGCTCAGTCCATTGGTGAACCGGGTACACAGCTTACTATGCGTACGTTCCATACCGGCGGTGTTGCGGGTGATGACATCACACAGGGTCTTCCTCGTGTCGAGGAGCTTTTTGAGGCGAGAAAGCCGAAAGGACTTGCAATCATCACAGAGTTTGGCGGAACGGCTACAATCAATGATACGAAGAAGAAACGCGAGATTATTGTTACCAATCATGAGACGGGTGAATCAAAGGCATATTTGATTCCATATGGTTCTAGAATTAAGATTCAGGACGGCGCGGTGCTGGGAGCCGGCGACGAGCTTACCGAAGGTAGCGTAAACCCGCATGATATTCTTAAAATCAAAGGACTCCGCGCAGCACAGGATTATATGATTCAGGAGGTACAGCGCGTATATCGTCTTCAGGGTGTAGAAATCAACGATAAGCATATTGAGGTTATCGTACGTCAGATGCTTAAGAAAATCCGCGTAGAAGAAAACGGTGATTCAGAGTTCCTTCCGGGAACAATGGTTGACGTGCTTGAATTTGAAGATGTGAATACAAGATTAGCTGAAGAAGGCAAAGAGCCGGCGACAGGCGAACAGGTAATGCTTGGTATCACCAAGGCTTCACTTGCAACAAATTCATTCTTGTCGGCAGCTTCGTTCCAAGAGACTACTAAGGTTCTCACGGAGGCGGCGATAAAAGGAAAGGTTGACCCGCTGATTGGTCTCAAAGAGAACGTTATTATCGGTAAACTGATTCCGGCAGGTACAGGTATGAGAAAGTACCGCGATGTTGCATTGGATACAGGAAAGGTACCGGAAGATGAGATAGAGCCTGAAGAATTACAGGAAGAGGAAGACGGAAGTGAAGCGCGGGACTGCGAGGGCGTTGCTGAGGATGTTGTTGAAGATGCTGCAGAGGATGCAGCGGCTGAAACAGACGCTTTAGAAGAACCGACAGAAGAAGAGGAAGAAGCAGAAGAGCTTTTAACAGTGGAATAGAGTTATAAAAGTCAGGACCGGGTGATGTACCCGGTCCTGTTTCAAGAGGAAGAAGTTATGGTAAGGTCAGGACAAATGTCTGAGTCAATTAAATTAGGAGCGATACTTGCGATATCGGGAGGAGGCATGGACGCTTATTCCTATATGTGCAGAGGGAGGGTGTTTGCCAATGCCCAAACGGGGAATATACTTCTCTTAGGCGTCCGTTTGTCTGAAGGAAAGTATGCCGCCGCGCTGCGTTATTTACTTCCGGTCATCGCTTTTGCTGCCGGAATTGCCCTTGCCGATTCCGTAAGGAAACATAGCAAGGAAAGAAGGGCGGTTCACTGGAGACAGACGGCAGTTTTGGCGGAAGTTCTTGTACTGGCTGCAGTCAGCTTCCTGCCTCAAAGCCTCAATCTTGCTGCAAACAGTCTGCTTTCTTTGGCATGCGGGATTCAGGTGGAAAGTTTTCGTAAAATTCACGGAAACGGTGTTGCGACTACGATGTGTATCGGAAATCTGCGAAGCGCCACAGAACACATGGGGGAATATT
The DNA here is from genome assembly GCA_947366105.1 of uncultured Lachnospiraceae bacterium. GTDB lineage: Bacteria > Bacillota > Clostridia > Lachnospirales > Lachnospiraceae > Faecalimonas. Next base: position 348 of record CANAZK010000162.1, on the reverse strand, counting down.
GGAACACAAAAAATAAAGAGAGTCTTTATAAAAGCATTATCTATTATGGAATCATATTGTGTTTTGCATTGGGCGCCGTTCTTGTAAATGTATGTGTGGAAGTCATGAAAGAAAAGGCAATTCTCATATGCGCGGGCATTCTGCTGGCGGCATTTGTTATGATGTTCATAGATGGAGATGGATAAGATAAAATGTAACAGTTCAGCCCGCGCCATTCGCAAAACCGCACCTACGGTGCTTTTCGCTGTTTTACAGCTGCTTTTGCTCATAAATGGGCGCTCAGCTCATATCCAATATGTCGTGCGCCTTTATGCAAGCATAATTCGCCCGTCATACCGGATATGGCTG
>CANAZK010000161.1 GCA_947366105.1 uncultured Lachnospiraceae bacterium | reverse complement strand
CGGGATTGGAAGAATTTAGGAAACATGACGGGTATTATTGTTTCCATGCGGGTACGAAGCTTGCAAAGGACAGTATAGTAACCAACGGAGGACGTGTTCTTGGCGTAACTGCTAAAGGGGCAAACTTGAAAGAGGCTAGAGAGAATGCTTATGCAGCCACGGAGTGGGTTTGCTTTGAGAATAAATATAAGAGAAACGATATTGGTAAGGCGATTGACGAGGTATAAGAGCAAAAGGAGCCGCAGGGCATAATATCAAATTGACAAAGAAAGCCGATTGTTATAATATGTATATAACAATCGGCTTTTGGATATGCAGATGCGATATTACCCTCGGTGGACAAGGGCACGAATGAAAGATAAAGAGAAGGTGGCATATGTTTATAGAGATAGATTTTAACAGCGATGAAGCTATTTATATGCAGCTCAGGAACCGGATTATTATGGGGATTGCTACTTCGGAAATCCGTGAGGGAGACAGCCTTCCGTCGGTGCGCCGGCTTGCGGATAATATTGGAATAAATATGCATACTGTCAATAAAGCGTATACAGTATTGAAACAGGAGGGGATTATCCGGCTAGACAAGCGCAGGGGTGCGGTGATCGCACTGGATATTAATAAATTGCAGGCTTTGGAGGATATGCGCCGGGAACTCCGCATTATATTGGCGAAGGGCAGGTGCAAGAACATTACGAAGGAGGAGGTTCACGAGCTTGTAGAAGAGCTTTTTGTGGAATATAGATAATAGAAAATATAGTTGCAGGAGGATATTATGCATAGAGCTTATACAAAACAGGCAGAAGCAGTATTAAAATATGCGATGGAATTGGCGAAGAGGATGGGGCATTTGTATGTTGGAACTGAGCATTTGCTTGTGGCGCTGCGGGAAGTTTACAGCGGAGTAGCGGGGCAGGTACTTGCAGCCAGTGGATTGGATAAAGACGAGCTGTTAAAGGTAGTTAATGAACTGGTATCTCCGGTGGGAGAGAAAGAAAAAGGAAGAAAAATACAGGAAAGTCCGAGGCTTGCATATATTTTGGAAAGCAGTATGAATGAATCAATACGCCTGCGTTCACACAAAGTCGGAACGGAACACATGCTTCTTGCGATTCTCGCAGATCCAGAGTGTGTGGCCGCGAGAATTCTTACCACACTGAATATCAATCATCAGAAACTTGCAGGGGCAGTCTTTGAAGCTGTGGGCGTAGATCCGGAAGTATATAAAGAGCTTCAGGAGGGAGCAAAACAGACAGCAGGGATTTTGGAACAGTACAGTACGGATCTGACACAACGTGCGGCGGAAGGACGGCTGGATCCGGTCGTGGGACGCGGAGAAGAAATTGGGCGGGTGATGCAGATTTTAAGCAGACGTACTAAAAATAATCCATGTCTTGTGGGGGAGCCGGGAGTCGGTAAAACTGCTATTGTGGAAGGACTTGCGCAGAGAATTGCAATGGGAATCGTGCCGGACGGCATGAGAAATAAACGCATTGTGACACTTGACTTGGCTGCAATGGTTGCAGGATCTAAATACAGAGGCGAGTTTGAAGAAAGAATGAAGCGGATGATTCAGGAGGTGAAGATATCCGGTAATATTATTCTGTTTTTGGATGAAGTGCATACAATTATCGGCGCCGGCGGTGCGGAAGGAGCAATTGATGCATCTAATATGCTGAAACCGTCGCTTGCAAGAGGAGAGCTGCAGATGATTGGCGCAACGACAATCGTGGAATATAGAAAGCATATTGAAAGAGATGCCGCGCTGGAGCGGCGCTTCCAGCCGATTACGGTAGAGGAGCCGACAGAAGAGCAGTGTTATCATATTATGAATGGATTAAAACCTCAATATGAGCTGCATCACAATGTCTATATCGAGGAGGAGGCTCTGCGGGCTGCCGTTGAATTATCCAAACGTTATATAACGGACAGACATCTGCCGGATAAAGCAATTGACATACTTGATGAAGCATGTTCAAAAGTAAGTTTGGCGGGATTTAAAGTGCCGGACAGTTTCAGACAGTTGGAGGAGGCAATTAAAGAGTTTGCAATAATGAAAGAAGAAGCCGTTAAGCAGGGAGATTTTGAGAGAGCCTCCATGATGAAAACAGAGCAGCACAATGCAGAGCAGAAGCTTTTTAATGTAAAGAAACGTTTTCATAAGAATAATGCTAAGAGACGGATATGCGTAACGGAAGGCCATGTTGCCGAAGTGGTTTCTTCATGGACGAAAATTCCGGTTCAGAAACTGGAAGAGAGCGAAACATTGCGGTTGAAAAGGCTGGAGCAGACACTTCACAAGCGTGTAGTAGGTCAGGAAGAAGCGGTGACGGCCGTTTCTAAAGCAGTCAAAAGGGGACGGGTCGGGTTAAAAGCTCCAAATCGTCCTATTGGTTCTTTTCTGTTTCTTGGACCGACCGGAGTCGGCAAGACTGAATTGTCCAAGGCTTTGGCGGAGGCTCTGTTTGGGAACGAGGATTCCATGATTCGTGTTGATATGTCTGAATACATGGAAAAGCACAGTGTATCTAAAATGATAGGTTCTCCTCCGGGATATGTGGGGCATGATGACGGAGGACAGCTGAGTGACAAGGTGCGGCGTAAACCGTATTCGGTTGTACTTTTTGATGAGATAGAAAAAGCGCATCCGGATGTATTTAATATTTTGCTTCAGGTTTTGGATGACGGACACATTACCGATTCGCAGGGCAGGAAAGTAGATTTTAAGAATACGGTGATTATTATGACTTCGAATGCAGGAGCGAAAGCTATTGTAGAACCGAAGAAGCTTGGCTTTGTGCTGGATGAGGACGCAGAAGGCGACTATAAGAAAATGAAGTCTGATGTTATGGGAGAGGTAAAACAGATTTTCAGGCCGGAATTCTTAAACCGTATTGATGAAATCATTGTTTTCCATTCTCTGACTAAAGAGCATATGAAGAAAATTGTGGGACTGATGTGCAAAGACCTTATTGCAAGGGTGAAACAGCAGTTAGACATTGAACTTGTCATCAGGGATTCTGTCAAAGCGGAAATTGTGGAGAAAGGAACTGACGCAAAGTATGGGGCGAGACCACTTCGTCGGGCTATGCAGAATTTACTGGAAGACAGAATGGCAGACGCAGTTTTGAATGGGGAAATCAAAAGCGGTACAAGGGTTGATGTCGGAATGTATAAAAAAGATATTAAATTTATTACGAAACCGATAAATAACTAGTAAAAAACTCTGAGTTATTATATAATGTGATTAGCTGTTGGAAGATGAATCCGGCTTCGCGGGTTCGTTGCCCGACAATACAACTAAAGAATATCATTAGGAGGATTACAAGATGGCGGCGGTGAAAGAATTGCTGAGAATAGAGGCGGACGGAACACTTAGTTTTGGGGACTATACACTGGCATCCAAGACAAAATTAGAGGATTTTGAATACCAGGGGGATTTATATAAAGTAAAGACGTTTTCGGAAATTACAAAGCTTGAGAAGAACGGCATGTTTTTATATGAATCTGTGCCGGGGACAGCAGTGGAGAATTTAAGAGTTACAGAGGATACATTGTCTTTTACCGTTTCAGGAAATAGTGACGCGCAGTTTACGGTAGAGCTTGAAGCGGACACAGAGTATACTGTGTATATTGATGATGTCAACGCAGGCAAGATGAAGACAAATCTGAGCGGCAAGTTAAGCGTAAGTACAGCGTTAAATGAAAATGCCGGCGTGCAGGTTAAGATTGTAAGAGTATAGGCTGTAATATTTGAAGGCTGCAAGTTTATTGCAGCCTTTGTCAATTCAAATTCCGGGAAAGAGGTTTAAAGCATGGCAAAAGGGAAGAAAAGTATATTTTTCTGCCAAAATTGTGGACATGAAGAGAATAAATGGCTGGGTCAGTGTCCCATGTGTAAGGAGTGGAACACATTCGTAGAAGAGAAAGTTTCGACAGGGGTCAGCATTTCAAAATTAGCGCAGGACGTGGAAGTCGTAACGCTGGCCGGTGTAAAGACAGATGCGGAGGAACGAATACATACACGCATTGAGGAGCTTGACAGGGTGCTTGGAGGAGGTATTGTGCCGGGGGCATTGATGTTGGTGGGGGGAGACCCGGGAATAGGCAAATCAACCCTTCTGCTTCAGGTGTGTCAGCGGCTTGCCGAGGATAAGCACAGCGTTCTGTACATTTCGGGGGAGGAATCATTAAGGCAGATCAAACTCCGTGCCATGAGGATGGGAGAATTTACGGAAAATTTGTATCTGTTGTGTGAAACAAACCTGAACACTATCCGCGGTGTAATAGAGAAGAATAAACCTGAGATTGTCATTATAGACTCGATTCAGACTATGTTTAATGAGGAGATTGCTTCAGCGTCCGGAAGTGTTTCACAAGTAAGAGAATCAACAAATGTTCTGATGCAGCTTGCAAAAGGACTGAACATCTCTATTTTTATTGTAGGACATGTAACAAAAGAAGGAACGGTCGCAGGTCCTAGAGTATTGGAGCATATGGTAGACACGGTGCTTTATTTTGAGGGCGACAGACATGCTTCCTACCGCATACTCCGCGGTGTAAAAAACCGTTTCGGTTCGACAAATGAGATCGGCGTATTTGAGATGAGGCAGTCGGGCCTTCAGGAGGTGAAAAATCCTTCGGAATTTATGCTGAACGGAAAGCCGGAGAACGCTTCCGGTTCAATTGTCGCCTGTTCGATGGAAGGGACGAGGCCGATTCTGATAGAGATTCAGGCATTGGTCTGCCAAAGTAATTTTGGACTTCCAAGAAGGACGGCGGCAGGAACGGACTATAATCGTGTAAATCTTTTGATGGCAGTGCTTGAAAAGCGCATCGGTCTTCCGTTATCCAATTATGACGCTTATGTAAATATTGCAGGGGGAATTAAAATGAATGAACCGGCAATTGATTTGGGGTTGGTAATGGCGATTGTGTCGAGCTATAAAAATAAACCCGTCGGAGACAGTGTTATTGCTTTTGGCGAAGTGGGGCTCAGCGGGGAAGTGCGTGCGGTAAGTATGCCGGAACAAAGAGTTTCGGAAGCAAAGAAGCTGGGATTTTCTACGTGCATTATTCCTAAAGTCTGCATGGAGAATGTGAAAAATATAAAAGGTATTGAGATTGTCGGTGTACAGTCTATCAATGAAGCGATACAATTGCTGTAAAAAAATGTAAAAAAATTTCAAAAAAGCAGTTGACAGAAGAAAGGCGGTGTGCTATTCTAATATAGCTGTCGCATGAAGCGAA
>CANAZK010000160.1 GCA_947366105.1 uncultured Lachnospiraceae bacterium | reverse complement strand
CGTTGCTAACAGATTTACAGTCTGCCCCCTTTGGCCACTCGGGAACCCATCCATACGTCAGAGCTTACGCCCTAACAATTTATTATTCTATCATATGACTTTATGAATTGCAAGCAAAAATCACACGGTATATAATATTTTATAACAGTTCAGCCATATCCGATATCAACTGAACACCCATTTATGAGCAAAAACAGCTTATGGCTGGACTGCCACATAATTTTTCAATATAATGGCTGAATATTTTCCCATATTTAACACAATCTCACCATCAATCACAAGATATTCCTCATGTTCATCAGTATACCCGCCTTCATAGGTGTACATCACTCTCCTCATAGTTCCGCTCCGCGAAACCCCTGTTCTCCATACAGGTATCGTAACCTGTACAAGGTCGTTTCGGTTATTCACGATAACAACAAACTGTTCCTTATCCGTAAATCTGCTGTAAGCAATCACATCATCCTCCCCATAAAGAATCAAGAGAGAACCTGTCTTAAATGCTTCATAAGATTTGTGAAGAGAAATCATATCTTTGTGAAACGCCAGCAGGTGCTGGTTTTCATTTCCCCAAGGATATGTCCGTCTGTTATCCGGATCCGTAAAACCGCACACTCCGGCTTCGTCCCCATAATACACGGTAGGCGCGCCGACCCATGTCATCTGTATGGTTACGGCAAGCTTCATAACCGGTACGCTTACATACTCATTCGCTGCTTCCGGTCCCAATGTTGACGTGCGGCCGACCATATGATTTGTTCTTGTCAAAAAACGGGAATGGTCATGATTGGAAAGCTCATTCATTGCTATTTGCAAAGACGGCGTAAGCATATTAACCATATGATGTTTCATGGAATTGATAAAATAATCAGAATTCCCCCACAATTCCTGGCGTTCCTCATCACTGTGTTTCTCCATTCCGGTCAAAAACCATGTCACCGGCTCCATAAAAGCATCATAGTTCATCACCGTATCCCATTCGTCTCCCTGAAGCCACTCGCTCGGATCTCCATAGTGCTCTGCCAATATAATGGCATTTGGATTCGCCCTCTTAACCGCTTTCCTGAATTTCTTCCAAAAATGGTGATTATAACCGTTACTATATCCTAGATCAGCAGCTACGTCCAAACGCCAGCCGTCCACATTGAACGGAGGCGAAACCCACTTCCTTGCTATATCCAGTATATACTGCTCCAGATTTTCCGAATCCTCGTAATTTAGTTTAGGCAATGTGTCATGTCCCCACCAGCCGTCATACTTGCCATTGTAAGGCCAGTCAGAATCATCGTCTGCCGCAAATCGGAAAAAATCATGATACGGACTGTCCTTTGTAATATATGCACCTTTTGAATATCCTTCCTGACGCTCATAAATATGCTCCCGGTCCATCCATTTATTGAAAGAACCGCAGTGATTGAAAACCCCGTCCAAAATAACCCGCATTCCGCGCCGGTGTATCTCTTCTACTAATTTGATGAAAAAGCGATTGCTCGCCTCCAAATTAACCTTATCCGTAGTACGCTTATGGTACTTAGTAGCATGGACATTGTTCTTCACATTCTCGCCTATAAGTTCCCCGCCGTCCTCCACAATCACCCCATAATGAGGGTCAATATAATCGTAATCCTGAATGTCATACTTATGATTGGACGGCGATACAAATAGAGGATTAAAGTAAATGACTTCTATTCCCAAATCCTCCAAATAATCCAGTTTATCCCAAACACCCCGGAGATCTCCGCCGTAAAACTTCCGCACGTCCATAGCATCGGGATACTTATTCCAGTCTGTTACTTTTGTAACCGGAGCGCCTATATACAAGTATTCTCCGGTTTCCACATCATTGTTTGTATCTCCGTTGCAGAAACGATCCACAAAGATTTGATACATCACTGCGCCTTTTGCCCAGTCCGGCGTAGAGAACCCCGGTGCGATTGCAAATGCATAAACATCTACGATCTCATCAAACGCTCCGCACCGATTATAGTAGCACGTCTCATTTTGGCTTTTTATCTCGAAATGATAACGAAAAAGCTGCTTCCCCAGCAGTTTTTCTGCAAAATAGTAATCGAATTCCCCTCTTGTTTCTTTCTTCACCATGGGAATTCTCTCGTTTCCCGACACAATTACTGCCTCATCTATATCATTTTGGGCGGTACGGAGGCGTATTGTTACCTTGTCGCCCGCCGCCGGTTCAGGCGGACATACATAGTCTGCCGTCCCGTCACTAAATAATGCCTGTCTGTTCATAGTCCCACCTTTTATGCCTGAGATGTTGTCTCTGAAAATAACGCCTCAAATTCTTCCCTTGTAATCTTTTCTTTCTCAAGCAATGCATCTGCACAAGCATGCAGCACCGCCTTATGCTGCTCAATAATCTCTCTTGCACCAGCATAGCATTCGTCAATGATACGCTTCACTTCTCTATCAATCTCGCCTGCCACTTCCTCGCCATAACCTCTAGACACATGACCAAAATCACGGCCTACAAATACTTCATCACTGTCATTGTCATAATTAATTAAGCCTAATTTCTCTGACATACCAAACTTTGTTACCATTGACTTCGCCATGGCAGTCGCCTGTTTAATATCCTGAGACGCTCCGGTTGTAATATCGTCAAATATAATCTCTTCCGCAATACGTCCTCCGAGAGCCACCGTAATATCCTGCTGCATTTTCCCCTTTGTATTAAACATCTCGTCTTTTTCAGGGAGCGGCATCGTATAACCTGCCGCACCGGTTCCCGTCGGAATTATGGAAACACTGTACACCGGTCCCACATCCGGCAGTACATGGAACAATATAGCATGCCCCGCCTCATGATATGCCGTGATCTTCTTTTCCTTTTCAGAAATAACACGGCTTTTCTTCTCCGCACCGATGCCCACTTTCACAAATGCCTTACGAATATCCTTCTGCCGTATATAAATACAGTTCTCCTTTGCCGCAATAATTGCCGCTTCATTCAGAAGGTTTTCAAGATCTGCACCCGTAAAACCAGCGGTCGTCTGGGCAATTTGGCGCAAATCCACATCATCGCCAAGAGGCTTCCCTTTGGCATGTACGCGCAGAATTTCTTCTCTTCCTTTCACATCAGGTCTTCCCACCATAACTTTACGGTCAAAACGTCCCGGTCTTAAGATTGCAGGATCTAAAATATCCACACGGTTTGTAGCCGACATAACAATGATACCCTCATTTACGCCAAAACCATCCATCTCCACAAGCAGCTGGTTCAACGTCTGTTCTCTCTCATCATGTCCCCCTCCAAGACCGGTTCCTCGTCTTCTTGCAACCGCATCAATCTCATCTATAAAAATAATACAAGGTGCATTCTTCTTTGCCTCTTCAAATAAATCCCTTACCCTGGAGGCTCCTACACCTACGAACATCTCCACAAAGTCGGATCCTGAAATTGTAAAAAACGGAACGCCCGCTTCTCCCGCCACCGCTTTGGCAAGCAATGTTTTACCGGTACCCGGAGGCCCTACGAGAAGCACGCCTTTCGGAATACGCGCGCCTACCTGAATATATTTCTTCGGTACCTTTAAGAAGTCGACTATCTCCTCCAGCTCTTCCTTCTCCTCTTGAAGTCCCGCCACCTGGGCAAATGTAATCTTTTTATCCTTATCCGTGCTAAGCTTCGCACGGCTCTTTCCAAAGCTCATCGCCTTCGCGCCCGCGCCGCCGCCCTGACGGTTCATAAGCATAAAAACAAGGAAAATGGCTCCGACTGTAATCAAAGTTGGAAATCCGGTTGTCATAAACCAGCTTTGTCTCGGGATATCGCGCGTATCATAAATCACGTCTGTCTCCACAAGCATCTGCTGCACGTCATCGATGTCAGTCACATAGAATGTCTTCTTCTCATCATCCTCCGTAACAGCTTCTACCTTACCGGCAGTTCCTCCCGCGTTTGGAAAAATAACCGCCTCCTTTATTTCGCCGTTGTCCACATCCTCTTTAAAGTCTCTGTATGTGTAATCATATCCTTTGCTTACGTCCTGTGATAAAAACCACCAACCGATTACAAACATCAAAATTAGCAGCATGAACGGAAATCCGCCCACACCTCTGTTCTTACTGTTATTCAACTTTTATTGCTCCTTTCTACTCCACACCTTCTACTACACCGATGTATGGTAGATTTCTATATTTCTGTGCATAATCAAGTCCATAGCCCACTACAAATTTATCCTCAATCTGAAACCCTATATAATCCACTTTTACTTCATGCGTACGACGTTCCGGCTTGTCGAGAAGCGTGCATAGACTCATGCTTGCAGGATTTCTCTTCTCCAAGACCTCCAAAAGATAGGACAAGGTTCTGCCTGAATCAATAATGTCTTCCACAACGATCACATTCTTGCCCTCCAGCGTCTCATCAAGATCCTTTGCAATCCTCACAACCCCGCTTGATTTTGTCCCGTCACCGTAGCTGCTCACACTCATGAAATCCATAGAAACCGGAACCGTAATTCTTTTTGCAAGCTCACACACAAAAAATACGCTTCCCTTTAATATGCAGATAAGATGCACCTGCTTTCCCTGATAATCCTGACTGATTCTTTCCCCAAGCTCCCGTATTTTAGCATCTACGTCTTCTTCTGAAATCATCACCTTAATTGTCTCTGCCATCACTACCTTCTCCTTTGTTTATTGTAACTTCGACTATCTTTTTCGTATCTGTTCCTACGTGATACGCACATCCTCTCCTATATCCGATTATCCATAAAATATGGCTTCCCTCCGCCAAAAGCCAAATCTTATCCCTCTCTTCGCTTGGAATCTTCGCATTGATAAAGTAAGATTTTAATTTTTGGCGTCTTCCGTCACCGTCAATAGTAATATAGTCTCCCGGAGCACGCGTACGAAATACCACGTTATTTTTCATTATATCATAGTCAAAGCACTTCGTGTAACTTTTTTCCTTTTTACATTCTCCCTCTTCCAATATCCTGCAGGAAATCTTAAAATCCCCCGCCTTAATTACACTGCCGGTCTGCAAATCTATTCTTCCATATGATTGAACCTTCTTCTCCTGCTCCCCGTCGGAAATAAAAATCCCTTCATAACAACGTTTTGCCGTCAAATGATATGGAAGGCTGATTTGCCTTCCTGTCTGCTTTGTCATCAATTCCTTTAGACTGTCAATATGCGCCCGGTGTATATTTCTTTCTTTCCAGGCAGCTCTCCTTACTGCTTCTTTCAGGACATTTCCCCGGAACACCTTGGGAACGTTATTATATGCTTTCTCACTAATAAGAAGCCCGTTGCCTTGACTGCATACCGTTTCTTTATAATATCTTTGCATTTCCCTTTCCATAT
>CANAZK010000159.1 GCA_947366105.1 uncultured Lachnospiraceae bacterium | reverse complement strand
AAGATTTTACACCTTTACTTTCATTACCGCTTGTTCCACTAGTATATGAAATTACAATAATATCCTCAGAATTAGTTTGAATATGTGCTATTTCCCCTTCCACACTACTGTTACCGTAGCGGCTTATATCTATCAATTCTAAATTTTTTTCTATTCTAATCCCTTCTTCACCTGTTATGATAATTTTATCAATTTGATTCTCCTGAATTATTTTATTCTCTTCTGTTTTTTGTAAGTTTGGCGGCAATGGGACAACTGTATATCCACAAAACAATGCAGATATAAATGCTTTAATCATATCCATTTTATTATTTATGCAAATTCCTATTCTCTTGTTAAACCTTTGGATACCTATTTCCCGTTGTAACTCTAAAATACTCCCTTTTATATCTAGGTAACTAAGCAAACGTTGTTTTTCTGCGTCAATTACAAATGTATCCTTCTTATCCAAATATCTTACAAATTCATTTAATAAATTAAACATTTTTTTCTCCTTACCTTATTTTGCTATTATATTGGGGTTCATAAAAACCGTTTCAAATCTCCACATCATTAAAAGAAACCATTGCTCTTTCCTATTGAAATTCTCAATCGTTTCCCAATATTGAGTTTCCAATAAATCTACCAATATCTTTGTACTTTTTATTTCTTCCCAATACTTGATACACAATCCTTTTATTACTTCATCATATTCCATTGATGGTTCTGGAAACGGCAATTTGTTACGTTCCACAATACTCGAAGGCAAATATTTTTTCCCCAATTCTCTAATCGGGTACTTTTCTCTTCCATCAGCAATTTTTAATTTTCCCGGAGTAGACATTGCTAACTCAAACAATCCTTTTTTCTCTACAAATGGTACGCAATTTTCTAAACTATGTGCCATTCCTATTTTATCTTCTTGCATTAGTAAATTATGTAATATTGTCCTTATAGCTAAAGTACTAATTTCATTTAAATAATCAGGATATTCCTCGTTTTTAGTAATATTTTTTTCCAAATAATTTAATAACACCTCCTTAGTTTTTTCAACATATTTTTTCTTTATCTTTTTTCCAAATATCATTTGTGGTAGATAATATTTTTCAATTAATTCATTATACGATATTTCATTATTATATACATTAAATATTCCCCATTTAAACAAATATCCTATCCATAATTCGTCAGAACCCTCACCAGCTAAAACTGTTTGAAACCCATTTTTTTTGATTATTTCGTAATTTTTATAAAGAGCTACATATACTTTGTCTAACAAGAAGTCTTCTACCGCATATAATACTCTATCGAGCATCTCCACTGAATAATCATCTTTCTTTACCAGCGTTTTTCGTGCATTAAAATTTTCGTTTTGTGCAATCATATTAGCATATTCTAAATCTTCGTTTTGAGATTGTTCATAATAAACAGTAAATGTATCTAATGGCTCTGACATTTTATTTCCTGCTATTTTACACACTAGTGAACTATCTAATCCTCCTGATAAACATGCCGCGATATCATCATTTTCTAAATCCATTTCTATAATTTGATTTAGTTCCTTATCCATCCTATCTATAAGCTCTTTAATATCATAGTTTATTGTTTCAGGTTTAAATTGATAATAATATTTCTTTTTTACTTCTTTGTCTATTTCCAAATAGTATCCAGGCTCCACCGTATAAACGTCTTTAAAAATTGTCCTTTGAGGATCCGTCCATAAATTACATGACAATGCTACTAATACGGACTCAGTATCATAAGATAAGTCACTCCCAACATATGGCAAAATAGATTTTATTTCTGATGAAAAAAAACATTGTTCATCAACCATATAATAATGTAATGGTTTAATTCCTAATTTATCCCGAATTAAAAACAATTTTCCTCCTCTCTTTTCATATAATACAATTGCATATGTTCCATCTATCTTATTTAACGTTTGGTCAACTCCCCAAATTGTAAATAATTTCAATAATATCTCCTCGTCACTTATATTCTGCCAACTTTCATCTTGTAGTTCTTTATTTAATTCTTTGATATTGTAAATTCTCCCATCAAATGCCAATGAATAATCTTCATTATTAACTATTAAATTTAAACCGCTTCTCCCCATATGGCATATACCAATACTTCCTTCACACCAAATCTGATTTTTTTTGGTTCCCCTATGAGATATTTTATCAGCCATTTTATTTATAACATTCTTATCAATCTTTTTCGTTTTATCTAAATTAAATTTTCCACATAAACCACCCATATTCTCTCCTCTTTTGTATTTAACGACGTGAATTAATTCCTCCGTCTATAATTATATTTGTGCCATTAATATAATCAGCCTCTTTTTCACATAGAAATTTAATTACTGACACGTATTCCGAATATTTTCCATATCTGCCTATTGGAATTTTTTCAAATTCCATTTTTGCTCCTTCAATACTCTTTTCAGTACTTCTAGGTTTCCCATCAACTAGTACTAAATAATCTTCCATACCAGAAATATTTACCGAATTACATCTAATCCCTTGATTTGCATATTGTATCGCAATACCTCTGCTAAGTGCATCTAAACCAGCTTTTGACATAGAATATTCAACGGCATATGGCGCCGCTTTCATACTTAACCCACTTGAAACATTTATGATTCTTCCAGCTTTGTTTTTTATCATATATGGAATAATCAATTTACTAATCCAGTATGGCGAAAATAAATTCGTCTTCATTAATTTTTCAAAATCCTCATTTGAAGTTTTTGTCATTTCCTCATTTATATCCACAGCTGCATTATTAATTAGAACATCAATTTTTTCATTATACTGTAAAATCTGCTTTATCCTTTCCGATATCTCTTGTTCAATTAATAAATCTACCTGATAAATCTGTATTGATTTCTTTACATTTTTATATACTTTACTTGCTTTATCTAAATCACGACAAAGTAAGATGAATTCTGCATCAATAGTTTTTACAATTTCTGACGCAAATCTACCTGTGCCACCCGTTAATAATATTTTCAACAACTTGTCTCCTTTTATTTTCTTTGACATTTTTCAAAGTTTTATTTGCAATCCTTTTAATAGATTCATTAAAAATGTTCATATCATTGATTTTATAAAATCACTCCTGCTACATTCTTTAGTTCTTCCATATCAACATTTATTTATTCATAAATTCTTATTTCAAATTTGAATAATACCATTTGTTGGATAGGATTATTTATAAGAATATCATATTTTTTTTAATATATCTGTCCATGTTATCTAAATGTCTATTTTTGTCCGTCAATTACACTATAAATATCATATTTTATGAAAAAATCAAAAAAATTTTATCATCAATATAATTATCTATATTAAATTGCACGATAAATTATATGCAAAATTACCAACTTAACCAACCTCATAAACTAAATATTTCAAACTTCTTCCTCGTTGCTTAGGCGTATTAGGGACTTTCACCCGTTAGAGCGCTCCCATAGACCGCAAACAAAATGGCGGAGTGTTTATCATAACACTCCGCCGAAAGCCTAATCCGTTTGCTCTCACATTTTTCTAATGCAGACGCCCCGTTTCATATTTGATTAATGTTTTTAAATATTTCAGCATATCCTGATATCTCATTTCCAAAGTAGACGCCTTCTCCGTAAATTCCATGCTCTGCGCCGCAATACTCAAAAATTCCTCGCTCATCTCCTGCTTATGCAGCTGGAGAAAATCCACTTTCTCCTCATAAGTTTTCTTATCAAGAAATTCCCCTATCAAAGTGTCCTGTTCTCCGGGCACCGCCGTCTCCTCTTCCAGTTCAAAACGGTATTCCTGCGTTACATTCGGAAAACGTACCTTATCCACTTTACTCACAAACATTTCAAGCGGTCTTACATATACCGGATTCCCCCCATATAATCCTTGATATACGACCATCTCCTCGCCCGTTTCCGTATGAACGGCAATCGCCATCACCTGATAACGGTCCCCCTTAAAATGTCTGTAACATTCCCCTTGTTTTGGTCTTCTATACTCCATATAATACCCCTTTCTTAATACAGCTTTGCGCTTATGCTCTTCGGCTTGTAGTTATTATCCTCAAGAGCCTTTAAAATTCTTCTCTTATGTTCTGTCCCGAAGGATTCCATTGTAATACGAAGTTCCACGGCTGCATTACGGTTTGTGCTTACGAACTGGTTATGCTCAAGTTTGATAACATTTCCCTGCTCTTTTGCAATCGTATCAGCAACGCGCACAAGCTCGCCCGGCTTGTCCGGAAGAAGCACAGACACAGAGAAAATCCTGTCCCTCTGAATCAGCCCATGCTGTACGATGGAAGACATGGTAATCACATCCATGTTACCGCCGCTTAAGATAGACACCACCTTTTTCCCTTTCAGATCAAGCTGTCTGAGCGCAGCCACAGTAAGAAGCCCTGAATTCTCCACAATCATCTTATGATTTTCTACCATATCCAAAAATACTCCGATTAATTCATCATCTTCTACGGTCAGAATATCATCCACATTTTTCATGGCATACGGCAGAATATTCGCTCCGACAGTCTTTACCGCCGTTCCGTCTGCAATTGTGTCTGCACTAGGAAGTGTAACCACTTTTCCCGCTTCAAATGCAGCTTTCATGCTTGCCGCCTCAGACGGTTCTACACCGATGACTTTAATTTTGGGATTCAGCATCTTAGCAAGAGCGGAAACTCCGGTAATCAACCCTCCTCCGCCGACCGGCGCAAGAATGTAATCCACAGTAGGAAGCTCCTGAATAATCTCCATTGTAATCGTTCCCTGACCTGTTGCGATATCAAAATCATCGAACGGGTGTACAAATGTCATTCCCTGTTCTTCCGCCATCTCATAAGCCCTTGCACATGCATCGTCATAAACGTCGCCGTAAAGCACCACATCCGCCCCATAGCTCTTTGTACGGTTTACCTTAATAAGCGGCGTGACTGTCGGCATGACAATCGTTGCCTTGCAGCCAAATGCTTTTGCCGCATATGCAACACCTTGGGCATGATTGCCGGCGGAGGCAGTAATCAATCCTCTCTCTCTTTCTTCCGGTGTCAGCGTACTGATTTTGTAATAAGCCCCTCTTAGCTTGTATGCTCCTGTATGCTGCATATTTTCAGGCTTCAGGTAAATTTTGCCGCCGGTTTGGGCGCTTAAATATTCGCTGTATATAAGCTTTGTTGGTTTCGTTACCCTTTTTACGATTTCACTTGCTTCCTCAAACTTCTCTAATGTCAACATTTTTCTTCTTTCTTTCTAATGAATACCAATTAATCCTCCGTATAAAACAATGCATTTACAAATTCATCCGAATCAAATTTCTGCAAATCTTCGATTGATTCTCCTACCCCGATATATTTTAC
>CANAZK010000158.1 GCA_947366105.1 uncultured Lachnospiraceae bacterium | reverse complement strand
GATGCCGCTGGAGAAGGTTCTTTTGAATATCATCAATGTGAAGCTGAAAAAGCCGCCCGTCCGGATCAATTCTCTTATATAGGCACTTGCTGTCATTCCGGTTCGCTTAAGTGCTGCTTTCAGAATATCCATATCTTTTTCTGACAGCTTCACCGATATCTTATAATCTTTCCTGTCAGACTTGTATCTTCTCTTTCCATCTGCCATACGTTTTTCCCCTTTCATAGTTTTCTAATGTCGTATAAAAACAATCTCTTTTTATCTGTACCATTGCTTTTTCATCCTTTCTAAAAGTTCTGCTTATAGTTTTTGCAAGATGCGGAAAAGGTCGGACCTTTTCCCGAAAAATTATAAACGCATCAGCGTTTACATAATTTTTCGTCTTGGCAGGAGCACCTGCACCCTGTATATGATATGTGGTAGTTAATGTACCACCACAATTACTGACATGGTGGTTGAAGTTCCACCAGAGTTGTAAAGTGGTGGCACTTTTTGCCATCACTTTATTGTTTTGGTGGCATTTTCCGCCACCACTTTTCCATTTTGATGGCACTTTCCGCCACCATGACTTTTTCACTCTGATTTGAGTGGCGGCGCTTTTTGCCGTCACTTTGCTGTTTTGACGGCGCTTTTCGCCCCCACTTTTGCATTTTGACGGCACTTTTTGCCCCCACACTTTTTCGACTCCGATTTGTGCGGGGGCGCTTTCTGCCCCCACTTTGTGGTTTTGGGGGCGCTTTTTGCCCCCATTTTCATGTTTTGGCGGCGCTTTTTGCCCCCACATCGGTTTCACCTATTCAATTATCTCTTTCACCATTACATCTGCATCCGACATCACATTTTCTGCTATCTCAGCACCATCTTCCGGCAATCCATTTGTTTCAGGCGGTATATCCACTTCATCCTGTTCACTTATCACAGAATCCCCAACTGCCGCTTCATAATCCATTTCTTCTGCAACCTTGCTACTGTTACGTTGCGGCTCATAATCCGGATTATAATAATCTTCGTAGCCATAGATTTTCTGTTCAAAGTACTTCCGTGGGCATTTGCCCCGCATGGTGAAATAACCTTTTGCCTCAAGCTCTGCATTATATTCCTTTATAATTGCATATGCCTTTGTCATCCCGATACCAAGCATCTGGCTTATCTCTCCTGCATCTATGAATGCTTCCTTTATACCTTTCATGCAGCTCCTCCTTTCATAAATTGTTATCTTAAATACGTGTTTTCACAAAACAGCTATCCTGTTCTTTATTTATTCCGTATTTTTAGTTCGTGTTTATCTTAATATCCTTTTCAAAATTTGTCAATAGAACTTTTTATAATTACGCACTTGTAATTCGTTTTTATTTATGATAAAGTAATCATACAATCATAAATAAGTCACTTACTGATACGTATTTCATTTAATATCAATATGATACGCATCTTTACAACGGACTATTTCATATAAAGGAGGGTGAACAGAATGGCTTTCTCTGATTCCATTAAACTTACTATGTCTTCTCCTGAGAAAATCGGAAAGGCAATACAGAAGCAGCGCAGGGCACAGAAGATTACGCAAAAGGAGTTTGCACAGCGTCTGGGGAAATCAGAACGTACTATCCAGAAATATGAATCTGGTGAAATACTATTAAAGATAGATGTTTTAAAACAGATTGCTAATGAATTAAATGTTCCATGGCAGGAGCTTTTATTTGCAAAAGATACTAATACTCCAAAAGATAATACGACCGCTGAATATCCGGCATATGAATTCCACACTATGTCAGATGTAATCAATGCTCTCTTTGCCATAACTGAACTTACTGATTTTTCATTTGAGCTGACCAATACCAAACCTCCTGAAAATCCTGAATGGACTGCCGGGATCAAGGTTAATGGCAAAGGCAATGGAAAATATGATGCAGACTTCTGTCTCTTTATGGAAAACTGGATAGCAAAGAAAAATATGCTTCAGACAGGAAAACTTTCAAAAGAAAAGTTTGATTCATGGAAATCAGATATGTTGGCATATTATAAGGATTCCAGACTGGATAATGAAGCCGATTCAAAAACTGAATAATTTAAGGCTTACACCTTTAGTAAAGAAAAAGCTCCGGCACACTCCTTCTCGCAAAAGGAATAACCGAAGCTATGTAAGTGATTGACCCGAAGGCTTTATAATCACCCTGAACAAGTAGATTATATCATAGCCTTTTGATGATTGCACAACAATTTTACAAAAAGGAGATGATATTTATGCCAGCTTACAAAGATGAAAAAACTGGTAAATGGTTCGCCAAGTTCTATTATACGAACTGGCAGGGAATCAAAAAACAGAAGTGGAAAAGAGGCTTCGCCACCAAAAAGGAAGCTTTAGGATTTGAAAGGGATTTTCTGGAAAAGCAGTCTGCCAATCCTGACATGACATTTCAAAGCCTTTATGAAATTTATATGGAAGATATGGCTGCAAGACTTAAGCAGTCAACTCTTCTTACAAAAAAGACGGTACTACAGACGCATATTCTTCCGATCTTCGGTAACAAGCCGATAAATGAAATCAAAGCCTCTGATGTACGAAGATGGCAGGCGAAGCTTATGAGTTCGCCAAATAATTACTCCCAGACCTATCTGAAAAAGATTAACACGGAGCTTAACAGCATCATCAATTACGCCAAGCGTTTCTATGACCTTAACACCAATCCCTGCGGCAAGGCAGGCACCATTGGAAAAGCAAAGGCTGAGGAAATGGATTACTGGACTTACGATGAATATATTGCTTTCCGTGAGGGTGTAAAAGACAAGTCGCTATCGTATATATGCTTTGAAGTCCTGTACTGGACTGGTATGCGAGAAGGTGAACTGCTTGCTCTATCACCTGCTGATATTGACCTTGATAACAAGACAATATCCATCAACAGAACATATCAGCGGATAGAAGGAAAAGATGTATTTACATCACCTAAGACAAGAAAAAGTAAGCGAAAGATTCCGATTCCGGATTTTCTCTGCCAGGAGCTATCAGACTATATCCAGTCAAGGTATATGCTTGACGCAGATGAAAGGCTGTTCCCGGTAACAAAATCATATCTCTCACACGAGATGATAAGAGGTTGCAAAAAAACAGGTGTAAAGAAGATACGAATCCACGATATCAGGCACCCGTATGTCAAGCCCACGACAAAAAAATTATTTTTTACCTTCCAACTCCTGTAATTCCTCTATACTTTCAAGAAAATGGCATTCCACCGGAGAAAGGATATTCTCCTGCTTTTTCCGATATTTCTCGTATTCTCCATGTGCCTTTTCAACAGCCTGCTTATGGGTAATCCTTCCTTTTGTAGTTAAAATATCCCTTCTTGTCATTTTCAGATAATCATCAATTGTTTCCAGCCAGTCTTTCATATACATCGGTTCTTGATTCAGGGCATGAACTTCCGCAATATCTAAATATGCCGTAACAATTTTATTTAACGCATCAATTTCTTTTTTGTTTAAATAATTTTTTGCGATCTCTACATCAGAACGTTTAATCTCTCTTCCAGCCCATGATGTTAATCCCATATTGTCTTTATCCGCATCTGCTCGTTGATAGATTACTTCTGCCGCTGTGTGCTTATGAGCCGCCCAATGCATTTTATTTTGTACCTGCTTAAAAAAAATAATTGAACTCTCTGCATTCGGATCGTAATCAATGCTGGTTGCATATATTTCCAATACTTTTCTCCAAAATACTTTTTCAGAAGAACGAATATCACGGATACGAGCCAATAATTCGTCAAAATAGTTTCCGCCACCAAGATTCTTAAGACGATCATCATCTAATGCGAACCCTTTTTTCATATATTCTTTTAAAATAGAAGTAGCCCATATTCTAAACTGTGTTCCCCTAAGAGATTTTACCCGATAACCGACAGAAATAATAACATCTAAATTATAAAAATCTACCTGATAAGTCTTGCCGTCAGAGGCAGTGTAGGCAAATTTTGCCCAAACTGCCTCTTTTACCAATTCTCCCTCTTTAAAAATATTTCTCACATGCTTTCCAATTACGCTTTTATCCCGTTGAAATAATTCAGCCATTTGATCTATGGAGAGCCAAACCGTATCATGATCAAATGTTACTTCTATTTTTGTGACTCCATCTTCTGTAGTGTACATAATAATATTTGATTGTGCCATTGTGCCCTCCAAATATTAGATATTTATTGTATGAATTCATAAGCAATGGTTGTTTTGCTTTTTTCTATATAAGCATTTATCGATGCTTGAATTTCAGGAATTAAATGCTCATCTGATATATGAATGTACAAATCTTCTTTAGTCCGGCTGCATGCGACATAATACATCCTTGTAAATTCATCTGCAGGATTCTCTTTCATTAATTGTGGTTTGGAATAAAGATCCGATAGTTTAATCTTATCAAATTTATTCGGAGTAACGCTTATTATAACTGTATCCCACTCAAGTCCCTTTGCCTGATGAACAGTCATATACTTACTGTTTTCAGAAAAAACTTCTGTAAATAATTTATAAGATGTACCCCAAGAAAGACCAGCTACAGCAGTTGTTAGCTTCTCACTGTCAAGCTCATCAAATAATGGTATAGTAAAATCACATTTAAGAAGCGTTTCTCTTAAAACAGTAAATTCTGGTTTCACAACTTCTGTATTGAATTTTTTGATGATTTCACAAGTATAACTATAATCATTAACTTCGCTAAAAACATTATCTGAAATTCTTCTAATTTGAAATATTGACTTTGGCGTAATCTTTCGTACATCAATTGTTGCGTACAGTTTTAACGCTTGAATAAGATCTATAAATGAACCATTAAGGTAACTCTCCCATAAGTTAAAAATAAAACGAAACGCCCTAACCCATGTAACATTATTATGTTCCGCAATTTCATCTCTAAGTTGAATTGGGGAATTATAATAAGAATTATAAATACTTTTCAATAGTTTAGCCTGTGTCCCATCCACTCCTTGTATGTAGTCGAAAGCTGCAGCCCATGTTCGTGTAAGCACTACACCGTCATTGTTAAGGATATTTTTGATAGTATTATAAATTGCCGCTGAATTTCCCATAAGAAAATGAATTTTCTTTGATTCCGCGCACTCTCTATCTGCTTCTGTATCATATGGGCGAATACTAACTTGTACAACATCGCTATCTGATTGCCTCAAATAATTACAGAAGTTTACAATATTTTCAGTGGAACGTCTGTTTCCATTTATGACATACTCTTTTAATTCTCGACTACCATTAATAGTAAAATTTTTGAAATCGGTTGGCTGTGCTCCCTGAAAACTATAGATTGACTGTGCAATATCTCCTACCACTCCAACAATAGTGGATTTTTGGCCAATCAATTTTATAAGTAAAGTCTGGAGCGGATTTGTATCTTGAAACTCATCAACAATTAACAGAGGATAATAATTTTGATAGAA
>CANAZK010000157.1 GCA_947366105.1 uncultured Lachnospiraceae bacterium | reverse complement strand
GTGCATATTGAAAAAAATGTCTGCCACATTCGGAAAGTTCCATTCCACTGCTGGTACGCTGGAAAAGTTCGCAGTCTGATTCAGCTTCTAGATTTTTAATCACTTTACTGATTCCCTGAGGCGTCATATAGAGAAGCTTTGAAGCTTTTGTAAGGTTTTTGGTATCGGCAACTGTAATAAATACATTTAAATCGCGTATGTTCATCTTTTTATTTCCTCTTAGTATTTGAAACTTTGTTTAATATAAAAATTTTAACATGAGGAGGGTTTTTTGTAAAAGGGATTTGTGATATGGGCTGCATGAGGAACGCAGTAAAATCAGGTATAGAGAAAGGAGCGGGGATTAGACAGATTTGGATTGTTTTGCATTAAAAATAAGGTTATAATGAAATCAGGTACAAAGTATAGATATGTATGGGAGATGCATTTTGAGTCAAAATATAAAAATATATAAAGAGAATTATGAGAACCTGCCAAAAAGGTTTGTGGAAAAAATTGAGTATGATATACAATACTTACTGAATTCGGGCATTTCAGGGTTAAAGGAAATATATCTTTTCGGAAGCTGTGCGCGGGGGGAAGTAAGAAGCAGCAGCGATGTCGACCTTATAGTAGTAACAGCGCAAAAAATTGCCGACAGGGCTCTTGCGGCTGATATCCGATGGTCATTGGACGAGCCGATCAATGGTATCCGGACAGATGTTGTTTATAAAAATGAAGAATCCGGAGATATGCAGAATGTTTTTGAGAATGTTGCAAACCGTGATAAGAAATTAATTTTGGAGGTAATCGGATGATAAGAAATACTTATTTTGATATCGCAGAGAATGATTTACAGTATTTAGAGTCTCTGCTGGCCGTGAAAAGCACGTTTTATAATCAGCTTGCAGTACAATGCCAGCAAGTTGCAGAAAAATATTTAAAGGGATATTTGGATAAAATTTTTGTTGATGAGGACGTATCTGATCTGCTGAGAAAACATAATATGAAAAAGATTGCTTCAAAGCTAAACGCAATGAAGCCGGGTTTGGATTTGGATACGATTGGTTTAGCATACTTGACTGATTTCTATTATGACGCGAGATATCCTGGAGATGATTTTTATAATGTTACGGAAGAAGATTTTGAAAAATGTTTATCCGTTATGTATGATACTGTGAAGAAATTAAAAGAGGAATTCGGATAGATAGTGAAATAACTGATTTGTAAAGAGCGCCGCAATTGAAATAATTGAAGGCGCCCTTTTATGTTATATTCCGGTTTTAAAATCATCCAAAATCCGGGGCAGGAGTCTGTCGCTGTATTCCGTAAGGGAATAATTTCCCTTGCAGAGCGTCCAGTCATACAACAGTGAACGTTCATACATAGTGTATATTTTTACTAGGTCTGCCGCAGAAGTCTTATCAGAAAATTCCCCGCTGTTTTTACCGGTTTCTATGATTTCTGTGATCAATGTAAAATAATAGCGGTTTTTATCCAAAAGCGATTTAGTATCTTTTGTAACTAGCTGAGAAGAATACAAAAGAGCAAGCAGATGAATGTCAATACTCGTTTCGATCATATAAAAAAGCTCATGATTGAGATAAAGAAGTTTCTCATAAGCGGATAACTCGGGATTCATATCGTTCATCAGCTCTTCGTATTTCTCATCCAATAAGTATGCCAAAGTATTCAAAAGGGCATCCTTTCCTTTAAAATAGTGATAGAATGTGCCTTTTGAGGTTTTGGAGGCCGTGATAATATCGTTTACCGTTGTCGCTTCATACCCGTTTTTATAAAATAGGTTCCAAGCGGACTTGATAATTCTGCTTTTAGGTGATTGCCGTTTGCGGGCCATTTACACAGCCTCCTTTCATGATTTTTGCGTGTTTATATAGTATTAACCAATAGAGAATCCGTATTTGAGCGGATCGGTTGGGTCAATAACATATGTTCCGATTCCGGTAATGTAAGCGCTTCCTGTAATTTTAGGAATAACAGCGTTAAACTCGCCGACGGATGCTTCTTCCTTGATAACGCCTTTGAAAACGGAGCCTGTAAAGCTTTCATATCTGAATTCTTCGCCGATTTTAATTTGTCCGTGGGCATATAAGGTTGCGAGTTTTGCGCTTGTGCCGGTTCCGCATGGAGAGCGGTCTGCCTGAGCTTCACCGAAAATAACCACATTACGCATGTCCGCTTTCTCAGGATTTGGCGTTGGACCATAGAATTCCACAAGGTCAACAGTATCAATATCCAGCGAAGGATGCTGAACCTTGATTTCCTTATTGATTCTCTTAAGCATTTTCATTCCAAGCTTCTGAAGGGATGGAACTGCAGCGGCATCAAGGTTATATCCGAGCTTGGAGGTATCTACAAGGGCGAAGAAGCTTCCGCCGAAGGAGATACAATAAGGAATGGTCATTCCGTCAATTACAAGAGAAAGATTGTCCATGTAAAGAAATGCAGGGACGTTTGTAAGAGTAACCTCGACAGCTTTCCCGTTTTCAACTTTCACTTGCGTGCGGATAATTCCGGCGGGAGCTTCTAATACTACTTCTGTATATGGCTCTGTCACCGGAACAAGACCTGTTTCCACAGCTACGGTTGCAGAACCGATTGTTCCGTGGCCGCACATATTAAGGTATCCGCCTGTATCCATAAAAATAACGCCAAGGTCAGCTTCTTTACTTATCGGCGTGGTAAGAATCGCCCCGAACATATCATGATGCCCTCTTGGCTCAAGCATCAACGCCGTTCTGTAATGGTCATAATTCTCTTCTAAAAAATTTTTCCGTTCAATCATGGTACTGCCCTGAAGTTCAGGGAATCCTGCTGTTACTACTCGTGTAAACTCTCCGACGGTGTGAGAATCTACGACTGTAAATGCTGCTTCAAAGCGTTCTTGATTCAGTGTTGGATTTAGTGACATATCCGTTCCTCCTTAAGTGAAATACGGCGACTAGACCACGTTCTAGTACCGGGTTCAGTTTTATATAATTATTATGAGCGAAAAGCCTTGAAAAGTCAACGTTTATTTGGTGACAGAAAAAGTAGAAAAAACAAGAAAAAGTCTTGAAAAATAGTTAAAACTGTGTTAATCTAAAAGACGAAAAAGTTTATACGGGGGTAGATGGGTAACTGGTGTGCCTCCTAGTCTTCAAAACTAGTGTTGGGCGTTAAGAGCGTCCTGGGTGGGTTCGATTCCCACATGCCCTCGCCAGAAATAATACAGTTCATGTTCTAAATAAATAAGGCGAGAAAAGGAAGGCTGAGTATTACTCGGCTTTTTGCATATAAAAAGTAATTTTTAAAAGGAGAATAATGTCATGGGAAACGTACAGATTCTATTAAGGCAGCATGTCGGGGCGCCATGCGGGGCGATTGTGGCAGCAGGTGACAAGGTGGAAAAAGGTACATTGATTGCAACTCCTGCGGGTCTTGGGGCAAACATTTTTTCAAGCGTATACGGCGTAGTTGAAGAAGTGTTGGAAGACAGAATTGTAATCAAGCCGGATGAGGAGCAGAAAGAAGAGTTCGTGCCGATTGAAGAAGGCAGCAAGCTTGAGATGGTTAAAGCTGCCGGGGTCGTAGGTATGGGAGGGGCAGGTTTCCCTACCGGAGTAAAGATAGGTACAGACTTGGACGGCGGATATATTTTAGTTAATGCTGCGGAATGCGAGCCGGGTCTCTGTCATAATATCCGGCAGATTGAAGAGGAATGTGACAAAGTTATCCGTGGTGTAAAACATACAATGGAGATTTCCAACGCTTCCAAAGCGATTTTTGCTATTAAAAAGAAGAATGAGAAAGCGGTTCAGACATTAAAAGAGGCATTGAAAGATGAGGAGGCGATTTCCATTTTCCTTCTTCCGGATATTTATCCGATGGGAGAGGAAAGAGCAGTTGTGAGAGAGTGTCTTGGAATTGAACTTGCGCCGACCGAGCTGCCTTCTGTGGCAAAATCCATCGTAATTAACGTGGAAACACTTGCAAGAGTTACGGAGGCGATAGAGGAGAGAAAGCCTTGCTTCAGTAAGAATCTTACAGTTATCGGAAAACTGAACGGCGGAAATGAACCGCATGTATTTATCGATGTTCCGGTGGGGACAAGTGTTTCTGAACTTATTGAAAGAGCCGGCGGAATAGATGGAGAATACGGCGAGATTATCATGGGCGGTCCATTTACGGGAAAAGCTACCGCATTAGATGCGCCGATTACGAAGACAACAGGCGGAATCATTGTAACGATTGAGTTCCCGGATTTGCACGGAGCCGATATGGGCGTTCTTGTATGTGCATGCGGCGGCGACGAGGCGCGTATGCGAGATATTGCTCAGAAGATGAACGCAAATGTGGTTTCTGTTGCAAGATGTAAACAAGCTGCAGAGATGAAAAACGGCGCGCTTAAGTGCGAGAGACCGGGGAATTGTCCGGGACAGGTTAAGAACAGCCTGCAGTTTAAGAAAGACAAATGTGAATATATTATTATCGGCAATTGTTCAGACTGTTCTAACACTGTTATGGGGTCTGCGCCGAAGATGGGACTTAAAGTATTTCATCAGACAGACCATGTGATGAGAACAATCGGTCACCCGCTGTATAGACATCTGACGGTTTCTAAACGGGTAGAGCAGGATATGTAGTCAGAAACGGAGGGAAATAAGAATGGCAATCACAACAGAAATGATAAAAGAATTTGCAAATGAACCTGCGGTGTTTGGATGCAGGGTGGCGGCAGGCACGGAGATTGAGCCCAAACATATTGAACATCCGATGTTTCTTTCTGACATGGTAAACTCTAATTTGTTTACAGTAGATGAGGCGCTGACAATTGGTCAGGTTATCGGAGTGAAGACGGCAAAAGACTGCGACGCGCTTACTGCTGTTACGGAGGAAGCAGTCGGAGGGGCTGTCAAACTTATTAAGAAAGATGCGGCTGCGGACAAAGAAACTGAACCGGAGGATGTATTGGCGGCGGACAGTGGAGCAAAAGAAATTGAGATGGTATCTTCAGCCCAGGATGGAAATACTATTATTATCTCTATTAAAGAAGGCAGAGATATTTATTTGGAACTGCCATTATAGATATTGCAATCACGGAAGTGATTTGTATATATGACAAACCTGATAAGATGAGGAGGAAAGAATATGTCAATTACAGCTGAAACAGCGAAAGAACATGCAAAAGACCCGGCAGTGTTATGCTGCAGAGCCGAGGAAGGCATTATTATCGGACCTGAAAACTTAGAGGATCCGGCGCTTTTTGATGATATGGTAGACGGCGGATATTTAAGCTTGGACGGTGTTTTGACGATTGAAGAGGTGCTGGGAGCGAAGCTTACAAAAACATGCGATTCACTTACACCGGTTACGCGCGACGTGATTGACGCGGTACAGACGGTTTCTGAAGCGGCGGCAGCGGAGGAACCTGCAGTTAAGACAACGGCTGACAAGGCAGTGGCGCCGGCAAGAACCAGCGGCGGAAACGGCGGAGTGCTTAAGATTCATATCGGTGAAGGAAAAGATATCCACATTGAACTTCCGATGGGAATCGGTGCTGGGACGGCAAAGGCAGTAGACGTTCCGGTAGGAGCGGAAGGAGCGGCGCCTGCAAAAGAACAGGAGCCAAAGTTAATCAGAAGCTTGGTTAGAAAACATTTTAAAATAACAGAAGTAAAAAGAGGTCCTGAGACCAAGATTGAAGGAACGACTCTTTATATCAGAGAAGGAATCGAGGCGGAAGCAGCAGGGTCTCAGGAATTGG
>CANAZK010000156.1 GCA_947366105.1 uncultured Lachnospiraceae bacterium | reverse complement strand
GAAAAACATGGAAATTTAGGATTATCCACCTCTTTATGCATAAAACATCCCATAAGCTCTGCAATATCACTTCCATCATCTATGTTTGTATTAACAAAAATTTCATGTAATCCATCATCTATAACAGTTCCTGTTTCCCGTATTACTTTGTCAATGTGGTATATGGTTCTATCTTTCTTTAAAATGTCAAATTCAGAAATATATACGACATATACTGTAGGAATATCTCTAAAATCATCTCCTGGATCCGTCAGACTTGCCGTAATACATGAAGCATGATATCGTGCCCTGCGTAAATGGTCATCACTATCGGCTCTTTGAACCTCTATATTACACCGCGTTCCATCTTGTAATATACACAAAGCATCTAGTCTTATAGAACGCCTATCAGATTTTTGAAATTTTCCTGTACATCTACTTTTATTACTTCTAACTCTTTATCTTCTAAGATTACTCTTAATATTTCTTGACACACATCACAATTATTTGCAAACACCTCAAAAAATATATCATCGATTGGTCGGAAATCTTGTACCTTTTTTCTTTTCTCTTCGTAACTTAGTTTCATTCTCCGTTCTTTCCGCCTTTCTGTACTATGCTTATGTTATCATAAATTATAATAGATATCTTTTCACGTGTCTATACCTTAGCCAAATCATTTACAATTCATTAAGCATTAACAATTCTTTTTCTTGATATAAATAAAAAAAGTAATGGTTTCACGTATTTAGGGCTAGCCGTCGCGCCGGCAACTTGATATAATATAAAAAAACAAAGTGAAGGAGACGCATTATGAGCGAAGAAATGTTACAGACAGAATCAATGGCAGATTATGAGGATCAATTTGATAATGCCAATCCATGGAATATTGTCAGCCGCTATATGAACGAAAAGGAAAATTTAACCGTTAAAATAGAAGGTATCGTAAGCGGCGGGGCTATTGTATATTTGGAGGGCTTACGCGGATTCATTCCCGTCTCCCGGCTTTCCCTTTCCTATGTGGACAATATTGAATCTTATCTATTGCAGGAAATTGAAGTCCGCGTTATTGATGTAAATCAAGCGGAAAACAAACTTGTTTTGTCTGCACGTGAGATTCTAAAAGAAAAGGAAAAGCAGGAAATGGCACGCAAAATGAGCCAAATAGAGATAGGCGGCATTATGGAGGGCGTTATAGAGTCCTTACAGAGTTACGGTGCATTTGTGCGTCTCTCCAACGGTCTTTCCGGATTGGTGCACGTCTCTCAGATTTCGGACAAGCGCGTTAAGCTGCCTTCCGACGTCTTAACAATCGGCGACAATATTACCGTGAAAATTATCGGCGTAAAAGACGGCAAAATCAGTCTCAGCATCAAGGCGTTGATTGAACCGGAAGAAGAAATTGTGGAGAATGTGGAGATCCCGGAAGCGGAAGAAGTCGGGACAAGCTTGGGCGAGTTATTCAAGAAACTTCAATTATAAACATCAGGCGAGAAAGAAAAAGTACCTCACCTCAACTGTTTAAAAGGACAGAGCAGATTTTTTTCTGTTCTGTCCTTTATAATTTATAATTGCTCCAATTCCTTCATCCAAACCGCAACGCATGCGTCGCTCGGCATCCTAAAGTCTCCTCTCGGCGAAAGAGCAATTCCTGTCACACGAGGGCCGTCCGGCATACAAGAACGCTTGAACTGTTGGGAGAAAAAGCGATAATAAAATTTCTTAAGCCATTTTAAAATTTCTTTTTTATCATAATCTCCCTCAAATGCATATTTTGCCAGTCTGTATATCTTGCCCGGTTCATAGCCATAACGGAGCATATAATACAGATAAAAATCATGCAGTTCATAAGGTCCCACTAAATCTTCCGTCTTCTGTGCAATTTCACCGTCTTTCGGCGGCAGCAGCTCCGGACTTACCGGGGTAGCCAATATATCAAAAAGCACTTCTTTCAATTCCGGTTCATCACAATTTTCCGCATATACTCTCACCACATGTTTTATAAATGTCTTCGGCACGGAAGCATTTACCCCGTACATGGACATATGGTCGCCATTGTATGTTGCCCAGCCAAGCGCAAGCTCCGACATGTCCCCGGTCCCAATTACCATTCCGCCGGACTGATTCGCGATATCCATAAGAATCTGGGTTCTCTCTCTTGCCTGTGCATTCTCATAGGTAATATCATGGTTATCCATATCATGGCCGATATCTTTCAAATGCATTTCTACTGCGTTTTTGATATTTATATCGCGGAATGTCGTCCCGATTTTCTCCGCCAGCAGACGTGCGTTCCTATATGTCCTTCCTGTCGTTCCAAAACAAGGCATGGTAACTGTTTGGATATTCTTCCTGTCGATTCCAAGAAGGTCAAATGCTTTCGCTGTTACAAGAAGAGCAAGCGTAGAATCAAGCCCGCCCGAAATTCCTATGACCGCGCTTCTGCAGTTTGTATGGTCCAAACGTTTCTTAAGTCCCATTGCCTGAATCATCAACGTCTCCCCACACTGCATTCTCCTCTCTTCCTCTGTATTAGGTACAAACGGAGTCTGTGATAATTTTCTTGTAAGCCTTGTATCATCCATTTTAAGAGAAAATTTTACCCTTGCTGTTTCATATGGAAAATGTGACATCTGGAATGTAGTATTTCTGCGTCTCTCCCACGCCAAACGTTTGATATCAATTTCGCTGTAGATAATTCCGTTTCTAAATCTCTCCGATTCCGCAAGAATCGTTCCCTTTTCGGCAATAATATTGTGTCCGCTGAATACAAGATCCGTCGTGGATTCTCCATATCCGGCGCTTGCATAGACATACCCCGAGATAAGCTTTACAGACTGACCTTTAATCAAATCTCTTCTATAACTCTCTTTTCCGATTGTTTCATCGCTTGCAGAGCAGTTTGCAATAATTGTTGCACCCTGAATTGCCGCCTGAACGCTGGGCGTCACCGGCGCCCATACGTCCTCGCATATCTCCGCGGCTACAACCAAATCTTTAATCTCCCTGCATTCAAATAAAATCTGCGGACCGAACGGAACCTTTTTACCGTCAAACTCTACCAAATCAGCCGTAGTCGGTCCCGGCTGGAAATAGCGCATCTCGGAAAATTCATCATAATTCGGCAGAAATGTCTTTGTCGTAAGACCCAGCACCTCGCCGCCATGTACGGCCGCCGCCACATTGTAGAGCTTACCCACATGCACAAACGGAAGCCCGACAAACACAAGCGCATCCTTCCCCTTTGTAAAAAGCGCTATATTTTTAAGGGCTTCCTCCGCACTGTTCAGCAGCGCTTCCTGGAAAAACAAATCTCCGCATGTATATCCTGTGATACACAGCTCCGGAAATACAATCACCTTCGCCCCCTGGCACGAAGCCTTGTCAATCATATGACAGATCTCCTGCGTATTATATTCTACGTCTGCCACACGCATATCCGGCGTTACAGCCGCAACTTTTACAAATCCTTGCTTCATTTCTTTTCTACTCCTTTTCCATTTTTCTATCTGCTTCTCTTTATAATCTGCTTCAGTTCTTCCACCGTAAATGCATACTGCGTATTGCAGAAATGACAATTGACTTCAATATCCTTTCCGTCATCAATCATTTCCTGAATATCCCTTTTACCGATACTTACAATTGCCTTCTCTACTCTTTCTTTTGAGCAGTTACAGTAAAACTGTGTGGAAAGCGTATCTGTAAATTCCACGTCAAACCCTTCCAGCACCTCCTCCAATATCTGTTCCGGTATACAGCCCTTATCAAGCATGGCTGTCACAGAAGAAATTTTACTTATATTTTCCTCCAGCTTTGCCAGTACATTTTCCTCGATAAACGGCATAACCTGTACAATGAATCCGCCTGCCTGCCTTACTGTATTGTCCTTCTCCATAAGCACTCCCAATCCCACGGAGGACGGCACCTGTTCCGAGGTTGCAAAATAATAGGTCAAATCCTCCGCAATCTCGCTTGTCTTAAGAATGGTCTGGCCCACATAAGGCTCCTTTAGTCCCATATCTTTAATAACGCTGAGCACTCCTAACCCCAGCGCTCCCGCCACGTCCAGTTTTCCAAGCTTATTCGGAGGAAGCATGACGTCCGGATTTTCCACATACCCTTTTACATTTCCATTTACATCAGCCGTCACTGTAAGCCCCTTAATCGGACCGTCACATTTAATCTGAATCGTGAGCATGTCCTCTTCATTCTTCATCATACTGCCCATCATGGCGCCCCCGGTAAGAAGTCTCCCAAGCGCCGCCGTAGCTATCGGGCTTGTATTATGATGCTGCCTCGCTGCCTCCACCATGCCGCGTGTCGTTGCGGCAAATGCGCGAATCTGATTATTTGCCGCTGTTGCTCTTACTATATAATCATTCATTTACTTTACCTCTTTCTCTTGCTATTACATAAATACGTTCACTCTCATCACTTGGTTTTTCACGGGAAAATGCATTGTATGCTATGATAAATTCTAAGCCGGACTGCTCAATCAGCCTGCGGATGGTTTCCAAATTATAGGCTTTTTGGAAATGCGTTTCTACATATTTTTTATATAACTCCGAGTCTTTTTCCTTGATAAACAGACTCAGTTCATATTCATTGATTTCCTCGTCCTCATAATAATAATTGTCCCATATAAAACTGCAATCTTCCCTGCTTTCCGCAATGGTCTGACTGCCGATAACTTCTTTGTACTTATAAACCGTATTAAAATCAAAAATAAAGATCCCACCCGGATCCAAATAATTGTTCACCAAACGGAATACCTCTTCCAAATCTTCCTCCTCCGTAATATAATTCACGGAGTCGCAGATGCTTACAACCGCCTTTACCGTTCCATAAAGCTCAAACTCCCTCATATCCTGAAGCAGATACAGGATATCGCTGCCGGAACCTTCCTTTTTCTCCGCCGCAATTTCAAGCATCTCCTCTGAATTGTCGATGCCGATCATATCATAACCGTCCGCCGCCAAAATCTCTGTCATAGTTCCTGTTCCGCATCCCAAATCCAAAACAAGCCCGTCATATACTCCGTACTCTTTTAAAAGATCTCTCAGGTATGCGCCCCACTCTTCATATGGAATATTATCCATAAATGTATCGTAGACAGACGCAAAGCTTGTATACGCTTCCAATCCACCGTCCCTCCATTTCTCAAATAAGAATAACATCTGACACTTATTTTTTCAAGTATCAGATGTTATCCCTTTTACCTTTATTTTATATCATATACACTTCTCACACGGATTGTATCCACATTACCCGAAACTACTTTCACTCTCTTTTCATCCGCGTTTAAGTCAAAGTAATTGTCAGAAAGGATGATATCTTCATTTTCATTTAAAATTTCCACACTCTTTGCATAGGCTTTTGCCGAAACGATAATTTCTCCGTCCTCTACCCGGCAGGCAAGCTCAGGATCTTCATAGCGGAAATATTTCGGATAGGAGAAAATGACG
The DNA here is from genome assembly GCA_947366105.1 of uncultured Lachnospiraceae bacterium. Lineage (GTDB taxonomy): Bacteria > Bacillota > Clostridia > Lachnospirales > Lachnospiraceae > Faecalimonas. Next base: position 313 of record CANAZK010000156.1, on the reverse strand, counting down.
GTTCCGTCAGAGATCACTTCCCCGTCTTTTACCATCTTATAACTTACATACTCCGAGAAAATATCCACATCCGGCAATTCCACCTTATCAAGCCAAACGCTTGTAAGAGCCGGAATTTTTATCTCCTGTTCACCGCCGTCTTGCAGCACTTCGCCCTTTGCGTTACGAAGCTCCCATGATATGCGAACCGTCTCGTCATGCATGGACTCATTTGCTGCATTAAGACGGATAGACTTCTCAAATATAAAATGCTCCCTGTTCATATCCGCTTCCTGAGACATCATCCCTTCTTCCTGGCAGGAAAGCAATAGCG
>CANAZK010000155.1 GCA_947366105.1 uncultured Lachnospiraceae bacterium | reverse complement strand
GAAGAATTGGGTTATAAACTTATGGATACTGATGATTACTTTTGGCTGCCTGCAGATCCGCCATATACGATTAAGAGAAGCAGGGAGGAACGGATTGCCTTAATGAAAAAGGATATTTCCGAAGCTGATAATGTTGTTATCTCAGGTTCCTTGACTGATTGGGGAGATGAGCTGATTCCGCTATTTACATTGGCAATAAGACTTGTTACGGATACTAAGATAAGGATTGAAAGGCTGAAGGCTAGAGAAAAGCAAAAATTCGGCGAACGAATTATGCCTGGCGGTGATATGTATACACAGCATATGGAATTCCTTGAATGGGCGGGAAAATATGACACAGGAAGCGCCGATATGAGAAGTAAAGCAGCACATGATGAATGGCAGAAGCTATTGCGCTGCAGGCATATAGTTTTGAATGGTGCAGAGACGTTGGAAGAAAATTTTAAGAAGGTAAAAATGGAAATTGATTCGGTTACTGGGTTCACGAAATAGAGGAAAGATTGTGATTAAGGAGATATAGCAGAATGGAAGAGATAAGATTACTAAGCCCTTCTGCCGACTATGCAGAAGATATTATGAAGTTCAAGCAGGAAATATTATTAGCAAGTGATGATGATGCTTTTGCTGGTTGTGGTAAATTGGGCAGTTGCAGAACGGTTGAGGAATGGCTTGACATATTGAAAAGTGTGGAGAAAATTGAAACATGCCCGGAAGGATTTGTGACATCAAATACATATTTGGCTGTCCGGTCAAGTGATAATAGAATTATTGGAATTATTGATTTGAGACATCATATTGATCATCCGGTATTAGGACTGTGGGGAGGTCATATCGGATATTCTGTACGTCCATCGGAAAGAGGCAAAGGATATGCTAAAGAAATGCTAAGGCTTAATTTAGAAAAATGCCGGGAGAGAGGGATGGACAAGGTTATGGTAACTTGCAGTCCGCAAAATGTTGCAAGTGCAAAAACTATAATTGCGAATGGCGGCATATTTGAGAAGGATGTAGATGTTGACGGAAAAATAGTTCAGAGGTTTTGGATTGATTTATAGAATTTGGAATAGAACGCCTTTGTGCGATAATGGTATATCTTTTTAATCATGGAAGAGCATCTGTCAATGATAGGGGTGAAAAATATATATATGGAGTTGGAATTATTACAAAAAATATGTCAGCAATACAATTTAGGGATGTTGAAATGTCAGCCGCTTAAGTTAAAAGGCGGGTTTATGCATAAGATGTACTCGTTGATTACGACTCAGGGCAGGTATGTGGTGAAATTATTAAATCCTTTCATTATGCAAAGAGAAACAGCGTTGGAGAATTATCGTACTGCCGAAAAGTTGGAGCTGATGCTGGAAGAAAAAGGAATTCCCGTTATGTCTGCATTGACTTTTGGAAACAAAAAAATGCAAAATTTAGAAGGACAATTTTTTTATTTGTATAAATATTATGACGGAAAGGCTTTAAAGAGTGAAGACATTAAAGAATTTCATTGCCGCAGGATTGGAACCGTACTTGCTCACATTCATGAGCTGGACAGGCGCGATGAACCTTATAATCATAGTGGGATTCATATTGATTGGGATTTTTATATAGAACAGTTATCTGTTCAAAATGAAGAACTTTATCGTTTGCTGATGGAAAATCGTTCACTGCTTTATGAGAGCCAAAATAACGGAAATATTGCAATCAAAAGTCTTCCGTCGGTTCTTTCTGTTTGCCATAATGACATGGACAGTAAAAATGTATTGTGGGCAGGAACGGATTTCCGTATTATTGATTTGGAATGCCTTAGCTATTCAAGTCCTTTTGTTGAATTGTATGAACTAGCATTGTGCTGGTCGGGATATGAGAAATGTCATATAGATTATAATTTATTTCGCTGTTTTCTGCGTTCTTATGCGGAGGCAGGAGGATGTCTTCCGACAGACTGGGAAAACATTTACTGGAGCAACTGCGGAAGATTAGAGTGGTTAGAATATAATGTTAAGCGTTCTTTGGGAATGGAGTGTTCGGCAGAGGAAATACAATTGGGTATTTCTGAAGTGAAAGATACAATGGCTCATGTGATTTATTATCATGACGCTAAACAGGATATAATCAAAAATTTAAGTGAGATTTAAAGGAGAAGGTTATGGGAACAGGAATTGTTATGTGCGGCCTGAACGGAGCCGGAAAAAGTACGCTGGGAAAAGCGCTGGCGGAGAAATTGAATTTTCATTTTATTGATAACGAAGAGCTGTTTTTCCCTAAAACAGACCCTCGCTATACCTATGCTTCCCCTCGCAGTGTGGAAGAGGTTGAAAAGCTTTTGCTGGACAGGGTCAAAGCACATGAAAATTTTGTGTTCAGTGCTGTGAAGGGAAATTATGGCGAAAATATCCTGCCGTTTTACAAGTATGCGGTTCTTATTAAAGTTCCTAAAAATATTCGGATGCAGCGGGTGAGAGACCGTTCTTTTTCAAAATTTGGCGCTAGAATGCTATATGGCGGAGATTTATACGAACAAGAGAAGGAATTTTTTGATATGGTTGAAGGAAGAACAGAGGGTTATGTTGAGGAATGGGTTCAGTCTTTGAATTGTCCTGTCATACGGGCGGATGGAACAAAGGCTGTTGAAGAAAATGTAAATCTTATAATATCTAATATCGCAAAACTTTATCGTTGTAGCATGAAAGAACAGGTAAAATAATTGTGCCTTTTCTTTAGCCAATTATTTTGATATAATGAGTAAAGACGAAAAAAGTTTAGATATCTCAGATTTTAGAGGAGCATAGTGTGCTATGAGAATACAGGAAACTATAAGAAAGCCGATGACAGAGGCAAAATATCTGAACGTGGATAACACAGACAGATATCGCCCGATTATCCGGCTTTTTTATTTGAAATATGAAAAGTTAAAATATTGGTTGTATCAGGAAGAGGTATACGAGGAACTGAAAGAGGATGCATATTTCAGAGAATATACACCGGAGCAGTGCCAGCAGGATCTTGCAGCTTTGACTTTGTGGGGGAATCTTGTTACGATTCAAGATACAAGAAAAGTATCCACGATTGAAGAGTTTAAAAATAAAAAATTCCGATATCAGCTTTCTGAGGCTACGGTAGAGATTGAGCGAATGGTAATTCGCGTAGAAAATCTGTTTATTGAAAGTTCTTCACTGGAACCAACATTATTGGAGAGAATTCGTATTAATTTAGGCGGAATTTCTGAAATAGTTGGAAAGGATCAGGAACGTATTTATGCATGGTGGAATGATCTGAATAATGATTTTATCCGGCTTAATCAGAATTATCAGGATTATATGCGAGAGTTGAATAGTGTAAAAGCAGAAGAAATGATGAAGACAACAGAGTTTTTGGTATTTAAAGATCGTTTGACGGAGTATTTGAGAAGTTTTGTAAAAAGTTTGCAGAGCAATGCAGCATCGATAGAGCAGTGTCTGAAAAATTTGGACAAAAAGATTTTGGAGCAGTTGTTGGTTCAGATTATACAGTATGAATTATCTATTCCGAGAATTGATGTAGAAGTGCGGGAAGACTTGATTACAGATAAGGTCATAGGGCGTTGGCAGAGTCTTGAGGAATGGTTTTTCGGAACGGATGGGAAAGAATCCGAAGCGGCGAAAGTGTTTGACACAACGAATGAAATCATACGAAAGATTACGCGGTATGCAGCGAGAATCAGTGAAATGAGCAACAGTGGTGCGAATCGCAGGGAAGAATATCATAAGGTTGCAGTGATGTTTTCAAAATGTAAGGATATTTATGAGGCGCACAGGCTGGCAGCATCTGTATTTGGAATTGAGAAACCACTGCATCTGAAGGGACTTCCGGGGCGCCAGACAGAGAGTATTAACAGCGGTGTATTTGAGGAGGAGCCATATGTCGTAACTGTAACGCCGAGAGTACGTACATATAAAGAAAAGGCAAAGCGAAGAGGGATTATCGACCGTTCGAAAGAAAAAGAAGAACTGCGGATTGCCACGATACAGCGGTTGGAGGAAGAGCGGCGGCTTTTAAAAAGTTATATTCAGAACAACCGACTGGAGTTTGCGGAGCTTCCGGAGATTGAGCCGCATGTAAGAGACGTGTTTTTAACATGGCTTTCCAAGGCGTTGGAGAATAAAAGTCTTCGGGGAAAAACAGAGGACGGACAAGTTTACCATGTGGAACGGTCAGATTCGGAGGAAATCTGTATTTTAAAATCGCCGGATGGAAATCTGCAGATGCCGGCATATACGATTGTATTTGAGGAGATGTCATGAGAACACTGGAAATTTTGTTGGAACGGCGGTGGATTTTAAAGAGCCGGGACAGGGAACTGTATTATCAGATTAAAGATGAACTGGGAACAGTAAAGAAATTCTTAATGGAGAAACTGGGGTATCAGGTAATTGTGAATCCCTATCTTGTAAAGGTAGAGAAAATGCCGGCAACGCCGGAAAACTGGATGGGAATTCAGGAGTTTTCACAGAAAATAGAGTATATCTTCTTTTGTATGATTTTGATGTTTTTGGAAGAAAAAGAGGCGGAAGAACAATTCGTACTTTCGGAACTTACGGAATATGTACAGGGACAATACAGGGAGGAACAGATTGACTGGACAATATATCGGTATCGGAGACATTTGATCAAAGTCATCAAATATTGTGTGAGTTGTGGGATTTTGAACTTGAATGACGGAAATGAAGAAGGCTTTGCAAAAGATGACGCCAGCGAAGTGCTCTATGAAAATACAGGTGTTTCTAGATATTTTATGAAGAATTTCACGCAGGATATTATGGGATATACCTGTCCGGAGGATTTTGAAAAGCAGGAATGGATTGATATAAATGAGGATAGAGGAATTGTCCGGAGACAGAGAGTTTATCGCAAACTTTTAATGACGATGGGAATGTATAAGAGTCCTGAGACAGAAGAAGATTTCGCCTATGTGAGGAATTATCGTAATATGATTCGTGGGGAATTATCAGAACTTTTTGACTGTGAACTGCACGTGCATCGGACTAGCGCCTTTTTAGTGCTGGGTGAGGAGTGCCGTATGGGACGATGTTTTCCGGAAGAAAATACATTGTCAGATATTGTGCTTTTAGTTCATGGCATTATTTCCCAATGGATACAGCAGGGAAGAATTGAGCTGAGAGCGGACGAGCATATAGGGCTTCCAAGGGAATCTTTCAGAGAGATTCTTGAATGCTGCAAAGAGCAATATGGTAACGGTTTTATAAAGACTTATCGTGAGATGACAACAGGGGAATTTTGTGAAAGTGTACAAGATTATATGGTGGAACTCGGAATGATTATTGTAGAGAAGGAAGTAATCAGAATTTGTACAGTGGTTGGAAAGATTACAGGGTGTTATCCGAAAGAGTTCCTGGGGAACGGAGGAAAAGATGAACAGTAAATGGCAGATACACAGAGTGGGGCTTTTGGATTTTTGGTATTATGACGACGAAGAATTTTATTTTTTGGATGGAAGAATGCTTTTAAGGGGTGCAAATGGTTCCGGGAAATCGGTTACGATGCAGAGTTTTATTCCGCTTCTTTTGGATGGCAATATGCGGCCGGAGCGTTTGGATCCGTTTGGCTCCAGGGCACGTAAAATGGAGAATTATCTTTTGGAAGAAAACGATGACCGTGAAGAGCGGACAGGATATCTGTATATGGAATTGAAACGGGTGAAGAGTGATGAATTTCTGACGCTTGGAATTGGCATGAGAGCTAGAAAAAATAAGAAATTAGAATCATGGTATTTCTGTCTGACAGATGGGCGAAGGATTGGAAAAGATTTTTATCTGTATAAAGAAGGGCAGAGTAAGATTGCATGTACAAAGTTAGAGTTGCGTAATCGAATCGGGGATG
>CANAZK010000154.1 GCA_947366105.1 uncultured Lachnospiraceae bacterium | reverse complement strand
AGATTTGCAGATACCGAAACTACACGTATTTTATCCTTTTCCGGTAGGGATTCATTCTTATCTATAATCCAATTTAGGCCGTCCGCCCAATAAGCCGAATCAGAAAACCCCGAAGGAACTGCGACATAATAAACCTTCACGCCAGGAGCAACGCCGCAGGTTCTTCCTGCCAATATGCTGATAACGGCATTGCCGTGCATCCCCCCCTGTGACTGTACATCATAACATTCATAGTAATCCACAATTCTGTCTGAAAACTCAGGCGGTTCTAAAAAAATAGCCTCGTCAATAATTGCAACTGATACACCTTCGCCAGTGATACCCTGCCCATGCAAAGCGCGTATGCCAAGTCCGGGGTTTTTGCCATTTTCCATAATTTCTTGCTGAAGTGTTTCATTACCTGTAAAAACAGTATGCTCGTTGAATTGATATGTGTATATATCCTCGGCCTTATACTCACTTGGTGATAGCACGTTATCTCCTGTAAAAAAACCACCGCGAACATCTGCAAACTGAGCCAATGACGAGGCATTTCCTGGTGCTGCACTATTGGGAGATTGTGATGATTTTGTGGAGATCATTGCTTCTGGGTCCGAGAGTACTGAGTCTGTAGCTGCATCATTCTGTTTGGGTTTGTTAGAACAAGCTACTAAAGATAACAGCATAAGAGTCATAACAAATGCGAGTATTCTTGTTACTTTGAATTTCATTTTTCTCTCCTTAGATTTTTATTCTAGCTGCTTTTTTGTATTAACTTGCATTCGCTTTTCTTTAAAAACATATTGGTATAAAGACAAATACATATCAAGCGTGTGATTTTGTAATTGTGGTACACTCAGACTTTTATTTTTTCTTGTGCAGTTTTAGCTCGATGTTCTTATTTGATGCCGCAGTCTGAAGAAGATTCTCTACAAACGCACTTTTCTCTTTGAGCGTTAGTGTTTTCATATCAGGTTTACACTCAATTGCCAAAAGTGCTGCTTTCAGGTCTTGCAAGTCTAAAAGGTTGACCGTTACACAAAAAAGCGTCTTTTTGCGGCCATCATTATAGTTGGACAGAAGAAAGTCCAGAATTTTTGCTTTCTCCACCTGTTCCACGTTATATGCTTCAATCCCAAAGCAACGCGCTTTTTCTAAATCAGCCTTTCGACTCTGGTGTGTAATAAAGGAATCGAAATCATCAATATGTTCGTATTTCTCACAGGGGTATTCACTGCATTGAAAACAGTATTCAACCCCGTCATGCTCCAAACTGCATCTTGCAATTTTGCAGGACTGATTCCCTTCACCGCCGCCGCAGCCAGGACAGTTCTTGTTCAAGAACATAGGACAAAGTCCACAGTTCAAACCGCAGAGGGAAAATAATTGGTTTGGCCGGTTAAATCCTTTCATGGCATCTCCTAAAGTGCAAAAATAGTGATGATTCTTAAACCAACAGAATTTGAACGGCTAAAACTCATACCTTGTCCTATGTGAAAACAACAGGCCACCTGTTAATTCCACACATAGAATGATAGTGTTTTCATCACCAAAATCAGTATGTTGTCAAACTGGTATGTAATCTATCCCTTCAGATTTTTTAAAGCGTCGGGGTTATTTGAGATAATCATTCCAACCGTTTGACATTTTTCCAGGTCTGGGCAGTCGCCACAAGTTGCCACACCCTGTTTCAATGCACATTGACGAATACCGCAAAGACTATCGCAGTGTACAGTTTTAATCCCATCAACGCGACAGCCTTCACAGTTGATATGTTCAGGCAGAATGGGAGCATTATTTAACTCGGCCCATAGTTTTGCAGTTTTCTCACGTAACGCCTGGTCGTCATTGATTGTTGCGAGATATGCGTCGCATTTTTCACAATCCAGCCCACAGTATGCAATCATATTTCTCATGGTTATGTACCTCCTAAAAATCCTAATTTTTCCCTGTCTTAATAAATTCTATCAACTTTTCCACATCGTCAAAATCATCATAATCGCCAATAATTCCTTTACGATGATACAGGATTCCTCTCTTTTCATTTTCTTCAAGGCAATCAAGAAGATTCTCTATCCCATATCTTTTTATAAATAATGTAAATCCATATGGCTTGATTTTATTCATCAAACCTCTTTTACAATCCATTTCACAGGCATAACAGCCTGGAAGTTTCTTTTCCATGGAGCATTTTCTGTTTTCGCATTGGGTGTAGTCAGGACAGTTATCCGAATAGCAGCCATTGCATTTTTCATTTTCTGAACACAGGCAACAGGCAAGCCCACACCTTGCGATTCCTAATTCTCGTTTCATTCTTTCCCTTCCTTAACTCTCGATTTGTTTGTTAGTCCACCATTCTACAGATCTACTATTCAACCTCCACCTTATTTACAAGGTCCAACTTATAACGCACAGCACCGTGGTCTCTAAATATCGTTGCACTTGTAATACGGATTTCCAAAATAACACAGTTTTCATCCTGCTCATTATTTGCATCATCGTACCAGTCTGCAAATACTTCACGGAGTTTCGTTCTTAGGACAGCGTTTTGGGGTTCCAAAACCCATCCGAGGTTTTCTCCAATTCCATGTCCGTATATCCCCTCAAAGCAAACCGAAAACGCAACCTCTTTGTTATGAGCTATTTGCTGCATTTTATTTGATTTTGCTGACGTTGTGACATAAAACACGCCATCTTCATAATAAGCACTTACATCACGGACACTAGGGCGAGGAAATCCATCAGCCCCCGATCCCGTAGCAATAGTTGAGAGTGCAATGGTATTATCTTTTCTGTTGCCACAACTTTCTTCGATTAATTTCATTCCTTCTTCATATCTGTTCATTGTTAATTCCTCCATCAATTCCGATCTGTTCAATTCTATAAACTGGGATTTATTGGTCTTAACTTTTCTGTCGTTATAAAGCTGACTTACGCACATTAACCTCTGCACAGACCAGCCTAGCTATATGCTCCGCTGTTTCATTTGTCAGTAGAAAGAACATTCCGTCATTACGGCATTTTTTATGTGTGTCGCCATTCAAGGCATAAACAAAACCTTTCACACAGGTATCACTACAGGCATTAGGGTCAATCAGTCTCTTGCAGTCACGAGAAGTAGTCATTTTCTTTTGCATATCAGCAGGAAGCGAAGCGATTATATCCTCATACTTGCCAGCATTGTCTCCGTAAATCCGTGCAAAAACACCTGTCTTGCGAAACACCCAATTCATTACTGTTTTCTTCTCTAGTTGGTATGAAGCGGTGTAGCCGCTTTTTGCTTCCTTTATTACAAGGTCACAGCCCTGCTCAATAAGTTTCGTATTAAGTTTCTCGACAAACGCTTGGTGTTCTGGCGCGATTGCCGATAGAAATTCTTTGAATGAACCTTTTTCTTTTGCCATTATCTTTTTCCTCCACAAATTTAGATTTGTTTATTCGTCCATCATATACTGGCTATTTAGAAGTTTTGTCAAATCCTCAATAGAAGCGTCCATTTTCACAGAAACCTCTTCCATGGTCATGCCGGAATCAAGAAAACGCTTTATCACCATTTTCATATCCTCGCCAACCTCAATGATGTGTCCGTCCAAATCGTAGAATCGGATCACCCGCTGGCCCCAGCTATGCTCAACAACCTCACCCAGACGCTCAATGCCGGGGTGCTTATTCAGTTTGTCCAGGAAACCATCAAAGTCCTGTTCCTCAAAGACGATCTCCGCATTATTGGATTTCTTTAATATCTTTTCTTTTGGCAGATTCACAAGCCAGTCAAAATCCTGTTGCAATGCCAGACCACAGGTAAAAGCGATGTTTCTTCCGTAATCCTGAAACACCACTAATCCAAACAAATCCTCATAGAATTTTCTTGCCGCATTTATGTCAGACACAGAAATAACCATACAAGTGAATTTCATAGTATCAGCTCCTTGGAAACTTTATGTCCTCACTTCGGTGAGATAATGGTTTACTTTTCTTCCTCACCATCCTTTGTCCGCCAACGCTTTAACGTTGGTAAGAATTTTTGCAGTTCGGCTCTTGCCTCTTGCTCTGTTAAATGCAAACCGTTTTCTTGATTCCAACTATCTAAATCCTGCAAATTACGTTCAATCAGTTCCTCGATAGAAATATCTTGTGTAAATTGTCCGTGCTGGTAGCAAAAGACACAGTATTCCTCTGATTTGCGCCCATCGCTCTCTGTCCCTTTGTCGCCGCTCTTTACTAAGAGCATTCCGCAACTCTGGCACTGCCCGATGGCACAGCCCAGAAGAAAATCCACCGACACATCAAAAGTTTCAGCAATGAGCTTCAATGTATCAATGTTTGGTACAGTTTCCCCGTTTTCCCAGCGGGAAACAGCCTGCCGTGTGACCGATAGCTTTTCGGCAAATTCATTTTGAGATAGGTTCAAATGTTTTCGCAACTTTAAAATCGTGTTTCTCGTTTCCATAGATATAAACCTCCGTATCCATTATAGGCTTTCACATAGAGACGCACAAGCAACTTGATGTTGCCCCCTGTCTATAAGCACAGGCTACAATGTTTTCTTTATGATGATATACGTTTCCGAAGATTGATGAGGCTGAATATATCCTCTGCGGTTTCTCCATCCCGCACATCCAGCATCAGCCACTTCTGTCCATTTCCGCTCTTTGTGCTGTTGAATACCGTTTGTACATAGCCGGAGCATAAAGGCACGAGAAGTTCTGCCTCTGCAAGTTCATGACTTCCTATGACCACGAGGGCGATAAAATAGCCTTCCATTGGATAGAGCGTACAAAGGGACTTTCCGCTCTTTTTGTACTTAATATTCCAGCCAGCCTGCATGGAACAGCGGCTGTGTTCCATGCAGGGCTTGATCTGGTAGGCGGACTGGATACGCTCATTGAAGTCCGCCCATAACGGGCTGCCAATATACTCTGTGACCTGCTCCCACGTTGGCGGCGTTACATCTGAATAGAGCATATTCCAATCCATCCTAATCTCGCTCCTTAAACGCGACTATCCAGTGGCAAAGGCTTGACCCAAATTTCCATGTAGGCCATGTCCTCTGCATCCCGGTAATACTTTTCCGCAGAGAAGGGTTCCGTGGCCAGGTTGTGGTGCGGCAGCCATGTGCCAAAAAGATACTTGCTGGCCTGATCCAAAGAAACCGTTACCAAATCCTCAAATTTTTCTGCTTCAATTTTGCAAACGATGTATTCGCCTGCGGGAAGTTCTTTCTTTACAAAGCCGTCCTGCAACTGGCCCGGTACATTTTTAGCAAGGCCACCCGCAAAATAGGTGAAAAGGCCCTGCGTAGGATCTTCCGTATGGGACATTCCCATTTCCACGCCGGTATCAAGGGCAGACAAAATTGCGACCTTCTCTGTGTGATACCGTTTCCAAAGCTGACCCGGCGCATCCACGCCGGTGCTTTCGCCAGCCGGAACCTGCTCAGAAATACGAACTTCGGTCTCCAGACCAAGGTAGGTCTCCGGGGCCTGCACCAACTTTCTCTGAATTTCCAAAACGATATCTCCCACTACCAGCGGAACTCCTTCGTCAACCAGGGCGTAATTCATGGAAACTTCCGGCTTTTCAAATGTGTTGAGCATTGGTAAATCCCTCCTGTAGTCTTCGGGTGTGATCCCATATGTTTCCTTGAACGCCCGCGTAAAATTTGCGTGGTTGGAAAAGCCGTAGTCCAAGGCAACGTCAAGAATTCTCCGCTCGGAGCCCCCCAGATTCTTGATTACCCTTGCCAAGCGGCGGAGCTTCACATATTCCTGCACCGATTTATTCACCAATCGCTTGAACAAGCGCTGGAAATAAAAAGGGGACAGGCCGACAGTGTTTGCCAACTCCTCCGTCGAAATTTCTTCAGCCAGGTGTTCCTCGATAAAAGACAAGGATTGTTCGATTGCTTCCCATGCGTGCATTACAGCAGATCGGAAGAGCA
>CANAZK010000153.1 GCA_947366105.1 uncultured Lachnospiraceae bacterium | reverse complement strand
ACAACGGAATCCTGAAGACCCTTCTCCACTGCCGGGAAATAGTTCTTCGGAACCGCTCCGCCGACTACGCATTCTTCAAATACATACGGCGTTTCCAAATCTCCGGAAGGCTCAAACCTCATTTTAACATGACCATACTGTCCATGTCCGCCCGACTGTTTCTTGTATTTTGTATCAACGTCGGAATTCTTTCTGATAGTCTCACGGAATGCCACTTTCGGAGTCTCAAGCTGAACGTCTACTTTATAACGCGCCGCAAGCTTGCTCACGATAACTTCTAAGTGCTGGTCGCCCATACCGTATAACAATGTCTGGCGGTTCTCACTGTCATTTACCACCTTCATTGTCACATCCTCAGCCATCATTCTTGCAAGGGCCTGGGATACCTTATCCTCGTCGCCTTTAGTCTTAACCACATATTTCATATATGTATACGGCGCAGAATATTCTGTCTTACCGAACATAACCGGAGTATTCTTTGTTGAAAGCGTATCTCCCGTCTTTGTTGCATTTAATTTCGCAATTGCGCCAATGTCGCCCGCATGAAGCTCTTCTACTTCAATCGGTTTGTTGCCGCTCATCACATACAGTTTGCCAGGCTTTTCCTCTGTCTCTGCCACAGCATTGTATAAAACATCATCACCCTTTAATACGCCCGAGCATACTTTGACAAATGAATACTTTCCGATAAACGGATCTATCATTGTCTTAAATACATATGCTGATTTTGCTTTTGCAAAGTTATAATTAGCCTCAAAAATCTCGTTTGTCTTTCTGTTGAATCCGGCGCACTCTCTCTTATCAGGACTTGGGAAGAAACGCACGATATCAGATAACAGATTGGCAACGCCCTGAGCCTGAATATTAGAACCCATAGCTACCGGAACAATACTTCCGTCCATAACCTGCATACGCATTGCCGCTCTGATTTCCTCTACTGAGAATTCCTCTCCTTCAAAGTACCTCTCCATAAAGTCCTCGCTTGTCTCGGCAACTGCTTCCATAAGCGCGTCCCTCAAAATCTGCAGATTTGGAAGACAGTAATCAGGAATATCACACTCCTCGCGCTTTCCTACATCCGTGTATCTTCTTCCCGCATTCTTAATTACATTTACATATCCGACTAATTTCTCATTTTCACGAATCGGCTGGAAATGAGGCGCAATCTTCTTGCCATATCTCTCTGTAAGCTGCTGCACAACCCCACGGAAACTTGCGTCATCCATATCCATCTCTGTAACATAAATCATGCGGGGCAGATTATATTTATCGCATAATTCCCACGCCTTCTCTGTTCCGACTTCCACGCCGGCTTTTCCCGATACTGCAATAACCGCTGCGTCTGCCGCGCTTACCGCTTCCTCTACCTCGCCTACAAAGTCGAAATATCCCGGTGTGTCAAGCACGTTAATCTTCGCTTTCTCCCATTCAATCGGAGTTAATGTCGTGCTGATTGAGAATTCCCGTTTCTGCTCCTCTTTATCAAAGTCACTGATTGTATTGTGATCGCTGATCTTACCCATACGGCTAGTTGCGCCCGATACATAAGCCATTGCCTCCACCAAGCTGGTCTTTCCGCTTCCGCCGTGTCCTAAAAGGACTACGTTTCTAATCTCATCTGTTCTGTAAACTTTCATTTGATTTGCCGCCTCCTTATTACTCAAATTCTAATGTATATATTGTACTAAAAACTTGACAACATTACAACTCTTTTATCAACATTATACAATTTACTTCCGCACTTTAAAGTAGCATAGTATTGACAGATTCCGAAGTATGACTTAAAATACAGCCATTGACAAACATTATTAAGAAAGGACACAGCCTTATGAAATCTCCTTCAAAAATAGGCTTTATCGGGCTTGGGCTTATTGGCGGCTCCATTGCAAAAGCAATCCGCCAGTACTATCCTGATACCGAAATAGCCGCCTTTGACAAAAATAAAGAAACGCTTGCCCTTGCCGCCAGAGAATCCGTTGCAGATGTTGTCTCCTCTTCAATTGACGACAGTTTTATGCACTGCGACTATATTTTTCTCTGTGCGCCGGTGGCATTTAACACAGCATATTTAAAACAGCTCCAACGATTTTTCCACCCGGGATTAATCATTACCGATGTGGGAAGCGTTAAGACTTCTATCCACGAAGAAGTAATCTCCCTGGGTATGGAAGAATATTTTATCGGCGGACACCCGATGGCGGGTTCCGAAAAAAGCGGATTCAGCAATGCGAAAGCCATGCTTATTGAAAATGCTTACTATATCATTACTCCCACCTCCAGTGTCTCCAAGGAAAAGCTGGAAACTTATACCGCATTTATAGAATCGCTGAGGGCGCTTCCGGTTGTACTCGACTACAAAGAACACGATTATGTCACCGGAACCATAAGCCATCTGCCTCACATAATTGCCGCTACACTGGTAAACTTTGTAAAAGATACAGATACGAAGGACGAACTGATGAAGCAGCTTGCCGCCGGAGGATTTAAAGATATCACACGTATTGCTTCGTCCTCGCCGGCCATGTGGCAGCACATCTGCCTCAAAAACAAAGAAAATATTTCCACGATTTTAGGGGCATATATTCAGTCTCTGGAACAGGCGAAAGCATATATTGACGACGCCCGCGAACAGTCTATCTATGATTTGTTTGAAGCCTCGAAAAATTACCGGGGCTCCATTCCCGAGAGTTCCGCAGGACCGATTAAGAAAGCATTTGCGGTTTACTGTGATATTGTGGACGAAACCGGAGGAATCGCGGCCATTGCAACGATACTTGCCGCCAACAATTTAAGCCTTAAGAATATCGGTATTGTCCACAACCGGGAATTTGAAGAAGGCGTTCTGCGCATTGAATTCTATGACGAGAATTCCTCCTGCCAGGCGGCCAAACTTCTTCAGCGATACAGATATATCGTTTACAAACGTTAAGAAAGGGGTATAACAATGATTATTAAAAAAACATCCGGTCTCCAGGGAATTGTCGTCATACCGGGAGACAAATCCATCTCACACCGGGCAGTAATGTTCGGTTCCCTTGCAGACGGCACAACCGAAATCACTAATTTTCTTCAGGGAGCCGACTGTCTGGCAACGATAGACTGTTTTAGAAAAATGGGTATTGAGATTGAGAACTCCCCTGAGAAAATTCTTATCAACGGAAAGGGACTTTACGGATTGAAAGAGCCCTCTTCCACATTAAATACCATGAACAGCGGAACAACAACACGCCTTATCTCTGGAATCCTATCCGGACAGACTTTCCAAACTACGCTATCCGGAGACGACTCCCTGAATTCCAGACCAATGGGGCGAATCATTACGCCGCTTTCTCTCATGGGTGCAAATATTAAAAGTATAAGGGGCAACAACTGCGCCCCTCTTATCATCAAACCCGGAAAACTTCACGGGCTTCATTATCATTCCAAAACAGCGTCCGCGCAGGTAAAGTCAGCTATCCTGTTGGCAGGTCTTTATGCAGACGGAATGACAAGGGTGACGGAACCTGCGCTTTCCCGCAATCATACGGAGCTTATGCTCCAAAGCTTCGGCGCAGATATACGTTCTGAGTATGAGAAGGACAACGTAAGTGCAACCGCCTCCATTCTTCCTTCCTCGCACCTTGTGGGGCAGAAAATCGTGGTGCCGGGGGATATTTCCTCTGCCGCATATTTCATCGCCGCCGGGCTTCTGATTCAGAACTCCGAACTTCTGATTCAGAATGTAGGAATTAATCCTACCCGCGCCGGAATTATCAAAGTCTGTCAGGATATGGGAGGCGATATTACATTTTTAAACGAAAAAACTTCCGGCGGGGAACCGACTGCCGATCTGCTCGTCCGTACAAGCAGGCTGCGGGGAACCGTCATAGAAGGCTCGATTATACCAACTTTAATCGATGAAATTCCAATAATAGCCGTCCTTGCCGCATTCGCCGAAGGAACAACCATAATCCGCAATGCCGCCGAATTAAAGGTGAAAGAAACAGACCGGATTGAAACTGTCACATCGAACCTGAAAAAAATGGGAGCAGACGTCGCCCCGACAGACGACGGTATGATTATAAACGGAAAAGAATCGCTTCACGGCGCGAAGCTTCACAGTTATTTAGATCATAGAATTGCAATGGCGTTTTCTATTGCAGGGCTTGCCGCCGAAGGGGAAACCGAAATTATAAACAGCCACTGTGTAGATGTATCATATCCGATGTTTTACGAAACATTGACGTCTGTGTGCAGGCAGCTGCTCTGAAAACACTATATGATTAACATATTTTGCCGCAGACTTCTATATATTTATAGTAAATATATTTTAGGAGTCTGCATTTTGCCAAAAATAAGTTATAAAAAGATTGCCGGAATTATTGTTATATTTGTTTTCGCTTTCTTTGCAGGACATTTCACCGCAAAGCTTGTCGATATCTGCGTGCCAAAGGAAGCTGTTCCCACCTCCGCGGAAGGAAACTGGGGACTCAGTTTCCAAGAAGAAGGGAAATCACCGGTTGCCAATGCTTCCGCAGAAGAGCTGAAAAAATACGACGCATACTATGCAGATGCTACCGATGAGAAAGTAATCTACCTTACCTTTGACGCAGGATTTGAAAACGGAAATACTCCGGCAATTTTGGATGCTTTGAAAAAGCACAAAGTTCCCGCTACATTTTTTGTCGTCGGAAATTATCTGAATACCAGCCCAGAGCTCGTAAAACGTATGACCGAAGAAGGGCACATTGTGGGTAACCATACATATAACCATCCTGATATGTCAAAGATTTCCACGAAAGAAGCCTTTGCAAAAGAGATGACAGATGTGGAGAATCAGTATAAGGAGATAACAGGTAAAGAGATGACAAAGTTTTACCGTCCTCCTCAGGGAAAATACAGCGAGTCTAATCTGCAGATGGCAAAAGACATGGGTTACAAAACATTCTTTTGGAGTCTTGCCTATGTGGACTGGTATGAAGATAAACAACCTACGAAAGAAGAAGCCTTTGACAAACTGCTCGGACGGATTCACCCCGGGGCAATTGTGCTTCTGCACAGTACTTCTTCCACAAACGGAAAGATATTGGATGAACTGCTGACCAAATGGGAAGAAATGGGTTATTCTTTTAAATCACTTGACGAACTTTCAGGTCAATAACTAAGGCGCACAAACCGTGCGCCTTTTCCCTTTTCTAGAAATCTAAACATTTTTTACATGGAGAATACCCTTCGTTTTCCAATTCTTCCCTTGTCGCCTCTCTGTCCTCCCTGTTGCTTTCTTTCATCGTCTCCGCAAGCGGACAGGATAAATCATGGAATTTTTTCGTATTTTTGTTCACTATGTAAGTTTCTTTTATCTCCTCTGCCTGTTCTTTATCTGAAGCAGCAACTTCTTTTGGCTCTCCTGCTTCCTCTTCTAACGCCGGCATATTCCACCGGATGCTTGTCCCGTCGGAAACGGCCACAATAGTCCCCTGCTCGTCAGTACGGAATATTTCCACATCCTCTTCCTGAAGCCGCTCCAATACTTCAACATGAGGATGCCCGTACGAATTGCCTTCCCCACAGCTGATCACGGCATATTCCGGCTCCACCTCCTGAAGGAATTCTTCTGTTGTCGCCGTCCTGCTTCCATGGTGACTTACTTTATATACATCCGCCTCCAAGTCTGCGGCGCCGTTAAGCATCTCCTCCTCAGATTCCTCTTCCGCGTCCCCTGCAAACAGGAATTTATTCTCTCCATGAGTCAGAAGCAGCGCAATTGAATAATCATTCGTATTCTCATAATCAGACATGTTCGGGGCAATAATAGTAAATTCCGCCTCACCGAGAGCGTACGTCTCTCCCGCCTCCGGAGCCGTAATTTTCTCATGCCTTGCCTCCGCCGAATCAATCACGTCCTCATAAGTTTTTGTGTCCTTGCTTACATTCGGCATCAGTATCTCATCGCTCTCAAATTTATAAATTACAACGTCAAGACCTCCGATATGATCCGCGTCAGGATGCGTTCCTATGATGTAGTCCAAATGTGTAACTCCCTGGCTCATAAGATATTTCTGTACCAGCGTCCCCTTGTCATTATTTCCCGCGTCTATGAGCATGGCATGTTCCCCTGTTTTAATAAGGGTGCAGTCTCCCTGCCCCACATCCAAAAAATGCACCTCCAGCTCCGTACTCGTCTCCGCTGCTCCCGCCTGCTCCTTAATCTGCTCTTTAGCGCTTTCCTTCGGCGAACA
>CANAZK010000152.1 GCA_947366105.1 uncultured Lachnospiraceae bacterium | reverse complement strand
CTTCCGATGCAGGTGGCAAACACATATCTATATGATATTGCCATACTTATCATTGTATCGGCAGTGTATTTTATCCCGATCTGCAGGACAAGGAAGGTGACGAGGAGTGCGGGCGCCTGCATGACGGCAACATATTTAGCTTATATGGCATATTTGTTCGTCAGGTAAACTTGCCTTTACTAGAGCGGAAATGGTATAATATATTAATGAGTGAGCAGCAGGTGGATATATGAAGAACAAGATTAAGAGAATCTCAAAAGGGGATTTTGAATTTACACAGCCGGATATTGAGTTTTCAGAGACCAGAATTGTAATGAGAATCGGCGAAGGTGAAATATATGAGGGAAGCTTTACCTTACAAAATAAGCTTGACGGGGAAATCAGAGGACTTGTATATCCGTCTTCTTTTCGTGTGCGCTGTAAAGAGCAGGGATTTGAAGGAAACCAGGTAGAGATTCATTATACATTCGACGGAAAAGGAATGGTTCCGGGAGATGTGGAGGAGGGGAAATTCTCTATCGTGTGCAATTGCGGCGAATATGAGATTTCCTTTACCGCAGTTGTAGAAAAGCCGTTTGTAATGACGGATTACGGAAAAATCCAAAATATGAAGGACTTTAAAAAACTGTCGATAACGGATTTCGGCGAAGCGCGGAAGCTATTCCGTTCCAAAAAGTTTACCGAGCTTTTAAAATATGAAGATTCAAGGATTACATCGCTGTACAGCAATATGAGGAAATGGTCGTTGGATGAGCAGGCGCTGGAGGAATTTCTTGTGGGAACGAAGCAGAAGGAGAGAATCTATCTGCTTTTCTCAGAGGAGGAGGCGAAGCTTTCTCATCGTTTGGAAACGACCAAAGAGTCGGTGATAATTACAAAAAATACATGGGGATATCTTCCGATTACAATACATACGGACGGGGATTTTCTGAAAGTGGATAAAAATGAGATCACCACAGATGATTTCGTGGGGACCAATTACTATTTGGAATATTTGGTAGACATGGAGGGTCTTCATGCAGGCTATAATTTCGGGCAGATTATTGTAGAAACTCCATACGAGAAAATTAACTATCCGGTGACCGTGCATCAGGGAAGCCGCCATACAGACAGACACGGGGAAGAGGCGCTTTTGTTCGGCGGGCTTTTGAAAAGTTATATGGCGTGTATTTCCGGTAAATTGAAATTGAATACATGGACAAACCGGGCGGTTGCAACTGTGAAAGAGCTTCGGGATCTTGCGCCGAAGAATGAAATGTATGAACTGTTGATGGCTCATATTTTTCTCCGCGGAGGCAGAAACGAGGAAGCAAAATGGATTTTGGAAAATTACAGCCACGGCAGGTTTTCCATGGGGAAAAAGGCAGAGGCAGGCGCTTACTACCTATTTCTTACCGCCATGCTCCGCAAAGATGAGGCGCATGTGAAACGGGTGGTGGAAGAACTGAACAAGGTCTATGGGAAACACCCGTATTCATGGCGGCTGTTATGCATGTTGATCAATATAGATCCGAAGTACCGGGATTACAGCGACAGGCTTCAGGTGCTGCAGCAGCAGTTTCTGAATGGGACGGCACAGACGCTTCTTTACATAGAGGCGTATATCTGCTATCAGGAGAAAAGCGGTCTATTGAAGAAGCTGGGAGAATTTGAGCTTAAGATACTGGACTTTGCAACGAAGTACCGCATTATTACTAAGGAGCTTGCGCTTTACACGGCAAATCTTGCCAGCCAGGAGAAAGTATATAACAAAACATTACATCAGATTTTGGTAAGAGCTTATAAGCTGTATGACGAGCCTATGATTTTATCAGCGGTATGCACGCTTTTGATTAAAGGAAATAAGGCGGGAAAAGAGTATTTTCCGTGGTATCAGAAGGCCATTGATATGGAACTTAAAATAGCCCGTCTCTATGAGCATTATATGATGTCGGCAGATGAGATAAGAACCCGGGGACCGCTTCCAAGAAGCGTGATTCTCTATTTTGTACACGGTAATTCGCTGGATTATAAGAAAACGGCGCTGCTATATGCCAATATTCTTACCTATGAGGATGAAAACAGCGAGCTTTTTAAGAGCTATCGGGACCGAATCCGCGTATTTGCATGGGATCAGCTTATAAAACGCCATATCAACGAGAATCTTAGGATTATTTATAAGCGGTTCTGCAGCGAACCGGATAATAATATGGAGCGGATGAAGGCGATTTATGATATTTCAAACGCGTATCATGTAAAAACAAAAGCGCCTAATATCCAATATGTACTTGTACTTGAGAAGAATGGAAATATCAGCCAGAGAGTTGCTTATTCTGAGGAGGGCGCGCAGGTGATTCTGTATCATAAGTCTTCAAGGCTTGTGTGGGAAACCAGCGACGGGCGTCATTATACGGATTCCATCCAATATGAGATGAAACGGCTGTTTTTTGAATCACAGTTCGTAGAGCTGTATAAAGAGAAGGAAGCCCTTTTGGAGTCGGCGGAGGAAGAGAAGAAGGCGGAACTTGATTTTAACAATCTTGAAAAATACGGCATGAACTATTTTGGAGAAGAGGCTGTATTCCGGTTCTTAAGCAGGCATATCCGGGAGGAGGAATCAAAGGAGGATGACTATATCTGTTATCTTTGCTTTGAATTATTAAAGCGGGGACAGTATGATAAAGTGACGCTTACATATTTGTCTAATTATTACTGCGGCGCTACAAGGGACATGAAACGGGTATGGACGGCCGCACGTGAGTATGAGGTGAAAACCCACAGTTTATCGGAACGTATTATTACACAGATGCTGTTTTCCGAGACACTGTTTAAGGAGGAGGCGATTTTCTCGGATTATTATAATGGGGGCGCATATTTCCGGCTGAAGCTGGGTTACCTTGCATCTGCTTCTCAGGAATATGTTGTGAACAATCGTTTGACAAAGGAAGAAATAATAAAGATCATATTAAAGGAACACAAGGAGGGCGAGGAGCTTGCCGACGTATGCAAGATTGCGGCGCTGAAGTTTTATGCGCAGCATCCGTATCAAGAAGAAGACGCTCCGGTTCTGAAAGAATTTCTGCACGAGATGTGCGAGAAGCAGATTGTGTTTCCGTTTTATCTGAAATATAGGGAAGCGTGGCTGCGCGAGGTTATGCTGTATGACAAGGTGTTGGTTGAGTATCAGGCGAAAGAGCAGGGCAGGGTGAAGCTTACTTATAAAATGGACGGTCCGAAAGACAGATTCCAGCAGCAGTATGTAGAACAGCCTGTGCCGGTATATGCCGATATTTATGTGAAACAGTTTGTGCTTTATGATTCTGAGAGCCTTAGATATTCTTTCAAGGAACAAAACGGGCGTAAGGTGATCCATGAGGAGAGCGGAGTCTGCGTGAAAGATAGGAAAACGGAGCAGATTGGAAAGTACGGCAGGCTGAATGCAATGGAGAAGATGGATATGGAAGAGCTTGAAAAGGCTGTTTCCAGTTACAGACTAGAGAAAAAAATGGCGGAAGAATTATTTACGATTTATTAAGAAACAGAGGAGAAGGGTATGAAACGTGGACATGTAATAGGTGTGGAACTGAATGAGAAGATCTGCCAGATCAGCTTCTATGACGATATGCAGCGGGAGCCACATACAATGGAAGTAAATGCGGACAATTACCAGATTCCTCTGCTCATAGCAAGGAAAGGTAATAGCTGGGTCTGCGGGAAGGAAGCGCAGAAGGCGGCGGTTGTGGCAAACAGCGCTTGTGCTTCGGATTTGCTTGCTTGTGCAAAGAGCCATGAGCTTGTACAGATTGGCGACAAAATGTATGAGGGAATTTGGCTTTTGTCCATGTTTATTCAGCTTGTTTTAAAAAGGTTCAAAAGGATAGAAGCAATTGCATTTACCATACCGGCTATGGATGTGGATATAGTGCAGATATTAAAGAGCATAGGGCAGAAGCTTGGCGTATCCAGAGAGCATGTCTATGTTCAGGATTATAAAGAAAGTTTCTGTTATTATATGTTTTACCAGCCGAAGGAGCTGTGGCAGTATGAAGCGGCGCTGTTTTACTGTGACCGCTGCAAGGTGAAGGCATACATGTTGAGAAAGCTGAAAACCGGATTCGGGAAGGGCCGTGATACTTTTGTGACAGTGGATGAGGTGGCCGGCGCAGAGTTAAAGGAGCTTGAGGAAGTATATCCGGTGCTGAACGTGGATAAGGCGAAGGTCGCTGATGAAAGATTTAAGGAATTTATACAGAGTGTATTTGAGAAGAAACTGATTTCATCGGTTTTCCTTACGGGAGAAGGCTTTGAGAATAACTGGTATCCGAATTCCCGGCGTACGCTCTGTAATGGAAGAAGAGCGTTTCAGGGCAATAACCTGTATAGTAAAGGCGCCTGCTATGCGGCATACAATAAAGCGGTAGAGCATTTGGATGGTCCGGTATATTTGGACGAGACAAAGATGACTGAGCAGATATGCCTGAAGCTCAGAGTAAAAGGCGTGGATGAATGGCACCCAATTGTATCTTGGGGGACAAGATGGTATGAGGGAGACCGGCAGTTTGAGATTCTTCTTGAGGATACGGAGGATATTGAGATTCATGTGGAATCATTGATGAACAGGGATATGGAGGTTATGAAGATTCCGCTGGAAGGACTTCCGAAAAGAGGAAATTACACACTGCGTCTTCAGGTAAGTGTGATATTTATAGATGAGAAGACATGCAGAATTACATGGAAAGACGTTGGGTTTGGAGCATTTTTCGAGCCGTCAGGATTCCAGACAGAGACAGTGATACATTTAGGAGGAAATAATGGGCAGTTTAATTCTTTGTCATGAGAAGAAAGCGAAACAACCATATGAGATTTCAAGAATTCATAAGAAAATCTTTACAATTGAGGAACTTTGTTATTATATCTGCAACAATTTGTATTTGATTGACCATACAATTGTAAATAAGCAGCTGTGCGATTGGATTATGGAAGAGTTGAGAATGGAGACGCTGGCAAAGGAACTTAAGAGTTCTTTGAGAAAGAACGGCTCTGAGGAGCAGTTTCTGCTGACGATTCTGCGGGCGTCCTCTATTTATACTGATAAGGAACTGGGAAGAGTAGGAGATGTGCTTCAGCATCTGAAAAATCAGAAAGAGGTAGAGCGCCAAAAATTCAAAGCAGATAATCTGCTTCAGAGCGGAGAGACGGAAGCGGCTGTTCTTACATATTTGTCCATTATTCATGGAGAGAGGGACGAAACGCTGGAGGCAAAGTTCTATGGCAAGGTGTATGGATGTCTGGGAGCTGCTTACGGCAGAATGTTTCTCTATGAAGAGGCGGCAAGGATGTATGATGCAGCGTTCCAGATATGCGAGGAAGAATCTATGCTTACCGCTTTCATATATTGCTGCAGACAGTATATGACAAGGGAAGAGTATGGGCTTCTGCTGTCGAAGAGCACAATATACGGCACCATTGATCTGCTGCTCAGACAGAAAGAGAAAGAGACGGAAATCGGGGAGGAAATTACGGTCAGCGCCCCGGAGCAGCTGCAATTATATAAGAAGGAATACAGAAGGATGTACTAGTAGGAATCGGTACATCCTTTTTTATGGAATAGGAAATTCCTTTGGAATCCTATTCCATAAAATACACACTTCGTGTGAAGATGCGCAGCTCGCGGAGAGGAGTTTATTGCTTCGCAACCGCTCGCGCGCGTAGAATGTGCATTGCACATTCTTCTTTATATACAGAAGGGGCACAAAAAGGAGCATGATTGTGTTGACAAGGGGGATATGATGTGATACTCTAAATGGGTAGTTTAGCGTGGTAGAGTGCTAATATGATAAAATATATTTGGAGGAACATTATGAAAAAGAAAGTAATGGCTTTATTAATGGCTGCGGTAATGGTGGCGGCAATGTTTACCGGCTGCGGAAAAAAGGAAAACGATGGGAGTAATGGAGAAGGGGATACTTCGCTTAAGTATGTGACGGATAAGGGAACTCTTGTGGTAGGTCTTGACCCTGCTTTTCCGCCGATGGGATTCGCTGATGATGAACAGAAGATTGTAGGATTTGACATTGACCTTGCAAATGAGGTTTGTAAGAGAATGGGGGTAGAGCCGGAGTTTACGCCGATTAACTGGACGACAAAAGAGCAGGAGCTGAATACAAAAGGAATTGACTGCATTTGGAACGGCCTTTCAAGGTCTCCGGATCGAGAGAAAGAGATGCTTCTGAGTGAGACATATATGCTGAATACCCAGGTTGCGGTTGTGCTTGCCGACAGCGATGCCGATGCCCTTTCAGACTTGGCGG
>CANAZK010000151.1 GCA_947366105.1 uncultured Lachnospiraceae bacterium | reverse complement strand
GCCGCTTGTGGCAGTATCCATAACGCCAAGAATATTGAGAACGGTTGTCTTGCCGGCCCCGCTCGCTCCTACGACAACCGCAAATTCACCTTTCTTTACCGAAAAGTTAATCCCGTTTGCCGCAGCAATTTCAATCTCGCCCATCTTATATATCTTCTTTACATTCTGCAATTCTATAAAATCACTCATTTATGTCCTCCGAAACCATCGAAACACTTGTCTCTTTTTTCAAAATCTACTATAATAATACCATTGAAGCCGTATGTGCAACAAGGAAAATTTCTATAAACTACA
The DNA here is from genome assembly GCA_947366105.1 of uncultured Lachnospiraceae bacterium. GTDB lineage: Bacteria > Bacillota > Clostridia > Lachnospirales > Lachnospiraceae > Faecalimonas. The sequence continues at coordinate 6,006 of CANAZK010000151.1, read as the reverse complement.
AAGGAGATTATTTTATGGACGGTCTACGAATCATACCAGTAACAAACGAAGAATTGATTTTGTCAGTTTCCGCTATGGCAGAGGAGATATGGCATGAACATTACGATAAAATTATCGGAAACAAACAGGTAGATTATATGCTGGAGAAGTTCCTCTCCCCTGATGCCCTCCGCAGTCAAATCGAAGAAGAAGGATACGAATATTTCCTTATTTCTTATGAATATACATTTGCCGGGTTTGCAGGCATATGCGAGAAGAATAACGAGCTTTTCTTAAGTAAACTCTATATACATGAAGACTTCCGCAGGAAGCACATCAGCAGTGAAATGATCAGGAAATTTATTGAACTTTGCAGAATGCGTAAATTGAACAAAATCTGGCTTACGGTCAATAAGCAGAATTTCCGTTCCGTAGACGTATATAAACACTTCGGATTTGAAATTATCCGCGAGGAATGCACAGATATCGGCGGCGGATACGCTATGGATGATTACATAATGGAGCTGGTTATCGACTAACGAAGAAAAAGAATTATAAATGCCCCGGCAGGGTGCGGGTATATTAAATCACCAGACTCTGCCGGGGCGCTTTTTTCAGTCTTTATTTACTTCATACAATATCGACTCTGCTCTATCCTCCCAATGTCACGTCTTGTTTATCATACCAAAGGATAGCTTTGTCAAAATCCTGCTCCGTATAGTCAGGCCAAAGATTCTCCACCACATAAAAATCCGCATACACGGACTGTACCGGCAGCATTCCCGAAAGTCTCCGCATATTCCCCCAGCGAATAACAAGATCGATTCTTGATATATCACTGGAATATACTTCCGAGGCAAGCTTCTTTTCCCCCGATTGACCTGCAATTCCGCTCAAATCCCATTCCCATCCGTAATTTACAAGAAAATTGACTTTAATTTCCGGCGTCCCGATTATCTTTCTTGATGTATATTCCAAAAGCTCTTCTGGAAAATTCGCAGACACCGTGTCTCCAACAACAAGAAGAGACACATTTCCTTCTTCTTCAATCATCTTCACGGCATCTACACACGCTTTCTTAAACGCCTCCTGCTGGACTTTCGGACGTTTACAGTTGTCCGTTGTAAAGCCATAGTACGTAATTTCAGGAATATGGTACGCTTTTGCTTTCCGCAGAACCTTAAGCCCCGGATTCAAACCTTTCTCGTAACCATCTTGTTTATTCAGCCGATGTTGTACCGCCCATCTTCTATTTCCATCAGGAATAATCGCTATATGTTTTGGTAATCTCATACCTTCCCTCCATTCTTTAGAAAAAGTATTTCCAAAAATAACCTTCCTTATACGAAACAGGCGTGTATACAGACATATCGGCAGACTATTCATACGTTTCTTCGTTATCGTAGATATAGTAGTACCCCTCATAGCTTTCAGGTATGACTTCGCTTGGAATCAGCAGTACTTCTCCCTCATCTATCAGAATCTCTGTATTTTCCGGCAGATATAGATTCCTATACACAAATTCCCCATTATATGTGCTTATCCAAACCTGGTCCGTTGTCTCCACATAGTCGTCCACATAGTCTTCCTCAGGATCCTCCCACACGGTTCCCGGAACAATATAAGCGAAATGCGTCTCTCCCTCAGACATCACAATATCATAAGTTCCTGCGGAAAAATCAATTCCCGCAATATCTCCGTCCCTTACCATAACCGCTTCCGTTAATGGATTCGGTAGATTAAACATATCCGCCGTCTGCGCATTTTCCGAATAAAATTTCAGTGCTCCTTCGCTGTCCACCTCTAATTGTGCACCTGTATAACAACGGACGTCTTCCATATATACTGAATTATCCGTATCATATTTACCGAGATTCCCCCAGAAATAAATATTGTTCTCTGCATCATCCAGCAAAAAAGACCCATATTCTCCTACCAGCTCTGCTCTATATGTACCTTCTGGAATGTGGACGCCTACAATATAGTTCCCCGGATCTAATGTAATCTCATAAATGTCTCCGGTTTCTGAGAGTTCTCTTGATACCGCCTCATACTCATCATAATCGTCTGCGCCAAAAAAATCACTTGTTTCTTCTAACAAATTCATAAGTTTATATCTTATATCCATTGCAAATTCAGGAACACGCGAACCCAAAAATATTAAAATAATTAGGATAGAAGCTATAAGTCCGCCTGCTTTTTTTCGGTTCTTTTTCCCGCCTGCCTTTGCCGTGCTAATTTTTTTAGGCGCCTGTTTGGATTTTTGTACTGCATTCTTATTTTTCTCCGGCCTCTTCTCCCCATGCACATGAGTCAGGGGCTGATTATCACAAGAACCTATATTCAATTTATAGTTTTCATCTGATTTTGAATTATCCAAACCACAAAGCGTACATTTGTTATTGACAAGTTTACCTCCGCAGAGCGTACATCGTTTTCCAAACATAAAATCACCCATTTCCTAAATAAAGTCAGCAAGTATCTGTTTATATTATACCTAAACTTTCTTTTATTTAACACCCCTATTTTACTACACTGCTCTCTTAAAACATACCCAAAAAGTACTTCTAACAGATTGTAACCAGCAGGAATACCATACGGTCCTCTCAAGACCTTCTAGGATATGAGGAACTTTCCTCTATTCCGCCAAAGAAAATTTAATATTTAACATGGAATAATCCCTGATTTTCTCCCTATAATATATATGTAATATTTCTTGACTACTAAGGTATAAATATAGTATTATGGAGGTGAAAGGAGTGGATGAACATATGTTAAAGGAATATCTGGAGAAAACCTATGGATATAATGAGCCTATTTTTATTAATGAAATTCAGCTTGACAGTATGAATGATAATTCCCTGCGCCAGTCTTTCCAGCGCATGGTAAAATCTGGCGATTTGATTCGTTTTGATACCGGAATCTACTACCTTCCAAAAGCATCGCGGCTATTGACCAAAAGTTACATGGATCCTCTGAAAGTCATTATTCGCAAATATATCAGAAACGATTCTTCTACGTTTGGATATTTTTCCGGTGCCTTTTGGTCCAATCAGCTTGGATTGACCACACAAATGCCGGCAGTCATAGAAATCGTGACAAACAAGGAAGCAACAAAAGGCCGGACAGTTACGATTGGCAATCAGGCTGTCCGCCTAAAACGGTCTTCTATTACAATATCTCAGGAAAATGCTGAACTTTTACAATTTATTGATACTGTCGCACAGATGGAGCGCTATACAGAATTAGCAGTGCAAGACGCTACGGAGCTTTTAAAAAATTATATCCGAAAAAAAGGATTTACCCAGTCACAATTAAACGCAGTCATTCCTGCCATTACCGGAACTACTGCAAAGAAATTGCTTGAAGGAGGATTCGTTTATGAATTTACACCAGAATAATCAACTTTCCAATTATCAATCTAGCGGAAAACCGCAGCCGAAGAAATTACAACTGCTATCACTCTGCCTATCTTTCCATATATGCACCGATATTGGAACTCAAATCGGAACTCGTGATAGAAACTTATATTGCCTTACTTCCATTTCCAACTACAGCACGCATGACCGATAACTATATCTACCGATTCCTGCAGCAATCAGGTCAAACACATCTAGCAGAAGAATATAATCTGATCCCATTTGAGATTACAACGCAGACAATTGAACGCACATTGGTTGACAAGGTATTTGCTCTCTGCGACTATTATCTAGTTGAAAAAACAGACCACCACTCCCGGCACCTTTATGATATACATAAGATTGTGGAAAATATCTCCATTTCGGAATCACTGTCCGATTTAATACGGAAAGTTCGTGCATTACGTGCGCCGCTTCCTATTTGTCCTTCCGCTGAAGAAGGTGTAAACATCAACCATATCCTTGAAGAAATCATTGCCAAAGAGATATACAAGGAAGATTATGTAAGGATAACAGAAAACTTGCTGTTTTCACCTCTTTCTTATGAAGTAGCTATATCCAGCCTGCAGCATATGGTAGATGGAAATTATTTTAAATAAAAATTCGCAGAAACACACTCTGCGAACATCTACTTTTATCTCTATCTATTTTATTAAGACATATATACAATGCTAATCCTCTCCTCATTCTTAGGTAACACTAAGTAACACAAACAAATATTTTCTGAAAAGCCTCCATATGCCTTTTTTTAGTAAAAATCGAAGTGACAGGATTCGAACCTGCGGCCTCTACGTCCCGAAGCATTTGAAGCAACCATAGGGAAGAATGGGACACAGATTCGCCTTTATAAAAAGGATGGCGTTTTATTTCGTGTACCTTTCTGACTGGAAACATATGTGCATTGTACCTGAAATGACACAGTTTTCGCCCATTATTAGATGCTTATCATTGTTTGTAACTTAGTTAACCATTGCACAAATGGCTTAAATTCAAGCTTTTTTGTGCAAAACAAATAAGAAAGTATAGAGAGGTCAATTATGACAGAAAATATTTTACCTTTCCAGGATTTAATGGAACAAGTACTGATCCAGCTCAAAGATCAAGGATATATGGATTCAACGATAACCGTATATCGTATGTTTTACAACCGAGTAAATAGCTATCTTAATCAGATGAATGACGACATCTATACAAAATCCATTGGTGATAGCTTTCTTAGTACACTTGACGTTTCGGACGCTACTTCTGTTTCTCACACATGTGCAATCAGAAGGCTCAATGATTATTTGGAGGGGCTTCCTTATAGATGCCATCATGGTAATCCTTGTGATTGTGTAGTAGATATCTATGACCCTGTTTTGGATGAGTATCTGGGCTATTGTAAAGGAATAAATAACAAACCGGCTACTATCCATGCAAAAGAAAGATCTTGTGTGATTTTTCTGAATTATCTGAAATCCCACGGATGTTCAACTCTTTCAGAATTAAGTCTAGAGCTTGTTTCTCAGGCTTTGCTGTGCTTTGATAATAAAGATAATTACGCTCTGATACGATTATTCCTGAGATATCTGTTTGAAGAAGGTCATATCAAATCAGATTTTTCCGGTATAGTACCTCGTTATAAAAGAAGACGGATGGGGTTACGTTGAGGTGACATCGCAAAGCTGAAGTGGTCAGAAATCGATTTTTCTATAGGATACATTAGTATTATTCAGGAAAAAACAAGCAATCCATGGATGATGCAGATGCCACAGGAGGTATACGAATCTCTGTTCAATTATAAGAAAGAAGACAAAACACTTAGGAATGACGACTATGTATCTCATAGTTTGTCAGCACCTTATGGGCGCATCACGACAAGTATTATACGTCATGCTGTGACCAATTCTTTTGTTGTAGCCGGGATTGATATCACGGAGAAAAAATATGGTCCACACACCTTCCGCGCTTCACTTGCCAGTTCAATGGTAAATGAAGGAACTTCCTATGAAACTGTAAGAAAGATACTTGGTCATTCAGATCCGGATATGAGCAAGCATTATGCCAGAACTGATATAGAAAACTTAAGGATGTGTGCAATTGATCCACCACTTCCAACCGGATTATTTAGTGATTACCTTTCCGGAAAGAAGGTGGTCTCACTTGTTTAAAAGTATCTACGCCAAACAATTGTCTCAGTATTACAATCTGCGATGCTCTATCTTAAGTGAAAGTGCGAAAAAAATACGAATTATGTTACCTGAGACGTTTTGAGCATTATATAAAAAGCAGGATAACAACCCATGAAAATTTTACAGAAGAATTCATCAATTCATGGATTGGAACACTTTCTAGAAAGAGCAGTTCTGTCGAAAATGAAGTTATCGTTATCCGGCAGTTTCTGAACTATATTCAGTTATCCAGAGAGAAGGTTTATGAATATTACGGTGCGGCAGGTTCTTCCGTAATTATCCGTTTTGTAACTTTCTATATTATCAGATGTGTAGTATACTTAACATATCAGAAGATATGGGGAGGCCGTCAGATGCCAGATTCACACGATATGTTATGTTTGGATAGTTTTTATCCGGAAACGGAATTAAAGATAACAGAGATACAACAGGATAAG
>CANAZK010000150.1 GCA_947366105.1 uncultured Lachnospiraceae bacterium | reverse complement strand
GGCAGACGCACAGGACTTAAAATCCTGCGGGACTTATACTCCCGTACCGGTTCGATTCCGGTCTGCGGCATATCTAAAATAATATGTGGGCGTAGCTCAGCTGGATAGAGCGTTTGGCTACGGACCAAAAGGTCGGGAGTTCGAATCTTCTCGCCCACGTAATGGCTTTAAGCCTTAAGAATACGCTAATCTTCATAAAAGGAGGATTAGCGTTATTTCTGTTCATAAATTCCCTAAATAATGTAAAAATGTAACATACGAGCAGTACCGGAAAGAATATGTCTGCTGATTATAGCCCTTGATTTTGGAATAGCTGTTTCATTTCTTCTGCGGATTCCTGCATTCCCCTCTGAAACCAAATCTCTATCCAGCCATACAGACTATATGCAGCAAATGCTTTTGCATAAGCCTCGGCTTTCGGCAAATTTGGTTTTAATTCCATAGTGTCTAGAATGACATCCTTAAGCAAATAAACAAGATGGCGTTCATTCAGAAGATGGTAAAAGGCTCTATGCTGTTCAAAATGCCCGAATATCATGCCGATAGCCGAGCTAAGAGGGATGTTGTTGTATTTCTCCCAATCGCTTTTCCATCCGCCAAATAATTGGTTGATATATGCCCTTAAAATATCTTCTTTACTATTATAATTACGATAAAAAGAGGCCCGTCCAATGCCTGCATTATCACATAATTCACTGATGGAAATCTCCTCAATCGCTTTCTCTTCCAATAAAGCCAACAGAGCTTCCGTTATATGTTCTATCACATAAATATTTCTTCCCTTGTTGCTCATCGGTGATACAGTTTCCTTGTTTTGTCTCATTTTTTCTCCTTCTCTTGACATTTTAAAAATCACTGATACAATTATATCGACGATACAAATGTTTCATAAATATAGTATCATATATGGTTATAAAAATCAAGAATACAGAAAGGAAAGGGAAAATGACACTTACACAAAAACGTATCTTTATTTTATTTATCATCAATCTATATTCTTACATGTATTGTTACTTTTGTAGGTTCCGCGGTATTTAAGATGACCTATAATCCTTATGGCAGTGAGTTTTCAGTTGATTGGAATGATTCCATTGGTACGGCATATACCGACCTTTCCTATGGCAGCGGCGAAGCCAACAAATTTGACCTTTATGTTCCCGCTGATAATTCCAAAGACAGCTATGGCCTCATTGTGTATCTCCATGCCGGCGGTTTTACGAGCGGAGATAAAACAGGCGATGCGCAGATACTCGAATGGTTCTGCTCGAAAGGTTATGTGACCGCAGGTATCAATTACACTCTATTCAGCGAAGACAAGAATCTTGATGCAAACGTGTACACGCAGTCAGTGGAAATTAAGGAAAGTATGTCGCATGTGGCTGCAGAAGCTGAGAAACTGGGTTATCATATTGACAAAATGGCAATCGGCGGCGGCTCTGCTGGTCATGCTTTGGCAATGATATATGCCTATAGTGATGTAAGTGAATCTCCGCTACCCCTCAAAATGACATTTGGAGCAGTCGGACCTTCCTGCTTTTATGCGGAAGATTGGATTAACATAGGGGGAAATCCCAATAATCCTGTTAAATTTGATCCAAATGAAGATTATCAAGGCATTGCAAATATATTTACGGCGATGTCTGGAAAAAAGATAACAAACGATATGCTCAGGACAGGTGAATATAAAGAGCTGATGAAAAATATTTCTGCGGAAATGTGGATAAATGAGAATTCAGTCCCTACCGTTGTGGCATATGGATCATGGGATAAGGCACAAGCATTTGGGGCCTCTCTTAAACTAAAGCAGACGCTTGAAGATAACGGTATAGACCATCAATTTTTTGAAATGAAGCATTCGGGCCATGGTTTACAGAATGACAATAAAATGTATGCCGAATATATGAGGAAAGTACTGGAATACCTTGATATTTATATGCCTGTAAAGTAATGCTAAAATATAGTCATTGCAAAAACTTCGAAATAGTAACACAAAAATTAGGTTACTGCTTTCACTGAATCAGTCGGACGCTGAGCGTAACCGAATAAATATGCAGGCAATTTCGATTTTGAAAGATCCGCATATTTTAGCGGCGGCGGTTGGAGAAAACAGGCGTGTATTAACTCCCTTGTGGTTGGAATTGTTGGAGGAGGGAATAAAGGACGGCTCTATCAAGACGGAATACATAAAAGAGCTTTCCGAGCTTCTGCCGCTGATCAATTTTTGGCTCATGCCTTCGGTATTCCCTGCCACAGAGGAGGAACTGCTTCATAAATACCGTTTTGTGACAGAGGCGTTAGCTTGTATGGGACTGCTGCTTTATGATGATGATATGATTTCCTTTATAGAAAAGTTTATTACTGATATTACGGAAACACCTATGTCAGAGAATACACACAAAATCAAGGAAACACCCTGCGGGTATACCTTTATGTCGGAGAAAGCCGACAATAATAATGTAAAAAGAGGGAATGAGTTATGACGGAAAAATTATTTACAAAAAATTTTACACTCCTTATTTTGGGACAGCTGACATCATTGTTTGGGAATTTTATCTTGAAACTGGCATTATCCATGTATGTTTTGGAAGTAACTGGTAGGGCGGCCATATTTGCAGGGATAATGTCCGTCGCGACAATCCCGACCATTCTTTTGTCACCCCTTGGCGGTATCCTGGCGGACAGGGCAGACAGACGGAATATTATGGTAGTGTTAGACGCATTGACCGGCGTATCGGTTTTATGCGCGGCGCTATTCTTGTCGGAAAGCAATGACATTGTTGTAATCAGCACATTGCTTATCATACTCTCTGCTTTAGGTGCGTTTGAAACGCCTACGGTACAGGCGTGTATTGCTACAATGTTACAAGGCGACAATATTATGAAAGGAAATGCCGTTGTAAATCAAGTGGCGTCTATATCTTATTTGGCTGCGCCTATGCTTGGCGGCGTACTTCAGATTGTAAAGCAGGATTTTCTATCAGTATGCGGTATATTTCAAAAGAGCAGACGAGTATATCAAAGATGCTGCTCTTAACGGCGTTCACAAGGCCGCGGGAGTATTGGCAGAGAAATTCAAAATACATAAATTATCTGTTCTGCTTGCTTTTTTAGGTGTTTTTATTATTTCTGCCGGTGTTGTTTTCATCTTGCCAGTGAGTGCCGTCATAAAATATGGTGTTACGATTGTATCGTTTTGCGGTATGCAGTCTGTTATCAGTATATTTTCTATTTTTGCCGTTTCTCTCATACAGCAGAGGACGCCGAACCATCTGATAGGAAAAGTGATGGCTTATACATTAACGGTTACTTTGTGTGTTCAGCCCATAGGACAAATCGTGTACGGTTTTCTGTTTGACAGATTTCATAGTACCGTATATCTTGTCTTAATACCGACCGGCATCATAATTTGTATGGTGGGGTTGTCCGCAATGCGTTTTTTTCGGAACATGGAAAAGGAACTACAGAAAGTGCCGTCATGAAAAGGAAATTTTTATAAATGTCTGATAAATGAATATGTCTGTTATCTGAGTGCCAAACACAGAGCCAATGAACTTGTGAAATAAAATCACAGTTTGTTGGCTTTGTTTTGTTAGATAATAATTTCTGTTCTTTTTTAATCTGTTATGTATTTTTTCAGGAGTTGGAAAAACCTGCATATATAAATATTGTCTCATGAAAGTGAAAAAGGTCCTTGAAATAGATGACTAAGATTTGAAAATTAAATTGAATTATGAAAAAGAGGCAAGAGAAAACCCCTAATCTCCTCAAGAATGAGGGGCAGGGGAGTTGAAGTGTCAAGAACACTTTTTCACTTATGTAAAGGGGTCGCTTGTTGTTATAGCAACCCTATTGTGTTGACAGATGATGATAGAGAATATCAATAAATTCACCATTAGTCGGTTTTTTTGATAATACGTAACCTTATATTTTTACTAAAAAGTCTCGGTCACCTTTATACCAGCAAACAGATACTACCGTTCTAATACAGTGTTCTACTCCGCCGCGGTTTACACCGAAATGTCTTGCAACATCTGTATATAAACATTTATATACAGAGAGAAGATAGTTTTCATCTTGTAGGCAAAGATACAAGGCGTAGCATAAATAATGAAAGCCATTGTATGTGGAGCGTATGCCTAGACGAAACACAAGTTGTTTAATATTTTCCATACTTTCCTCCATTCTTTACTCCCTCTCAATTGTTCTTTATGATTTTAAACGATAAATTGGCAAAATAAAGGAAAACCGGAAAAATTAGACAGAAATAGAATTTAATAGTCGAAAAAATGCGAAAATCGACATAAACATTGCAAAAACGTGCTGTGTAATGAAAGTTGGCAACAGTTCAGCCATATCCGAAATTTGAAAGATTTAATGGTAGTTTCTATTTACAAAATGAGGAAAATGCTCTAAAATAGAGCTGTTAGACTAAAATACACGGAGGTACTATTATGAAAGGAAATGTATTAGTAGGGCAGTCTGGAGGCCCAACCGCAGCAATCAACTCAAGCTTGGCAGGGGTTTATTGTACGGCAAAGGAACTTGGAGCAGATAAAGTTTATGGAATGCGCTACGGAATAGAGGGATTGATTGAAGGAAAGTATATTGATCTTTCAGAGCATCTTGAGAATGAATTAGATGTTGAAACGTTGAAGAGAACACCTTCAGCATATCTTGGATCATGCCGTTACAAACTGCCAAAGGTGGAAGATAATAAAGAAGTGTATGATAAAATTTTTGAGATAATTGATAAGTTAAACATTGAAGTATTTATTTATATCGGCGGTAATGATTCAATGGATACAATCAGCAAATTATCGGCATATGCGGCTGAGATTGGACATGCCGCACGGTTTATCGGATGTCCTAAGACAATTGACAATGATTTAGCATTAACAGACCATACGCCGGGATTTGGCAGCGCGGCAAAATACATTGCAACATCCGTAAAAGAAGTTATCTGTGATAATAACTGTCTGCAGTATGGCAAAGGTCTTGTGACAATTATCGAGGTTATGGGACGTAACGCAGGATGGCTTACAGGATCGGCAGCTTTATGTCAGGGAGAGGACTGCGAAGGGCCGGATATGATTTATCTTCCTGAGATCACATTTGACATGGAAAAATTCCTTGCAAAAGTAAAAGGCTTATTAGCAGAGAAATCCTCAGTTGTTGTTGTTGTATCTGAAGGTATTAAGCTGGCTGATGGACGATATGTATGTGAGTTGGGATCAAACACTGATTTTGTGGATGCCTTCGGACACAAACAATTATCAGGTACGGCAAGTTATCTTGCTGGATTTATAGGCGGTTCGCTTGGTTGTAAGACACGTGCTATTGAGTTCAGTACACTGCAGCGTGCAGGTTCGCACATGTCATCGAAAGCTGATATCGAAGAGGCGTTCCAAGCAGGTTCGGCAGCCGTAAGTGCAGGCGTTCAAGGTGAGTCAGCTAAAATGGTTGTCTTTGAGAGAATATCTGAGACGCCGTATCTCTGCGGAACCGGTTTAAGAGATGTTCATAAGATTGCGAACGATGAAAAAGTGGTTCCAAGAGAGTGGGTAAACGAAGAAGGAACATATGTGACAGAGGAATTTGCCGCATATGCAAGACCATTAATTCAGGGAGAGGTTATACCGGTAATGGTAAATGGAGTTCCAAGACATTTAAACAAAGCGAGATAAATTTCACGCTTGGAGGAGGATGAATTTATGGCAGATATTATTTATAGAGACCCGGTTGTAGAAGATGCACAGGAAATTGTAGATTTCTACAACTATGTAGGAGGGGAGACATCCTTTTTAAGTTTTGAAAAGGATGAATATCCAATGAATGCAGAAGCGCAGGCAGAGGACATTAAAGCAACAAATTCATCGGAGATTGATAAGATGATTCTTGCTGTCGCAGATGGAAGAATCATAGGAATTGGAACGATTAATTCCAGCCCGAAGATTAAATCAAGACACTGTGGAACACTTGGTATTGTAATTGCAAAGGCATACCAAGGACAGGGAATCGGGACAAGCGTTATGAAACAGTTGATTGAGTGGGCAAAAGGAAATGGTATTACAACAAGAATTCAGCTTGATACAAGAGCCGACAATGAGCTGGCAGTAGAACTTTATAAAAAACTTGGCTTTGAAATAGAGGGATGCCAAAAGAACAGTACATTGTTAAACGGCGTGTATTATGATTTGTATGTAATGGGAATGATGATTAAATAAATCACAGGAGACACATTTTTGTGTCTCCTCAGACTGTAGACAAAGTCCCGGCAAATGCCGGGCTTTTCTATACTTCGAGCCG
>CANAZK010000149.1 GCA_947366105.1 uncultured Lachnospiraceae bacterium | reverse complement strand
TCCCTGCGGTCATAGTGCAGATGGCCGCCCGGTGCAACCTTCGCATGGTTTTTCAGTCTGACCTCGCCCCGTTCCTGGCTGTCTAAAAATTTCTGGTAGCCGGCATCCGTAAGGAACAGGCGCATCTTGTCGCCTTTATCCCCGACAGGGGCATTACCTGAAAGCACGTCAAAGACAATCATGTGCTTTACTTCCGGGTCAAAGCGTTCCAGGGCCATGATGTCATGCCCCTTCAATTTCTCCGCACCGGATTTCTGCCTGGCCTCTGCCAGTAGTTCCCCCATCGTCTTAGGTCCTGCCGGAATCCGGTAGTTTTTCCGAATATCCTGAATGAGCGCCAGACAGTCTTTTTCCGGCATGGCGTCCAGCTTTCGCATAAGCTCCGCCGCCGTTTTCCTCTTTACCGGGTCCGGTATATAGGGGAGGCACATGCGCAGCTCATAAGTGACACCTGATTTCCCATAGCCTTCCGTCTGGAAGATCAGGCGCTTTTCCATTTCGTTCAGTTCCATGTGAATCTCCTTTCTCCTGAAAATGGATATGAAAAAAGGGCGTCCACCTATAAAAGTGAAACGCCCACGGCAATCAGCGGCCAGGCAATACACCGGACCGCTGGCGTTATTAAATTTTGTCGTTAATGAAACAGCCTCCTTTTTTCGATATTTTTCTCGTCAGATTTCAACTTGGAAAAGGAATTGAATAAATGACGGCAAACGCTCAAACCCCTTGAAAATCAAGGCTTTTTCCGTTTGTCGTTATTATACCGTAACGGCATTCGCACGCCAGCTTACTTATTAATCAGGGCTGTGATGCGCTGATGTTAGCAGACAGGCTCGGACACGAGAAAGTATCCACAACACTTAACACATACTCTCATCTGTTTCCACATAAACAGCAGGAGCTTGTGCATAGTCTGGAATCATTGCAGGCGACAGATTCGCCAACACCTGAACCACCATCTGATAACCCTCTGCTTGAAGCAGCAGGTATCACATGTGAAGTGTCTCAGACTCAAGACAACGGCTCAGATGTAACAATCCGACCTCAGTTTGGACCTGCGTTAGTACCACCAAATACCGCATCAGGGAAAATCATCCAGATGCCACAAAGAAAGATCATATAAAAGAAATCCAGCAGTCATCAGGGTTTCTTGCTATTAAAGTTAATGACAACCAACTGAAAACGATAGAAAAAGAGTAGTTGCTATTAGTAGCAAATTAGTAGCAGAGCAAAAGAAAAAGTCTCGGAATCCGCTTGTTTAGCGGGTTCCAAGACTTGTGGCTCTTATTCAAACTCGACAATTACTAATCAATTTTGTTTAGAGATTATTCTCTGTCGTGTTTACAGTTCTTTTGATTATTTGATTTATCCATATTATCCTGCCTATACAGGCTAATGTTATCATTTTGTTATCGGTGTTGATAACACTTGCTCTGTAACTGTGGATAATAGCACTATATTCTATTTCAGATCATAAGCAATTTTGCTTAAAAAATCAATCCCTATTCAAATTCATACCATTCCTTAAATCTCAGTCTTTGAGCAAAATACGATTTTTTTTGTATTCAATCATGCCATCTTTCTGCATTTTAGAAAGCTCGTTGCACATAGTACTGCGGTCAACATTCAAGTAATCTGCTAATTGCTGGCGATTATATGGAATCAGAAAAGAATTGCTTCCGGCATGTTTTGCGCATTCTGAAAAATAAGACATCAATCGGCCTCGTATGGATTTGGAACTGGTGTGCAAAATCCTTTGTGAAAGTTGCAGACTTTTATGAGCACAGACAGTCAGTAGATTTCGTGCAAGGTTTGTATGAAAAGGGCAGGCGTTTGTGCAGGTAGTCAGAACACGTCCCACATCCATAAACAACACAGAGGTATCTTCCACGGCAGACACTGTAACCAGCATCGGCTGTCCCGGAATACAGGCATATACCTCAGCAAATACAGAACCAGGTGCAACACTTCCTAAAATGCTGGTATTCCCCCAAATATCGTTACAAGATATCATTGCCATGCCTGACCGTACAATGCCGATATTCTCTATAATACTCCCTTCTGAAAGAATTACTTCTCCTTTTTTATAATTGCGTTTTACACTATTCAAACAGCTTAAAAGCGAGGAGATGTCATCTTCTTCTAACCCACGGAATAGCTGCATATCGGATAATTTCATATTTTTTACCCTTTCGTTGTTATAACAACAGATTTTTATTTTTAATTATAATATACTATGCCCAGAAAGACAAGAGAAAGGATGGTATAAAATGATTCGAAGAATTATCCAAATAGATGAAGAAAAATGTAACGGATGTGGTGCGTGTGCCGAAGCTTGTCACGAGGGTGCAATCGGCATGGTAAACGGCAAAGCAACACTTCTGCGAGATGATTATTGTGATGGTTTGGGAGATTGTCTGCCAACCTGCCCGACAGGTGCAATTTCCTTTGTGGAGAGAGAAGCTGCCGCCTATGATGAAAAAGCTGTGCAGGAAAATATGAGGAAAAAAGCGAAAAGCAATCATGCCGCAGTTCCCCATACAGGCTGCCCCGGCAGTCGAATGCAGCGTATTCAACATTCACAAGAAATAACTCCTTCTGCCCGGGTACAGACAGAATCACAGTTGGGACAATGGCCATGCCAAATCAAACTGGTACCGACTAATGCACCATATTTTGACGGCGCAAAATTGTTAATTGCAGCGGATTGCAGTGCATACGCCTATGCCAGAATGCACGAGGATTTCATGCGTGGGAAAATTACGATTATCGGCTGTCCAAAGCTTGACAGCATAGACTACAGCGAAAAGCTGACGCAGATCATTCAAAACAACAACATTCAAAGTGTGACGGTTGTACGCATGGAAGTTCCCTGCTGCGGCGGACTGGAATTAGCTGCAAAAAAAGCGTTGCAGGCAAGCGGAAAATTCATTCCTTGGCAGATTGTTACGATTTCGTTGGGTGGTAAAATTTTGGAATAAAAGGAGAGATACTATGAGTAAAAAAATGAAAAACATTGCTCAATCAGAAGTACTGACGCTGAGAGAACAAATTTCTTATCAGGAGGGGCAGGTTGTCAGCAAAACTTTGACACAAAACCAGGCAGTAAGTATTACCCTGTTCTCATTCGCAAAGGGCGAAGAGATCAGCACCCATGAATCGGGTGGGGACGCCTTCGTCACCTGCTTGGATGGTATCGGAAAAATCACGATTGATGGCGTTGAATATCTGCTGCACGAAGGAGAATCTATTGTCATGCCAGCAGGCCATCCCCATGCGGTATATGGGCAGGAAGCGTTCAAGATGCTTTTAGTAGTTGTATTTTAATCAAACGCAAAATTGACAAAGGAGGGTGATTTTATGAAAGCAACAAAAGTAGATAAGGATCTCTGCATTGGCTGTGGGCTTTGCTGTGGATCTGCGACGAGGTTTTCCGTATGAACGAGCAGGGAAAGGCGGAAGCGTATCAACCAGCAAACGCTGAAAATCAAGGTGCTGTACAGGAGGCCATCGACTCGTGTCCTGTGTCTGCAATCGCCTGGGAAGATTAATTCAAACGCGTCTATATGCTTTTTTGATTGAGAAGAAACCACATTATTTCAAATTTTAATAGTTTTTAGGAGGCATATTATGGAACAAAAAATGTTTTGCTATCAGTGTCAGGAAACCGCCGGGTGCAAGGGCTGCACCATGTCCGGCGTATGCGGAAAGAAACCTGATGTAGCGGCCATGCAGGATCTGTTGGTCTATGTCACAAAAGGAATTTCGGCTATTACGACTGCATTGCGTCAGGAAGGTAAGCAGGTATCTGCCAAAATCAATCACTTGATTACTCTGAATCTGTTCACTACCATTACCAACGCAAATTTTGATAAAGAGAGCATTGAATCAAGAATCCGTGCTACACTGACCGAAAAGGAAGTTCTGCTAAAGCAAGTTACCAATCTGACTGTTCTGCCTGAAGCCGCAAAATGGAACGGATCTGAAAACTGGGAAGAAAAAGCCAGAACTGTCGGTGTTCTTTCTACCGAAAACGAGGATATTCGCTCTCTGCGCGAGTTAATCACCTACGGTTTGAAGGGACTTTCCGCTTACTCGAAGCACGCAAATGTGCTGTTGAAGGACAACGATGAAGTTGACACATTTCTTCAGAAAGCACTGGCTTCCACGCTGAATGACAACCTTAGTGTAGAAGATCTGATTGCTCTAACAATGGAAACAGGAAAATACGGAGTATCCGGTATGGCAATGCTGGATAAGGCTAACACAGACAGCTATGGAAACCCCGAAATTACAAAGGTAAATATCGGTGTCAGAAAGAACCCCGGCATTCTGGTATCCGGCCACGACCTGTGCGATTTGGAAATGCTGTTAGAACAGACACAGGGAACTGGAGTGGATGTGTATACGCATTCCGAGATGTTGCCAGCTCATTATTATCCCGCTTTCAAAAAATATCCTAACTTTGTTGGTAATTATGGGAATGCTTGGTGGAAACAAAAAGAAGAATTTGAATCCTTTAACGGTCCTATTCTAATGACAACCAACTGCATTGTTCCTCCTAAGGATAGTTACAAAAACAGGCTTTACACTACCGGCGCTGCGGGATATCCGGGATGTACACATATTCCGGGAGAAATTGGCGAACAAAAAAATTTTTCTGCGATTATTGAGCATGCAAAAAAATGTGTCGCTCCGAGTGAAATCGAAACCGGTGAAATCATCGGCGGATTTGCCCATGCACAGGTTCTGGCTTTGGCAGATAAAGTTGTAGAAGCTGTAAAAAGCGGTGCTATCAAAAAGTTTGTGGTTATGGCGGGCTGTGATGGTCGAGCAAAGAGCCGCGACTACTATACAGAATTTGCTAAGGCTCTGCCGAAGGACACTGTCATCCTTACTGCCGGTTGTGCAAAATATAAATATAACAAGTTGCCTTTAGGCGATATCAATGGCATCCCACGTGTTCTGGATGCAGGTCAATGCAATGATTCCTATTCCCTTGCTGTAATCGCCTTGAAACTCAAAGAGGTCTTTGGGCTTGACGATATTAACGATCTGCCAATTATCTATAATATCGCATGGTACGAGCAAAAAGCAGTTATCGTTCTTCTTGCTCTTTTATATCTTGGTGTGAAGAATATCCACCTTGGCCCTACACTTCCGGCATTTCTCAGCCCGAATGTTGCAAAGGTCTTGATCGAGAACTTCGGCATTGCAGGAATTGGCACTGTGGAAGAGGATATGGAGAAGTTTTTCGGTATTAACGCATAAAAAATACTCCGTCAAAAGAAATAGATCCAACAGGCATAAAGAAACCTCGGAAACCCTTATAAAATGGGCATCCGAGGTTTTCTGTCTGTTATTCGAATCTGACAACGCCTAATCATTTTGTTTTCAGACTTGCTTTCCACCATACACCTTTTCTTATTGATAAATCATCCCTTTATCCACAATCTCCCTCGCACACGCTTGTATATTGAAACGAACCCCATTCAAGTAGGGGACAAACTTATAGGATTTCAAGCAAAATATTATTCAGATAGTGTTTCTATGTCTGGCAAAGAAAATGAATTAAGTGATGCAGTTAAAGGAGCAGCAAGAGCTTATCCTGGTACTACAACACTTTATTTTTATATTAGTCAAGAATTTTCTCCAAGTTCCAAAAAAGATATTGTAAAACCGGCATATCAGACAAATATTGAAAATACTGCACAATTACTGGGGATTACAATTGAGTGGAGAGGTTTAAGTGATATCGAGGCTCAGCTTATGCAGGATAAAAGACTTACTATTTGTAGAAATGTTTTCTTTCAAGTAGATTCTGCAGTTCAGGAATGTTGTGAAAACCTTAAAAAGCATAAAGAAGATATTTTTAATCATATTGGGACACAAGTGTCGTATAATGATAAAACCATTATTCTGGAAAATAATGTGTTTAATATAAGTTCTTTTTTGCAGTCTGAGAATCAGGCTTTAGTTGTAGATGGTGAGGCTGGTGCAGGAAAATCTGCACTCATTAAAAAGAGTATGGCTAGTATCGGTCAGGATACGGTTATTTTGGCATTTAGATGTACAGACATGGATGTTTCTGACGAGAGAAATTTTTTGATGACATATGGAACGCTCATAATAGATGAAGTACTAAAGGTGTACGAAGAGACTGAGAATCGTATTCTATATATTGATGCAGTTGAAAAATATTTTGTTTTAGAAAACCAGCAAACATTTGAGGATTTGCTTCAAATGTTTATTTCTGCTGGTTGGAAAATAATTCTTACCATTAGAACGGCCTATAAAGACTCATTTCATGCAAATTACGCTCAAACGGAATGCCAGTTCCGCTACTGCGGAACTGCTATTCCA
>CANAZK010000148.1 GCA_947366105.1 uncultured Lachnospiraceae bacterium | reverse complement strand
TACAAATAAAAAAAATAGACTATATTCTAATAATTGATCAGTTATGGGGAATTATCCCACATATTAAATTTTCTTCTGATTTAAAATGTAAAATTGGTATTTTATATCATATGTATTTTGACTCTCAAAAAGGTATAATGCAAAAAACATTTGATTTGCGCTTTGATAACTATTTTGCGGTAAGTGAGGATGTAAGAATATCAATATATAAAAATTGTATTAAACATCCTCAAATAGATATCCTACCTAACGCTTATAATCCTAAAGAATTTTATGATTTGAACCTTAAAAGACAAAATTATATATTTTGCAATAGTAGATTAGTAAAAGAGAAGGGGATTTTAGAATTAATTGAGGCTTTAAAATATGTTCATGCTAGAGGTTTTAAAATACATTTAGTATTATGTGGTGATGAATTTTGTTTTGGAAGTAATTCAGATATACATAAATATATTTGTCAACAAAAAAATATCAATTCATTATTGGGTGATTACATTCATGTTTTAAAAAATATTATTTGGGCTCAGATTCCATCTATTATTTGTCAATCACAAATGGTTGTTTTGCCAACTCAATATGAGTCTTTTGGAATAGCAGCACTTGAAGCTATGGCATGTGGTACTCCACTAATAACTACGAATGTAGGAAACCTACCACATTTAGTTGGAAGAGCAGGCTTATTGTTACCATTTGGTGATATAAATAAGTTAGGTGAAAGTATTATAAAAGTTTTACAAGATATAAAATTGCAAGAAAAAATGAAGAGCAATGAATTAGACAGAGCAAAAAGGTATCAGTGTGATATTATTGTCGATCGGTTTTTAGAGAATATCATAAATGATAAGAAGAAGGTGCATTAAAATGAAAAATATTATTGGGATTTTTGCTCATCCAGATGATGTAGAAATATGGTGTGGTGGCCTAATTCTAAATGAATTAAATATAGGCAGCAGAATAACCGTATTTTATTTATACGAGAATAAAAAGGAAAGAATAGAAGAGGAGTTAAGGAATGCTAAAAAGTTAGGAATAGATGTATTTTTTGTAGAAAATTGTACTAAATTAATTTATGAAAAAATAATTGAATTGAAACCAGATTATATTATAACTCATTGGGAGAATGACACTAATTATGAACATCGAATAGTATTTAAAAAGGTATTAGAAATGATACCAGATATTGTAATTAATAAACATATTAATTTTAAGTTGTTTTCATGTGAGTCTTCTAATTTAAGTGGAAAGGAGAAAAGTATGATATTTAATGCAGATACTTATATTGATATATCCTCGGTATTTGAAGATAAAATAGATTTAATAAAAGCATATAAAAGTCAAGCGCCAGATTATTGGATAGATATGATTAAGTGTCAGAACAAACTATCGGGTCGAAGAACAGGAGTTTTATATGCAGAAGGCTATAAACAAATAACGGTTTTAGGAGTAATAAAATGTGCAAAGAAAGTACTGAATTAATTAAATATGATGAACTTTACAAGAATGAAAATATAAAATGGGCTTTTAAAAAAGCGAGAAAGAGGAATTCTTTTGTTGGCGCAGATGGTGAAAATTGTAAAGAAATAGAGAATGCTGATCTATATGTAAGTAATTTAGTTAAACAGTTAAAAGAATATAGATATATTAGAAAGCCGCTTAAATATCAGGAGATATTATCCTGGGATGTTGAAAAAACACACCGTATAGAGATGGAAAGCTTTTCAGATAGAATTATGGAATATGATATACAAAAGTGTTTAGAAAAAAGATTAAATATTTATCGTATGGATTTTGTATGTAATGCTGGTGGTAAGGGAGAGAAAAAATATAAAAAGTATATAGAAACAATGAGGGAAAAAGGAGTTAAGTACTTTGTAAGTTATGATATTGCTAAATTCACTAAATCTGTCGATGTAAGTATAATAGTTGATACACTAAAATGTTGGTATGATGACAGATTCATTGAATTCCTAAAATATATTTTACTTAGAGATAATACAAAGGGACTACCACCTGGTCACATTTTGACTACATACTTATCTAGCTGTTATTTGTATTCTGTTGATATTGCTATGAAAGAATATCAAGTGGTTCGAATTGGAGACAATTACGTTTTTGGAATCTATGATCTAAATGAAAAAAGGCAAATAGATAGTAAATTAACAAGCGAACTAGAAAAAATAAAGATGAAATACAATCCCAATAAAGTTTGTATTCTATCATATGAGGAAGGCGTAGGTAAGATGTAATGAAGAAATTAATTGTAATTGACGGACATAATTTACTATTTAGGATGTTTTTTGGCATGCCCAATAAAATATATGATAATCAAGGGAACATGATTCATGGAACAATAGGGTTTATAGGAAGCATTTTAAAAATAGTAAAAAGCGAAGAACCATGCTACTTATGTGTTGTATTCGATAGTGAAAAAAAATCTGATAGATTTGAAGATATTAATTATAAGAAAACAAGAATACAGGAATTTGGGGAAGAGAACAATCCCTTTTCTCAAATGGATGATATAAGATGTTGCTTAGATTTATTAAAATTTGTATGGATAGAAAAAGAAGGAATTGAAGCTGATGATGTTATAGCTTCTATTGTAAAAAGAGCAGAATCATTAATGGATGAGTCTATAATCGTATCAACGGATAAAGATTTTTTTCAACTAATAAATCAGAAAATAAATGTGTTAGTTCCACGTGGGAAATTATCGGTTCGTTATGATGAAGAAAAAATATTAGAAAAATTTTCAATTTATCCGTTCCAATATGTAGATTATTGTTCATTAGTAGGAGATAAATCAGACAACATAGCTGGTGTTAAGGGAATTGGAAAAGTAACAGCATCAAAACTTCTTACACAATACAATAAAATTGAAACTGTTTTTGAAAATATATCAAAATTAACACCTAATATACGCCATAAATTAGATAATCAATACGATATGGTGCAGCATAATAAAAAACTTTTATCATTATATGACAATATTGATCTTTCAATTGATTTCGATAAGATGTATATTAGCAAAGTGAATTATAAAACAATGGATGTTGTAAATCAAGTAGTAAATCGTGAGTTTTAGATATCGAAGTAAAGGAATAGTAAAATTATGAAGATTTGTTTAGATAAAAAAGAGTATGTAAAAAATAAATATGATGCTAGTCCTATTTTTTTTAGTGAAAGTGAATTTGAGAATGCAGTTATCAAAATAGGTAATGACATAATACAAAATTATGATATAAAAGATGAAAAAATAGGATTAATCGGAATTGCACGAGGAGCCTTGCCATTATTAGTTGGTGTTGCTCACTATATTAATAAAAGAAAAATATCTGTTATGCAAGTACAAATGACAAATTCTGACAAGATTAAGGATTATGGTGAGCCAAAATATGTTAATGAAATGCTAGATACCGATGTGGAAAAATTTATTGTTATTGAGGATGTGGTAAGCCATGGAAGATGTTCAAATCTTGCAATTAATCGTCTACTGGAAAAAGGGAAAAGTGTGTTAGGTGTTTATACAATTATTATAAATGAAGATTTTCTAAATTTAGAGTATGATAATAATGTTGATTTGAAATATGTATATTTAATTACAAATAAACAATGGATACAGTTTTTTTGGGAGAAAACACCATAGAAATCGCTGCGTAAATTTATATTTTTAAGGGAGATTACAATGTGGGAACTACAATTCATTGATAAAAGGATTAAAAAAATGCAAGCAAAATAGGTTTGAAATTATCAAAAATCACTCTTGTTAGAAGGGAAGATTTCGGAAATATAACGCCAAATAAAGAAATTTTTATAACATATCACCTTGTTACAGATAATAGACTACTATTTGGGAATAAAGATAACATATATGAAGAAGTTTTTCCCAGAATAAAAATGTTAAAAAAGGATTTATTAGCAGGAGTTGCTCCTAATATTAGTATAAAATATGATTTCACATTTAGCTTACAAAGAACTACATATGATGGTAAGAGCTATTCTAAGGATAAAGTTTTTAGTTATGGAGATTCTTTAATTAAAATAAGAGATTTGATAATCAATCATGTGCATTACAGAAACTTATTGTCTAAGTTTAACATATTGTATGGTGTTAGAACAAACAATGGTACAATCATTGGTCCAGATGCAGGAATTATTATAGGCGCGAAATATATTGCTGAAATAAATAAAAATTATTCTGTTAGAATAGCGGAAATTGGCGCAGGCCCATGTTCAACACCAATAGCATTATGTGATTATAAAACAATATCATTTTATTATGGATTTGATTTTAGTCCTAATATGAAAAATGGGTATGATCAAATATTTCAACATATTCTAGAAGAGAAGGGAATTAAAAGTAAATATGAAGTAGCATCCGCAATGGAATGTGAGTTACCATCTAATATTGATATTTTATCAGTAGGTATTTATTATGAAATGCAGTATGATTTTTTAAAAAAGAGAGGGAGAGAGATTAAAGAGGCATTGAATGAAAATGGAATGATCATACTTCAAAGTGGACTTCCTGAAAATTTAATGTTTAATGATATGCTTGTTAAGTCGTCAGATGATTGGCCTTGGATTGATAAAGAGTTTAATTTGAAAAATATATTTGCAAATATAATGCAGGTAAATATCGAAGATGAAATTATGACGATTGCTACACATAATAGTGTGGCATTTTATAAATTAGTGTCAGCTATTAGTATGAATTATAATATACTTGGTTTATATTAGATAAAAGTAAGTAGATAATAATCAGGGTTCTTTCTGAACTTTGGTAAGCGTGAGACTGTGAAGAAAAGGGCCTGTTGACAAACTAAAGTAATTAGAGCATGTGAAACTTTTTCTGTAAAATAGCACTTAGAAGGTTCTTCTATGATAGTAAGCGCTTAATTTAGGGGTGGATTTAAGGATAATTAAACTTTTTGAGGGTTTGCCAAACTTTTCGAGGGTCTCTCGTGAGGGTTTCGTTGATTTTTCACATGAGTTAATGAGGGGGCTTCGAGAGGGGCTGGTTTGAGGGTCTTTTATGAGGGGCTGATGTTGTAGAAACATCAGCTTCCTATTTTAATGTAAACGTCAAATCGTACGCTTACCGATAAATTAAGTAAACGTCAAATGTAAATGAATATTCTTGTGCGATGGTTCTTCCGTAATTATCCGTAGTTTCTTTGTAAGCGCCAAATATTCCTGCGGATTTCCTGATCCTCAAGTTTATCTTATAATTGTAGTCGATAGATATTTAGACTATTTCACTACAATTATGGAGGATAGGTTATGGCAGGTACTCGCAAAGCCCGTGTTCCGATGGCGGAACAGATCCGGCTTATCAATGAATGCCGCCAAAGCGGCATGACAGAGGCTGACTGGTGTCGTGAAAACGACATTGCAGTAAGCACCTTTTACAACTGGGTCAGCCGCTGTCGGAAAACGGCAGCGGATCAGATCCCAGCAGCGAATTACGGTCATCTTGAGGTTCCCCGCCCGAAACAGGACGTGGTCCCCATTGACATTGTGCCGGATCACATTTCGGAACAACATACAGCATCACAGATGCAGAACTCGTACCTTGGCAATTTACATACGATTGAAGTTGCTATGAAGGATATCACGATCCGTATCAGCAATGATGCGGATCCGGCCCTGCTTACCAGGACATTCCGCCTGCTTGAGGAACTCTCATGTTAGGCGACATCTCCGGACTTGAAAAGATCTACATTGTCTGCGGCTATACCGATATGCGAAAATCCATTGATGGACTCTGCGCCGTGATCGAAGACCAGCTTAAGATGGATCCGTCGTCCAGTGCTCTCTTCCTTTTCTGCGGAAGAAGACGGGACAGGATCAAAGCCTTGTTCCGGGAACCGGACGGCTTCGTTCTAATCTATAAGCGGCTGTCTGTCCGCGGCGGCTATCAATGGCCCAGGAAGCAGTCAGAGGTCCGGAATCTTTCCTGGCGGGAGTTTGACTGGCTGATGTCGGGGATCGATATTGACCAGCCAAAAGCACTCAAAGCAGAGTGAAAATCTTGCACAGAAAAACCCGGAAAGTCCTTGTAAATTCGGCATTTTTCAGGAGTCATTTTTCTTTAGTAAAAGCCCCGTTTCTGATATAATAAAGGTATCAAATCCAAGGAGAGAAACGATGGCTTCCAGTGCAAAAGATATCCAGCTCAGAGAGATGAAAGATACAGTATCACAACTGAAAACAATGGTATCTGAACAGACTGAGCTGATCAGATCTCTCCGTCTTATGATTGATGAAAAATCCAGTCACGAGAAAGCGCTTCAGGAACAGGTAGATTATCTGACCAAAAAGCTTTTCGGCTCATCCAGTGAAAGAAGATCCGATGACATTCCGGGACAACAGAATCTCTTTGATGAAGCGGAAATGGAACAGGATCCCTCTTTGCCGGAAGAAGCTACTGTGATCCGGGAGCATACCCGTAAAAAGAAGGCAGCTCATGAGGAGCTTTTCAAAGTGCAAATTACGCTCAAACGGAATGCCAGTTCCGCTACTGCGGAACTGCTATTCCA
>CANAZK010000147.1 GCA_947366105.1 uncultured Lachnospiraceae bacterium | reverse complement strand
CACCAGTTTCATGACGCATTGGTGCCTTTCGCAGAAAGGCGGATTATACATATGAACGAAAAAATAACGCGGCGCCAAGCATCCACAAAACAGGTTTTAGCGCTGAGCGCTTTTATCATACTGGCAGCACAGATTAATTTTGATGTATTTACAAGCCATTTTGTCGTATCTTTGGGAATATTGCTATTTCCTGTCTCTATTTTCTTGTTCCAGGAAATACCGCTTTTACCGATTACATTCTTATCCGGAATCGGTGTATACCTGTCACGCATCATAATATCAGGCATTCAGTCCGGGTTTACTCTTGCTGATTTTTTCAATTATTTTCCTGAGCTGATTTTTTATCTAGTATACGGTATTGCCTCACACATTTACTTTAAGGCCAATAACTATAAATTGCAGGGCAGGTTTGGGTTTTCGATTCTTTTCCTGATGGATTACGGAGCAAACTTTTTAGAGCTTGTAGTACGTCTTCAGTCCGGGGCTTTCTCTGTGCGGATGCAGCTTTACATCATTATCGTCGCCCTTATACGAACTTTAATTCTTCTGGCGATTATAAAAGGTCTTGGACATTACAAATTCACACTTTTAAGGAAGGAACATGCCAACCGTTACCAAAGACTCCTTCTTCTTATTTCAAAATTAAACGGCGAAGTTATTTGGATGAAAAAAAATACTGCTTTGATAGAAGAGACAATGGCAAGGTCTTACCAGCTGTTTTCACAGATGCAGCAACAACATATGGATGCCGGACTTTCCTCCGCCGCGTTGAATATAGCAAAAGACATTCACGAAATCAAAAAGGAATACATGCTTATTCTCCGGGGAATTTCAGAGGCGCTTGACTTAAATCTTCAGGACGGGAGCATGAATCTGACTGATATACTCTCACTGCTTGAAAACACCCTTTCTGTTGCCGCACAGCAGGCAAAAAAGAATTTTACACTTAACATAAAATGCACCGACAGCCTCTCGACAGATAAGCACTACTTTATCCTGTCCATTTTCCGCAACTTATTTACAAATGCACTGGAAGCTAACGAGGATGGAGATGTACAGGTTGCCTTTATCCAAGAAGAAAATGCGGAGAACTATCTGTTTACAGTCAAAGATAACGGTCCCGGTATTTCTGCCGAGAACCTTCCGCTTATCTTTTCACCCGGTTTTTCTACGAAAATCAATTTTAATACCGGAGAAATCAGCAGAGGGCTTGGATTGAATCTAGTCAAAGATATCATAGAAACCCAGCTTTCAGGTGCAATCTGCGCCGAATCCATTCCCGGAGAAACTGCATTTTATATTAGTATTCCTAAAACTCAACTGGAGGTTTCCTGATGAAATATTATTTAATAGATGACGATCAAAATATTTTGAATATACTGAAACTGATTATTAAAAACCGCTGTCTAGGTGAAATCTGCGGTACAAGTCTGAATGCAGCTGATGCTTTAGACGATTTGAAATATATCCAGCCGGATATTATCATTGTAGATCTCCTCATGCCGATTATGGACGGAATCAGCTTTGTAAAAAAAGCCGCGCCGCTCTATCCTAATTCTGCTTTTATTATGCTCTCGCAGGTTGCAGCAAAAGATATGATTTCCACCGCTTACGAAAGCGGTATTGAGTTCTTTATCCAAAAACCAATTAACAGCATCGAAGTAGAAGCCGTAATTAAGAATGTTTCACAAAAGCTTTCCATGCATAGAGCCCTCGGTGAGATGCAGAATCTTTTTATGAATCAGATGAAGCAGATTATGCCGCCCGATACTCCTTCTTGTGACATATCCGCTTCCCACATAGAAAAAACTCAGGATATCCTTCACAAACTGGGAATCATCGGCGAAATCGGAAGCAAAGACATCATCAATATCGTAGATTACATGATAACACACCGTGATACGGTCGCTGATGCAACCTTAACAGACTTGTGCAGCAGATTCAGCGATAACCCAAAATCTATGGAACAGCGTATACGCCGAACCGCAAATACGGCTATGGTAAATCTTGCAAACTTGGGAATTGAAGACTATTCCAATGATACATTCATTGAATATTCAAACACCCTATTCAATTTTGAGCAAGTGCGAAGGGAGATGGATTACATCCGAGGAAAGACGGACAAAGGCGGAAACGTCAAAATCCGCAACTTTCTGAACGCACTTGTATCATATTGCTACAAATAATTTTCGTCATTTTTACTAAAAATAAAATATTTTCTTCAAAAATTGATACGGTTTGAAACTTTTTGAAACTTTTATTTTATATTCACCTCATCAAAAATAGTACAGAAAAAAATGATGAGGTGAATTTTTATGTTTACAATTATTTCAGGAATCGGTTTATTATTACTGACACTCGCCGGATTTTCTTTATTCAGCTTAAAAGCTCCAAAGGGCTCAGAGGCAATGTCCGGAATGGCAAATGCAGCCATCGCAACATTCTTAATCGAAGCTGTCCATAAGTATATCACAGGCGATTTGTTCCGTCTCGAATTTTTCCAGACACTCGGCGCAACCAGCGGAAGCCTGGGCGGTGTTGCGGCTGCAATCACAGTTCCTCTCGCAATGGGAGCCAACCCGGTGTTCGCAGTGACAGCCGGCGTGGCTGTTGGAGGTTTTGGAATTCTTCCGGGCTTCATCGCGGGATATGCTATCGGACTCATATCTCCATTTATCGAAAAGAAACTTCCGGAAGGATTAAATATAATTGCGGGAGCTCTTCTCATCGCTCCATTGGCAAGAATTCTTGTATTCCTGGTAGACCCTGCCGTAAACGCAACGCTTGTCCGCATCGGCGGAACAATCTCAGCTGCTGCTTCACAGTCGCCGCTTGTCATGGGATTCTTACTCGGTGGAATAATGAAAATGATTTGTACATCTCCGCTCAGCTCAATGGCGCTTACCGCCATGCTCGGACTGGAAGGGCTTGCAATGGGGATAGCGGCAATCGCATGTGTGGGAGGTTCCTTTACAAACGGAATCATCTTCCGCCGCCTCGGTTTAGGCGATAAAAGTAATGTTATGGCCGTAATGTTAGAACCGCTTACGCAGGCAAATATCATTACCAAAAATCCAATCCCTATATACGGTTCTAATTTCTTCGGCGGCGGTCTGTCGGGAATTGCTGCGGCAGCGTTTGGAATTATAAACAATGCGCCCGGCACAGCATCTCCAATTCCGGGACTCTTAGCGCCGTTTGCATTTAACTCTCCTATTAACGTGATCGCAGCAATCGCATGTGCCGTTGCAGGCGGATGCTTTGCCGGATATGTTGGAAGCATAGTCTTCAAAAAACGTACAATTAATATAGAAAATGAAATTATTCCAATATATAACACACAATTTGAATAAAATATGATAAAATACATATTGTTATAATGCAATTATAGCAAATTGTATTCAGGAGGTAATAAGAATGAAAAAATATTTATGCGAACCATGCGGTTATGAGTATGACCCTGCAGTAGGCGACCCTGATAACGGAATCGCACCTGGCACAGCCTTTGAAGATATTCCTGAAGATTGGGTATGCCCGATCTGCGGAATGGGAAAAGAGGTATTTGTGGAAGCGTAAGGCAATAAAAAAGAATCTCGCTCATGAGATTCTTTTTTATTACTCTAATGCCTCTTTCCACGAAAGCGCGTCGCCTGTAAAAACTGCCCTTATTTGGTTGCTCGTCATATCTTCGACCGTACTCGCGTTATTTACAATGACTGCAATACCGTCCAACGCAATAGCTGTCGCCACAAGTCCCTCTTCCTTCTCCATATCTTCCAATTCTCTTGATACCATACCGATATCGCATCGTCCATCTAATGCCGCTGTTATTCCGGCTTTGGAATCACTTATCTGGATTTCAATTTCTACTCTTTTGTTCACTGACATATAAGCATCTTTTAATTTCTCCATAATGGACGATACCGATGAAGAGCCTGCCACAATAATTTTACCCGCCGCTCCATTTGGCTCATATCTCTGCACATCCTCCACCGGAACGTAATTATTTTCCCCTATTATCTGCTGTCCTTCACTACTCATAATAAAATTAATAAAATCCTGTACGTCTTCACTGACACTTTCTTTTGTCACAATATTAAATGTTCTTGTAATCTCGTACATACCTGATTTAATATTGTCTGCGGTTGCTTCCGCCCCGTCAACCTTAACTGCTTTTACTCTGTCGTCTAAAGAACCGAGTGAAATATAACCGATTGCATATTCATTACCGGCTATTGTACTTATCATAACCGATGTACTGATTGTTATGCCGGCTTCTTCCGTTATGCTATTCATTTCCTCCACTCCAAGCAGCTCAATGAATGCCCCTCTTGTTCCCGAACCGTCTTCTCTCGATACTACCGAGATATTACTTTTCATATCCCATGACGCACCCGCATTTTTATTTTCATTATCATCGGCCTTACTTCCGCAGCCGGTCACTGCTGCTGCCATTGCTGTAATCACTGCCGCTGCCAATAATTTTCTTAAACTCATTTTCATTCTCCTTTAGAAAAATACAGTAACAAAGGGTATCGGAACCATCTGTCCCAATACCCCATATCTTAAAGTCTTTTCTCAAAATTCCCCGTAACTGCGGTACCTTCCGTAAATATCATAAACGCATTCGGATCAATCTTATGTACGATTCTCTTAATTTGGTTCACTTCATATTTAGATATAACTACATATAGTATGTAAGACGTCTGCTGTGTATAAGCGCCTGTGCCATCCCAGTTGGTAACGCCTCTGCCCATCTCATCTATAATCGCTTTAGAGATTCCCAGCTGCTTTGTAAAAATCATTACGCTCATATTAATATTCTGAATATGCATTTTATCAATCGCAAGCGAAGTTACCGTTGCATAAATCAGCGAGTATACAACAATCTCTATATCGAACAGCATAACACAGATTCCATATACGGCAAAGTTCATAATCATATTAATTTTTCCTACACTGAATCCCGGATACTTCTTTGCACAAATAACGCCAATAATATCCTGGCCTCCTCCTGAACTGCCGCCCCTTAAAATAAGTCCTGTACCCGCTCCCGCTATCAAGCCTCCGATAATACATGCCGTCAGCATATCCTCTATAATCGGTGTACTTGGAACCGGAATGATTGTAAGAAACACTGTCTGTATCGTTGCCGCAATAAGTGTCCTGACAAAAAATCCTTTGCCGGCTTCTTTCCATGCCCAGTAAAACAGTGGAATATTCATTATGTAGAAGATAATACCGGCAAGATCGATATTTCCTACATTGATGCCAATAACACTAATCAGAAACGTTCTGATTAACTGCGCCGTACCCATGAAACCGCCGTTGTATAATTTCATAGGCATAATAACCAAGTTGACTCCGCCTGCAAAAAGAACACACCCTAAAATTGTCCATCCCATCTGTATTAATGCGCGTTTATTCTTTTCTTTCTCCATCGTAACTCTACCCTTCCTTTATCTGTCTCCTTTAAAAAAAGATGTTGTTTATAACAACATCCTTTTTAAATTATGCGCTCATTGTATCACATTATTTTTTAATTGGAAAGTCCCAATTTTGTCGTGTCTCCGCTTATTTCTCTAAAATGCTCTC
Source organism: uncultured Lachnospiraceae bacterium (assembly GCA_947366105.1). GTDB lineage: Bacteria > Bacillota > Clostridia > Lachnospirales > Lachnospiraceae > Faecalimonas. The sequence continues at coordinate 1,188 of CANAZK010000147.1, read as the reverse complement.
CATATTCCCTTCTTGCTTCTTCCTGCTCAAGGCACTCCTGAATTGCATTATTCAAGGACAGCATCTTTTCATCCAGTACCGAAACCATATCTGCGCAGTCCCTAAGATCCCTGCTGATATATCCAGGGGCGTTCCCTTCAAACTTATAATATATTTTATGTTCCAAACTTGCCCAAAAATCCATTGCAATTGTCCTAATCTGAATCTCTACCTTTGTATCTACCACACTGTCAGAGAGAAAGATTGGAACAGATACCAGCATATGGTAACTTTTATAACCGCTCTCTTTCGGTGACTTGATATAATCCTTTATAGCTAAAACTTTCAAATCGCTCTGTGTACCAATCATTCCCGCAAGACGGTAAATATCTGATGTAAATGAACAGATAAGACGTACGCCCGCTATATCGTTAATGTATTTTATCATGTTTTCTATTGAAATCTCATAACCGTTTCTCTTCAGCTTCTTCACAATACTTGCCGGCGTCTTAATTCTTGTCTTAATATGTTCAATTGGATTGTAACGATGGACGTGCTTGAATTCATCATTTAAAATCTCAAGCTTCGTATTCACCTCTTTAAGTGCTGAATTATATAAGAACATTATCGTCTTCCAGCTGTCTACATCTTCATAGTTCCTGATTGCTTCTATTGCTTCCTGCATATATCTCTCCCTCCTAGTTCCTGAAGATTCTAACCATGACCGCATGCGGCCATACTTCCTCCACGACATACGCATATTATATCTTAGTCAGTATACCATATTATGTGTTAATTGTCTTAAATTTCACTTTTTTTTAAGATTTAAAGTAACAATTCAGCCATATCCAGTATGACGGGCGAATTATGCTTGCATAAAGGCGCACGACATATCGGATATGAACCGAGCGCCCTCTTATGAGCAAAAGTCAGCTGTAAAACAGCGGAAAGCACCGTAGATGCGGTTTTGCGAATGGCGCGGCTGAACTGTTACATTTTAAAACAATACCTCATTATCGGTCAACGCATCTTATAATTCAAGCTTCATATCCCCTTGCTTAATCCAGCCTTTTTTTCTCATCAATTCCGAAAACGAAAGCGTTACTACCGCCGGCAGAATAATCTGTATCACAAATATTTTAATCAGTACAACCGTAGACGATTCCGAAACCGTCATCGTAAATCACTAAAAAACCTGAAAAATGAGAA
>CANAZK010000146.1 GCA_947366105.1 uncultured Lachnospiraceae bacterium | reverse complement strand
ATCTACACGTACTGACACACTCTTTCCCTACACGACGCTCTTCCGATCTCGGTTAATACTACATCTTCAAATCCGCAGCTGCGCGCAGCCGATGCAATCTTTTCCTTCGTGGCGCCCAAAAGCACCAGTTTGCGCACCTTCCCGTCAAAGCTTCTTATCCACTCTTCGTAGGAGGCATCTTTGTCATAACCTCCTCCAATCAAATAAGTCGGACGCTTCATTGCACAAATTGCTTTTATTGCGGCGTCAGGATTCGTTCCTTTGGAGTCATTGTAATATGCTACTCCATTTTTCTCGCAGACATATTCAATACGGTGCTCTACACCGCCAAATTGTTTTACCGCCTCACGGATAATTTCCACCGGCGTATGATATGCCGCCGCCATTGCTGCAGCGGCCATTACATTTTCATAATTGTGTACTCCCAAAAGTCTAAGCTCATCTGTATGACAGATTTTCTCGTATACCCCTTCGTCCGCGTACACAATCATGCCGTCCTCTAAGTAAACACCTTTATTAAGTTTACGCCGGCTGCTGAAATATAGAACAGAAGCCTTTGTTTTTTCGCCAAATCTCCTTGTCTCGGCATCTTCATAATTCAAGACGCATATATCCTCCGACGTCTGATTCCTTGCAACAGCTTCCTTAGCCTCTATGTAGGCAGCCATTGTATGATGTCTGTCCAAATGATCCGGTGTAATATTCAGAATTGCGCTTACTTTTGGACGGAACGCATCAATTGTTTCAAGCTGAAAACTGCTGATTTCCGCAACTACCACAGAATCATCTGTTGTATCTGCCGCTATTGAAGTATATGGAATGCCGATATTTCCAACTACATAAACGCTGTCTTTCCACAGTTTCATAATCTCCCCGAGAAGCGCTGTGGTCGTCGTCTTGCCGTTAGTTCCTGTAATTGCAAGAACATCGCCATTTCCAACCTCATAGGCAAGTTCAATTTCACTCCATACCGGAATATTTTTCTCTTTGATACGGCTTACTATAGGCAAATCTACCGGAACGCCCGGACTGATAACACAAAGCCCCAAACTTTCTATAACGCTGTCCTGAAGCTCTCCGAGAAGAATCTCCGCGTTGCTTTCTTCTCCCAGCTTCTCCTTCAACGCCTTACGGTTCAAGGATTTATTTCCGTCATACAAAATAACATCAGCACCTTTACGTTCCAGTAACTTCCCTGCTCCAATTCCACTGATTCCCGAACCAAATACAAGTACTTTCTTTTTCTCCAACTGCATGGTACTTTTCCTCCTACATAGCCATCAATGCGATCAGGCACAAAATGGCAGTAATAATGGAGAACACTGCCACAACTCTTGTCTCTGACCACCCGCACAGTTCAAAATGATGATGAATCGGAGCCATCTTAAAGAATCTCTTTCCACCCGTCTTCTTGAAGTATGTTACCTGGATCATAACCGACAGAACCTCCACCATATAAATGAGACCTACAATCATAATAAACACCGGCATTTTCAGCATGTACGCCGTAGACGCCACAAATCCCCCCAACGCAAGCGAACCCGTGTCTCCCATAAATACGCTTGCCGGGTATACATTGAACAAAAGGAAACCTAAAAGCGCGCCCACAACCGCACATGTAACCGGTTCAATTCCACTGTTTGTTCCAATTGCAACCACTGTAAAAAACGTCGCCACAAGAACTGTCACACTGGATGCAAGACCGTCAAGACCGTCCGTAAAGTTCACTCCGTTTACTGTTCCGATTACTGCAATAAATAGCAGCGGGATTGCAAACCAGCCTATATCCCATGTTCTCCCGCCCGTAAACGGAATAATCATATCAAGCGTCACATCTGTGAAATTCACCATATAATACGCAAACACACCGGTTACCAAAATCTGCAGAGCCATCTTCTGTTTTGGATACAGTCCATCCGAACGCTTCATTACCACTTTCAAATAATCGTCCAAAAAACCAATCAGCCCAAATCCCAGCGTCACAAACAGAACCGGAATAAGCTTGGGATAGTCCTTAATATAGAATACAGAGGTAGCCGTCACGCTTACGAGAATAATTACGCCGCCCATTGTCGGAGTCCCCGCCTTTTTAAGATGTGACTTTACACCATCCTCCCTTTCTGTCTGCCCCATTTTTAATTTTCTCAAAAACGGAATTACCACCGGTCCCATTAATACACTCAATCCGAACGATATAAGTACCGGCATTACTGTCTTATAATCCATACTGCACCTCTTCATTTCTTTTGTTATACCATGTCCGCCTGCGGACATGCCCATTATACCTTAATTTTCCTCTTTTTTCAACTCATCTTCCGATATAAGGCTTTCATCCTTTTCAAATCCCATATATGGCAGTATATTGGCAAAAATATCACGCACCACCGGAGCCGCAATCGTACCCCCATAATAAATGCCTTGAGGATTATGAATCACAACCATGGCAAGTACCTGAGGATCGTCTGCCGGCGCAAATCCAATAAAAGAAGATATATATTTATTGGCGCTTCTTGGAAGTGTCTGGGATGTTGCTGTTTTTCCGCCGATTTTGTACCCTAGAATGTGTGCATTTTTCCCGGATCCCTCTGACACGACGCTTTCCAATATAGTACGCATAACTGCAGACGTTTCTTCCGAAACCACATCCTTCTCCACCGGATATTCAAACACTTCCACTTCCCGCCCTTTTCTGTCCGTCACCTTTACCCCGAAATGAGGAGTGATTCGTCTACCCCCGTTGATAATAGAACTGACTGTTGTGGCAAGCTGTATCGGTGTAATCTGAAATGACTGTCCAAAAGTCATGGTTGCAAGCTCCACCTGCCCAATATTCGACTTCTTATGCATAATTGTTCCCGCTTCTCCCGGCAGGTCTACGCCTGTTTTATCCATCAGCCCGATGTCGCGGAATCCTTTATAGAATTTATCCACTCCCAGCCGCAGCCCGATGTCAATAAATACTGGGTTGCAAGAATTCTGTACACCCTGTACAAAGTTTTCCGCACCATGCCCACTGACTTTATGGCAACGGATTCTTCTGTCATCCACCACTCTGTAACCCGGACAGCTGAAACTATCCTCAAGGGAAACCACGCCTTCCTCCAAACAAAGTGTAGATGTGATAATTTTGAATGTAGAGCCCGGTTCATATGTATCGTTAATACATCCGTTTCTCCACATCTGATTTAGAAGATCCTGCTTTTTCTCATCCGTAAGAGCCCCGCTGTCTGTTTCCGTGCCAAGTACAAAAGGCTCGTTTAAATTAAATTCAGGAACATTCACCATAGATATAATCTCCCCATTTTGGGGATTCATAATCAGAACGGAAACTTTATCTGCCTGTTTTTCTTTCATCACCTTCTCGGCGGCCTGCTGGGCATATTTCTGTATATTGTAATCAAGACTTATATGGAGCGTGTTTCCAGGTACCGCCTCTACTCTGTCTTCTGCGATTCCGTCAAGCTCTATGCCTCGGGCGTCGGTGGTCGTCAAAATTGTGCCGTTTTTTCCCTTCAAATATTCTTCATACTTTACCTCAAGTCCGATAATTCCTTGATTATCTCCCCCCGTAAATCCAAGGACCTTGGATGCCAGCTCGTTATATGGGTAGTAACGCTTAAAATCTTCGTCCACCTTCACTCCGTCAAGCTCATACTCCCTGATACGGTCGCCTACTTCCTTCTCCACATTGGTTCTTACTCTTTCCATAGAAGATACTTTTTCTACACGTTTCCGCACAACGGCCTCATCCATGCCAAGTTCATCACAGAGTACCTGAATCACCTTCTCGGCATCCGTTATTTGGCTGTGAATAACTGAAATTGTACAGACCGTCTTATTTGTTGCAAGCACAGTTCCATTAGCGTCCACTATCTCCCCTCTTGCCGCCTTGATTTCCCTCTCACGCTCATGGAGCGCCTCTGCTTTCTTCTGATAATACTCTGCATCAAAAATCATCAAATACACCAGTCTCCCTATCAGAAACAATATAACGGCAAGCGCACAGAGAAAAACAACCAGTATCTTTTTCTTATTATACGTCTTATTTCGCACAAAAAACCTCACAAAGATTATTATTATAAAGTATTAAATCTTTTGTGAGGTTATTCTACTAATTTTATTGACTTTTTGTAATATTCATATACGGAAACGCCTCTTCCATAATCTTCTTTGTAAGACTTACTGCAAGATTGCTGTTTGCCTGATTTTCGACATTCGGCTCATCTATTACAACATAAACCACTATTTCCGGATTCTCCTGCGGCGCATAGGCGATAAACGATACAAGGTTCTTGCCTTCATTTCGAGGATGCTTCTCTGCAGTACCTGTTTTTCCTCCGATATCATAACCCTCGATTTTTCCTATCTTTGCGCTTCCTTCCTCCACAGTAGCAAGCATATATTCTTTGACTTGTCTGCTCGTTTCCTCTGAAATCGTCCTCTTCACAAGAACCGGATTTCTATTCTCCACCACGTTTCCATTCGCATCTTTGATTTGCTTTACAAAATGAGGTTCATAATAATTGCCTCCGTTAATCAGAGAACAAAAACCGGATGCAAGCTGCACCATTGTCACATTAAAGTTCTGCCCAAAGGAGTTTGTCGCAAGATCGGCGGGAACTATTTTATCCGCTTCGTGGAGAAGTCCTGATGTGTTTCCCTCGCCCGGAACGTCAATTCCCGTATACTCTCCAAATCCAAAAACATGCTGATATTTCGTAAACTCTTCGGCTCCTATACTCGCCCCAATATGCATAAGCGCAACGTTGCAGGAATTGGCAATAGCTTTTTTCAAATTCTGCGTTCCATGCACATTTCTGTTAAAGCATGAGATATCACGGTCTGTTACCTGAAGAGAACCGTTGCATACATAAGTTTCCGAACCGTTCAAAGTTCCATTCTCCAAGCCGCATGCAACTGTAAACGGCTTGAACGTAGAACCCGGCTCAAATGTATCGCTGACACAGAAATTTCTCCACAGCTTGTTCAGTTCCTCTATCCTTGTCTTATCAGACATGGCAGTCAGTTCTTCCTCCGTGAAGTATGCGCTTAAATCCCTTGGATTATTCAGATCATAATTCGGATATGACGCCATGGCAATTATCTCGCCTGTATTCGGACGCATTATCATAACTGCCGTATTCTTGCTTCCAAGCCCGGTCTCGTTAGGTCCGTCTTTGTATTCCTCATTAAATTCCAAAATATTCTTTTCTACAATACTCTGTACATTTAAATCCAAAGACGTCACCAGCGTCTGTCCATCCGTTGCTTCCTTTACAATCTTTTCTACAGAAGACGTTTCGTCAAGATAACCATATTCTCTTCCGTCTGTTCCATTTAAAATATTATTATAGGATGCTTCCAGTCCTCCGTTTCCCACGTTTCCTGATGCTGTAAATCCAATCACATCACAAGCAAGCGTACCATACGGATAATTTCTCACATAATCCTCTTCCATCCAAATGCCCTTCACGCTCCCGTAGTTATCTTTATCTTTAAGGAGTGTTTCAAACTGCTTAGACTGATCATAGGTCGCACCTTTTTTCAACACAATGTAACGGCTTTCCGGCCTTTCCTCCAAAGCCGTATATACAGTCTCCTTTTCTATTCCAAAGCAGGTATTCAGCGCCTCTATCGTCTGCTTCTTTGCCTTATCCACCTGTTTTTCTTTTCCGTAAAGAAGTACTTTTGCATCTAGAATTATATTATATACCCTTTCGCTTGTTGCAAGCTTGGTTCCATTGACATCTACGATATCTCCCCTTTTAAAGGGGATCGTCCTGCTGTCATATTGCTGCTGGTTCAGTACTACCTTCGTATACTTGTCACCTTCCGCCGCATTGATATAGGTTGCCTTAAGCACCAAAGAAACAAAAGCCAGTATCGTAATCATATATACCAATACCAGCTTTTTCTGCATTTTCTTAGGAAACTTCTGCCGTATAAACTGCAGCCTTCTTTTTGTTTTCCTATTTCCCGCCATCTATTCACCTTCTAAAATTACTTTGTACTGCCTGACTCTGCACTTACCCCGCTTTTCGGAATATCTTTATACTGCTTTACATAATTCGCAGCCGAATCTTCATAAGTTACTATCTGCTCCGGCAGAGCATGGGTCATTCCCAAAGTTTCCGTTGCGTATGTACGCACATCTTCCAAATTCACAGAATCCGTTGCATTGTTCAGCCTTGTGTTATTTATTTCTTTTTTATCTGCCAGTTCACGCTGAAGCGCCGTAATATTTCTTGAGCGGCTTGTGAGTTCAGACTGCAGCTTAAGATAATTTACACACACCAACAGCGTAATCACCGCTGCCACTGCAAGAAAAACAACATACCCCGCGTTCATATGCATCGCATTTCTGCGGTTCTTCTTTACCTGCCGGCTCACCTGCTTCGGCTTCTTCGGCAAATACTCCTCTCGTTTTTCCGGAAACGTTTCCGGCTTGCGAACCGTGTTCCCATAAATGTAAGGCTGTCCGCCCTGCATTTGTCTGTTGTAAGCTGGTCTTCTTTTTGTTGCCATCACTTACACTCCCTTCAAATCATTTACATCTCCCATAATTGCTAACAGCGCTCAAAGATGCGCAGTTTTGCACTCTTCGAGCGACTGTTGCACGCCAATTCTTCCTCCCCAGGCAGAATCGGCTTTCTAGTAATAACTCTCCCCTTTGAAACATTTCCACAGACGCATACCGGGAAATGGCTTGGACATGTACAAGGATTTTCATTTCTTTTGAAAATACTCTTTACAATTCTGTCCTCTAACGAATGAAATGTAATAATACATATTCTTCCGTCTTTATTCAATAAGTCAATCATTCCATCCAAACTTTCTCTCA
>CANAZK010000145.1 GCA_947366105.1 uncultured Lachnospiraceae bacterium | reverse complement strand
TAGCACAAAGATCGCTGTTTTCTATAGTACGGCGATCTGGGAAACTTTTAATTAACAGGACGAGTTATATTATACTCTCCATCTCGTCTATACTGAAAAAAGCGATAATTATTTTCATTTTTAGCTACCAATTCCGCCTATAACTCTGTTTCAATAAATTCTAAGTAATATTTTGCAAACCGTACATAATCTCCAATCGTTTCAAATCTTTTCTTTTCTGAAACCCATGACATCAGTTCCCATAAAGTTTTCACCGTATTGTCTCCCTTCTTGATACAATAGATTTATCATATTGCATCCATTCCTCTATTGTTTTTCTTTGAACTTTCTCTAATCTTTCAACAGCCCAATTTAAGTATTCTTCACTTTTATCTATACCTATCCATTGCCTTTCTAATTGTTTAGCACATACAGCAGTTGTCCCGCTTCCAACAAATGGATCCAGTATAACATCTCCTTTGTTAGAAGATACTAAAATAATTTTACGCAACAGTTCTTCTGGCTTTTGTGTTGGATGTGGGGTTTTTTTCTCCCATTCCATTACATGTCGTAGGAATTTCTATTACATCTTTGGGTTTTGCCCCAATGGATTTGGTGTCCATTCTCCTCTTTCTTTTCCATTTCCATACTGACTAGTTTCTGCTTGCGTACGTGCTGGATATTTCAATGTATGAGCATTATAGGGAATTCTTACGGAGTCAACATTCATTATATGATTTTTAGACTTTCTTAAACACAAAATACTTTCGTGGCTTCTTCCCCAATCATTTCCTAAATTAGCCTTATTCTTATAATACCAAATTAGCCATCTACAATTATAAAAATATTTCATCGCTGGATGATGAATATCTGCTAATATTTCAGAGAAACCGCATACATATAATGTACCAGTATCTTTTAAAATTCTGCTTGCTTCTTTAATCCATTTATTTGAAAACTAAACGTATTCTTCTTGGTTTTTAAACGTATCCCAGTCTGCTTTTTTATTGAATATGGTGGGTCTGCAAAAATCAAATCTACTGATGAATCCTTAATTCTTTTTAAAACATCTATACTATCTCCTAAAAATAAACAACCCTTTTCTTCTGTATAGAAAGGATTTGGTGCTGTTCTTTTTACAATATTTTGAAATTCTTTTGAAATTCCTTTTTGCATTCCGTATCTATCCTCATTTCATACTGTTTTTTTATCTATGTATTTCATTATATCATACACCTGTATATCATTCTATAAATTATTACATTACAATAACTTCATAAAAATAGCGTAAGCAGTGTTCCCACTGTCTACGACAGTGCGCACAAGCTCGATTCCGCTTCGCCGCATCTCGCTTGACGGGCATACGCCCTATGAATAAAACAAGAGACCATCCTCCTTTTATGCAAGCATAAGGAGTCCCGCCTCTTGTTTTATTCGCACTGCCTATTTCTGAACAATATTTACGATTCTTCCCGGCACATAAATCTCTTTCACTATCGTACCGGTTAATTTATCTGCAATTGCCTCTTTTCCTGCTGCAATGGCCTCTTCTTTTGAGCTGTCAGCCGGAATTGTAATAACCGCTCTTGTTTTCCCGTTAATCTGAACGGCGATTTCTTTTTCGTCATCTTTCATTTTTTCTTTGTCATATGCCGGCCATCCTGCATTGAATACAGTTCCTTCATGACCCAGCTGCTGCCAAAGTTCTTCTGCTATGTGCGGCGCAAACGGAGCTAACAGTACGGCAAGCGTGCTTAATGTCTCGTTATCGATTCCACCTGACTTTTTAGCAAGATCGATCAATTTATTATTGTATTCCATAAAACCTGAAATTACTGTATTTAAGCTGAAGCTTTCGAGACGTGTTGTAATGTCGTATACCATTTTGTTGCGGATTTTTATCATCTCTTTTGTTGCTTCTATATCTTTATCTTTATTATCCATTACAAGATTCCATACACGGTTTAAGAAGCGGTATACGCCATCGATTCCACGGTCGTCCCATTCTGCGTCTAACTCAGGAGGTCCTACGAATAATTCATACATTCTGAGGGAATCGCATCCATAGTCTCGTACTAAATCATCAGGAGATACAACGTTTCCTTTGGATTTGCTCATCTTGATACCATTCTTACCAATCATGCCCTGATTGAACAATTTCTTAAATGGCTCTTCAAAGTCAACCGCTCCGATATCATATAAGAATTTTGTGTAGAAACGTGAATACAGTAAATGGAGAACGGCATGCTCTACACCTCCGATATACATATCCACAGGAAGCATCTCATCTGCTTTTTCTTTAGAAACCAATGCCTCTGAATTGCCGTTGTCTACATATCGCAGGAAATACCATGATGAACCGGCCCACTGCGGCATTGTGTTTGTTTCACGTTTTGCCGGCTTACCGCAAACAGGACAGGTTGTATTTACCCAGCTTTCAATTCCTGCAAGCGGCGACTCTCCTGTTCCTGTCGGCTCGTAAGAGTCTACTTCCGGAAGCGTTAATGGAAGTTCATTTTCCGGTACTGGAACCGCTCCGCAGTCCGGGCAGTGTACAATCGGAATCGGCTCTCCCCAGTAACGCTGGCGGGAGAATACCCAGTCACGCAATTTGAAATTAACAGTTGCGCGTCCAAAGCCCTTTTCTTCGATAATGTGAGGCGCTTCCTTCTTAAGAACCGACGATTCCATTCCGTTCCATTCGCCGGAATTAATCATGGTTCCCGAAGCCTCTGTATATGCTTCCGTCATATTTTCGATTTCCACGCCGTCTTTTGCAATAACCTGAACGATTGGAATATTGAATTTCGATGCAAATTCAAAGTCACGTTCATCATGCGCAGGCACACACATAATTGCTCCTGTACCATAGTCTGCCAATACATAATCAGATAACCAAATCGGCGTTTTTGCTCCATTTAACGGATTCACCGCATAGGAACCTGTGAATACGCCTGTTTTCTCTTTATCCTGAAGTCTGTCCACATTTGATTTCATGGAAGAATCGTAGATGTATTTTTCCACTGCTTCTCTTGTCTCGTCTGTTGCAAGCTTTGCTGCAAGAGCATGCTCCGGCGCTAACACCATAAATGTCGCTCCGTAAAGAGTATCTGGTCTTGTCGTATAAACCGTGATTTTTTCATCAGTTCCGTCCACCGGGAAATCAACCTCAGCGCCGTATGATTTTCCAATCCATTCAGCCTGCATTTTCTTAACCTTCTCAGGCCAGTCTAATTTGTCAAGGTCATTTAACAGACGATCGGCATATTTTGTAATCCGAAGCATCCATTGACGAAGATTCTTCTTCGTAACCTCCGTACCGCAGCGCTCGCATTTACCATTAACAACCTCTTCATTTGCAAGACCTGTCTTACAGGACGGACACCAGTTAATCGGAAATTCTTTTTCGTAAGCCAGTCCCTCTTTGAACATTTTCACGAAAATCCACTGTGTCCATTTATAGAAGTCCGGGTCAGTTGTGTTTACTTCCATATCCCAGTCGTAAAGAGCCGAAATTTCATCAATTTGCTTCTTAAAATTTTTAATGTTCTCCGCTGTGGAAACAGCCGGGTGAACTCCCATTTTAATGGCATAGTTTTCAGCCGGAAGTCCAAATGCATCCCATCCCATCGGATGTACGATATAGTATTTTTGAAGCAGTTTGTAGCGGCTCCACACATCAGAAATAACATATCCTCTCCAATGTCCTACGTGAAGCCCGCTTCCTGACGGGTATGGGAACATATCCAAACAGTAATATTTCTCTCTTTTGCCATTTTCGTCCGATTTTACATTCACCGGATTCTTTTCCCAATTCTCACGCCATTTTTTCTCAATAGCCTTGTGATTGTAAGGTGCTGCCATAATTTTTCTCCTCTCCTTTTCTTTTTCTTTGACAGTACTGTAAAACAAAAAATAAAGCCTTTCCGTCTCTTGGTTAAGAGACGAAAAGACTCAAATTTCCGTGGTACCACTCTCATTCACCCCGCTCCCTTGCGGAATGCACTCATTGCTTCTGTAACGGGAAGTCCCGCTTCTGCCTATGCTATTCGACAGAACAACTGCCGTCAAATATTTCAGCAAAAGAGCTCCGAGGCGAGTTGGGAGATTACGCTGTTACCTTCCACCACCCGGTAACTCTCTGTAAACGATAGGCTCTTAATACTCCTCATCTGTGCTGTTGATTATATTTAATTGATGTAAATTAATCTTTTGATATTGTATCACATTTAAAGGATTTGTCAAGGTCATTGCAAATATATGTCGGGTTTTCCCATACGTCCGCGCCGTTATCACATCTCTGCAGATTCGGACACTGTCCGTACACACGGCTGTAAATCGGCTCTTCTTCCTCATAATGGGCAATTGCCTCATCAAGCTTCTTTATCATTTTCCCGCAGTCTTTCGGAACTGTGCCGCGTACGCGGAACTCTATAAAATCATGAAAACCGTCATAAACGATAGGCGTCTCACTATCTGCCAAAAGCTCCACGATTCTCCTCTCCTCCTTGATACATTCAAGTTCGTCCGCCTGTACAAACGTCCCTTTCGCCACCTCTTTATATAACGGAACCTCATTGTGCATAAACATAGAGAAATTCACCACATGGGCAGGACGAGTCTTTTTCAAAAATGCCGCAAGCGCCTCTGCATTTTCCATGCTTCTCCCTTTTCCTGCAACACCGGTCATAATATGGGCGTCGTAAATCATTCCCACATTCTGAATTCTTTCTATTGCTTCATAAGCTTGTGAAAGATTATGGTCTTTATTCATAAATACCAATACATCGTTAAGCCCTGTCTCAATTCCAAGATACAGATGCCTTACTCCGCAGTCATATAGGGCTTTCAGCTCTTCGTCCGTCTTCTTAAGAATTCCTGTTACGGTGGCATCCATATTTACCATCTCACATTTCGGAAAATAGTCCCGAATCATCTTAAGAATCGAAAGCAGATGGTCTGTCGGCAGATCAAATGCGTTGCCGTCCCCCAAAAATATCTTTTTCGGACTGCCGTTGCACTCTTTCACGCGTTTCAGCTCGTTTTCTATCACTTCCATCGAAAGCACGCGATATTTCAAATGCCGGAACAGGTTACAGAATTTACATCCGTTATAAGAACATCCAACCATAACCGGCAACATAAATGACGCCCGTTCCATCGGCGCCCTGCAAATCTGACCCTCGTAATTCATACTGGCTACCTCCACTCCATTTCATATTCAATTTCGCCGGTATTTTCATCAATCCGCTCTGCCATAACTGTGAAGCCTTCCCTCTTGTAGAAGCTCACCGCACGCTCATTCTTCTGATACACCTGCAGTGTAAGCTTATTTTTCCGCTCTTTTGCATAGTCCAAAAGCTTCTTTCCGATGCCTTTTGACCGGCTTTTTCCATCCACAAATATCCCTGCAATATAGTTCTCCATAAGGCCAATGAATCCTATAACCTTTCCGTCCGTCTCATATACATATACTTCACTTGTAGGAATTATTCCACTGACAGCGTCAAAACTGCCTCGCCAGTAACTTTCGTCTACAAAGTCATGCGCCTCAATATTGGTTTCAAGCCACAGTTTCATAACCGGCTCCCTATCTTCCAGCTGGAACTTTCGGATCATAACTTTCCGTCTCCCTTCACAGATATATACTATATATTCAGCTTCTTTTCCTGTACTTTTTTTCAATTACAAGCGAATACACCGCCATAGCAGCAATGCTTTCTATCATAATGCCTACAACAGAGAGCAGTATCCCCGGAGAATTTTGTCCCTCAAGCAGAGGAAAACCCAATAAAACCATGACAATACCAAATATTCCAAACAGTTTGGATAAAGCATGATTATAATTTTTTATATCCGAGACTTCAAACATTTCCGCATTCGCCCAAAACCCCATCGGTCTTGGTTTCTTTGAAAACCATGTGTATGCGGCAAGACCTACAAATGCAGCTCCGCAGGCGCTCCATAAAATAAAACCAAATGTTCTTCCATCCATACCAATACCTCCCATAAACTCTGATTGATTTTCTAATACCACTATTTTATCACATACATACACACAATTCCATTAAATCACAAAACGTCTTCAACTTCTTCACACATTCTCATTTCGTATTGTCTCGATTATATTCTGCCCTTTCGTCTTCCTGAGCGAATACCCCATCGTAAGAAATATAATCAAGAACACAAACACCACGGCAATCCCCATCTGTACCCATGGCAGCTCATACGGCACAATCAAAAAACCGATAAACTGGCGGTGGAAAATATACGATAAGCCCACACCTGCCGGAAGCCCAAATGCCAGCGCTTTCGCACCATACAGTACACTTTCATAACGAATCATCCTCCGAAATTCTTTCTCTGTCATCCCGATAGATTTAAGAATCGCAAATTCACGGCTTCTAAGCGCCATATTGGTTGTAATGGTGTTAAATACATTTGTAATTCCAATCACCGATATCACCGCGATAAATCCGTACAGGAAAATAGAAAGCACCACTATAACACTTTCATCTTCACGTTCCATTGCATCATAATCGGTACACTGCCACATCCAGTTTTCATTCAATGCTTTAATATCCTGTATCAAAGCCTGTGGATTCTCAGCCTGAATCCTCATACCGTTTAGATTCCATTCCATATGTTCCATCGTTTCCTCAGATACAACAGCTAAAATCATTCCGCCATACGAGGGGTCATCAATTCCAAACGGTACCTTTTCCGTCTTTGCCGCAATCTCTATCTCTTCTCTCCCCGCACATTCAAACCCTTCATCCGTACCAATCAATGGAAGGTAAGAAATCATATCACCCGCTTCACTGTTCAGATAATGATATTTCCTGCGAACTACCTGACCTTCAACAGAATTTTCTTCGATACAGGAATCCAATATAATTGCCTTTCCATTCGCATTCTCATAAGAAAGTCCAATGTCCTTCAAATACTCTCGATAATGTTCATCTGAGACAGAATAAAAACAAAGATTCACTGCCTCACTTAATTAATACTTTCCCAATCTGCCGTACTATAGAGTAGCGGCAGACGGGGTGCT
>CANAZK010000144.1 GCA_947366105.1 uncultured Lachnospiraceae bacterium | reverse complement strand
CCAGATATTGAATTTTCAAGGTGCATAGCTAAAATCTATGTGCGAAGTTTGAGTTTAGTACTTATTTTCTTGTACCTTATAACGATAACAACCATAATTTAACGATTCCCTACTACTTTTTAACGATTATCCACATTCCCAGTTTTTCATTTCCTCATTCGTAGTTTTATCGTAGTCCAAGTATTATTTGCCTGCCACGGTATTCCAAAGTTTGCCCCGAAGTGCCGAATTATGCGGTTTTTACCGTACTCCTGCCGTGGCAAATGAAAAGTACTTTTATCATTGTTGCATAACCTCGCATTTCTTAGTTTTTCTTGGTTTTTCGGGCTTTGTAAGCCTTTGTAAATTTTTGCTTTCTGGCATAACCTGGTTTATTTTCGCATAATATCGTCAGCAAAAGGTGTAAAATAAGGTGTATATTTTTCTATTTTACACCTTGCTATTTTCAATTAAAAATCGTAATTACACAACCTGAATCCGAGCAATTTCTTCCCTGGCATCCTCAAGATTTACATGCGTATATGTATTCAACGTTACGCTGATCTCTGAGTGGCCCATCAAATATTGCAATGCTTTTGGATTCATTCCGGATTTTGCCATATTTGTGCAATAGGTGTGCCGGCATACATGCGGTGTAATGACAGGCATCTGTACTTTATAAGTATTATTATACTTCTGAATGATGTGTTGAAAATAATGCTCCCAGTGCAGAGAATAACAAATACTTCCGTTTTTATCAAAGTATAAGAATCCACTTTTTCCATCTACCATAGGTTCTGCTTTGGGCGGGTTTCGTTTTTCTATTATTTTCCGAAAGCATTCCTCTACATCTGCAGTCATAGGTATCTTTCTCGTTCCGCTGGTTGTTTTAGTCTCTTGAATATAATATCCGATTTTTGACTTTTTCTGCAATTGATGATCGATGTTGATCGTATGCTCCTTGAAATCAATATCAGAAATCGTCAAACCACAAAATTCCGAGATGCGAAGGCCTGTTTTAAATAAAATATAGATTCCTTCATAATACCTGCAAAAATGAGGATCCTCCTTCACAAATCGTAGAAACTTACGTTCCTCCGCTCTGCTGATTGCTTCTCTTGTCACACTGTCATTCACAACCACTTCCATTAGCTGAAACTGAAATGGATTTTTCCTGATCAGGTCATCATCCACTGCCAACTGAAATGCCGGACGAAGAACTCCTCGGATTGAATGGATGGAACTATAGCTTTTCTTTTCTACCTGCTGAAGATGTATCAGCCAACATTTTGCATCCGAAATCCGAACCGTATCACTCCTTCTTTTTCCAAATGGATCTTTCTTCAATAAATTGATAACTGTTCCGTATCCTGCAACTGTAGTAGGTCTGACACCGTTTTTTGTTGATGTATATTTTTCAACCAGTTCCAGTACCGTCATATTTCCGCCATTTGTTGCAATCTGCTCGAAATGGTCCGCCTAGATTTTCTTCTCCATCTCCCGAAGCGACAAAGTACGGCGCTTTCCTTTCGGAGTTGCATCGTTATGGTCTAAGCGCCAGCTATATACGCAGCGCTCCTTTCCCATCTCATCGACATACTTAAATCGATATCTGCCATCAGATAACTGTATTTCTCCATTGTGTAATATACGTCCTCTATGATCTCTCCTTTTTTCACTCATAATATTTCGTCTCCTTCATTAAATATTCATTTAACTTGGAAGACCGTCTCGGTTTCTTCATTATACCACAAGACCTTCCCTTCGCTAAGATAAAATGAACATTATTTTCATTACTATTTCTTCTATTCTGTCACTTAAACTGTACTGGCTGTATTCAGATAATCTTCAAACAATTTCCTTTTGAATCGAATATGAGAACCTACTTCCAAAATAAAATCTGCTCCTTCATTTTCACCTGCGATCTGTCTCAATCTCTTTTCTCCAATTCCGTAATATTCAGCCGCTTCGGAAACATTTAAAGAATATTTCTTCCAAACAGGTATTGTTTTTTCTGTATGATTCATTCGCATTCCTCCTCCCCTCTGTTTGTATTCAACAGCGTTTTCGCTTTCTCCATTTTCATACTTGCAATCACTTCTCGTTTGCTTGTGCCTCCAACATACATAGGCGTACACATTTCTAAAATACGGTCATAGATACGCCTTTTATCCAACATGGTCTCGCTTTTTATTTCTTTCAGCGGAAGATTGGTCGTGATGATCAAAGGTCGCCCCGAACGTATCCTGCGGTCTATGACGCTAAAAATAATTCCTAACGCATATTCTGAATTTCGTTCCACACCAAGATCATCAATAATCAAAAGCTGATATGAAGCCAATGCATTGATATATTCCGTTTTGTCTGCCAGCGGAAATATATCATCGATAATGGTATTGAAGTTGGTCATCTTTACCGTTACCTCCTGCTTTAGAAGTTCATTGGCAATGCACCCGGCAATAAAACTTTTCCCAGTACCAACCGGTCCCCAGAACAAACAGCCTATATGATTTCTTTTCATTTCCTCCCAGTTATCAACATAGCTTTTTGCCTTATGCATTACTGCATCTGACATATCTGCATTCTCAAATGTCCACTCTTCCATCCTGCTCTCGTCAAAACAGATGCTCGTATTTCTACTGACTAATTCCCGGTGTTCTTTGTCTTTAAAATATTTTTGTTCTTCTTCATACGCTTTTCTGTCACAGGCACATTGCCTGGAATGTTTCTTCATCCCCATAAATCCACCCTCAGGAAAAAATGCTTCTTTCGCTTCCCCACAGACTTTGCAGTATCGCAAACCATCACTGCCTACACACACGGTATCTTCTTCTCTCATCACAAACTCTCTCCTTCCCCATAGCAATAATTTACTTCATAATATTTATTTCTTTTATATTTCTCAGTTACTTTACTAGGTGCCACATTTCCGGCTTTTGCACAGCCATTTTTACAGCTAGGTGATGGTTGTTTTTCCAACTCTGTTGTAGCTATCTTTTCAACCGCCTTATTATCATCCAGTTGTAAACCAATCTCATCCGATGGAATTTTTACATATAAATGATTAGGTTTTGAAAATCCACCGGATCTGCGAACCAATAGTCCCACATCATCCAATTCCTTCAATGCTGTTTTTACAGAAGATTTGCATTTGTCGATTTGAACAGACAATTCCTCTATTGGAAATATCAGATAAACATTTCCATACTTGTCTATCCAGCTATTCTTTCTTGATATCCGCGCCCGGTCATACAAAATCATATAAAGATATTTTGCAGTTTGAGAAATTCGCAGTTTTAGCAAAAACTTCGGAAACTGGAAGTACTGAAGCATCTGCTCTGACTCCTTCATGTATTCATATTTCATTCTTTTCTCGCCTCGTTTCTGTTTCTAACTGTTGTAAAAATCATTTTTATGCCGGCTCAAAAAATGTCCTTACACATATTCAAAAGATGAAGGGCATAAATACAGGCTCTTGATGAAAATTTTTTATTTTTCCTGCAAAAAATACCCTTTCATTAATACGAAACGCTGAGAGGCATTTTTACAGCCCCCTGAGGAAAACTTTTTTATTTTTTCTGTTAATTAAATATTTGAAAATAAAAAAACACTCACCTATCCAGGTGAATGCCTTATCAAAATTTTCTTATTTTGTTGTCTATGACGCTTACTCAGAAACGCTTGCGTATCTGCTAAAATGTAATTGCCTGCAATTATATTTTCACGTGGGTATGGGGACGTAATCCCCATCAAGTCTGCTACTCGTAAGTAATACAAAATTGTCAAAATAACAATACTGTAATACACGGGTGGATCTTGCTCTGGTATTTTCTCCTCATCAAATCGGTTTGTGATATTTGGATGCTACTCTAAAAATATTATGATGTTCACTAATCATTATGAACTCTTGTCTTTTAAGCATATCTTTATTAGATTTATATGTCATTTTATGATAGAATTAATTTTGAAGAGGAGGTATTATTATGGACTATTTATCGGCAGCAAAAATGAGATATTATTCAAAAGATAACTCTGAAAACATCATAAAAAATTTAAACAAGAAACTTTCTGCTAATATTTCAGCATAGTAATGTCATAGAAAAAGTATCATTTCAGTAGTAAAATACTGGCTAAAAGCAGACAGTATTTGGAGAGTACCGTTTAGACATCAGGAGGTAACATAATGGGTAAGAACACGACAAATGATATGACGCAGGGAAACTGCATGCGTTTACTGGTACAGTTTTTTCTGCCGATCCTGGCAGGAAATCTGTTTCAGCAGTTATACAGCTTTGCAGACTCTATGGTGGTGGGAAAAGGAATTGGCGATACGGCACTTGCAGCAGTCGGAAATACCGGTTCCGTACATTTTCTGATCATTGGTTTCGCAATTGGGCTGACAGGAGGATTGGGAATCTGTATTTCTCAGTCTTTTGGAAGTGGCAATTATGAAAAACTTCGTAAGGAGCTGGCAATGTCTGTCTGGATCTGTCTGGCTATTGGGATTGTGATCACAGTGGTAAGTCTGGCCTTCATGCGGCAATTATTTACATTTCTCCATACACCGGAAGATCTGATGACGGAAACACTGCAATATTTCGGAACAATTCTTGCGGGAACCACCATTACAATTTTTAATAATTTTGCCATGACACTTCTGCGTTCCGTCGGAAACAGCCGGATGCCTCTGGTTGCAATGATAATTTCCGCCATTGCTAATGTTCTGATGGATCTGTTATTCGTTTTTCCGCTGCATATGGGTGTTTTTGGCGCAGCGTTAGCCACTGTTCTGGCACAGGTTCTGTCTGCGCTTTACTGCTGTTACTACATAGGAAGGGAAAAAAATCTGATCCCGAAAAAAACGGACTGGAAACCACAGAGTGTAATCATCAAAAGACTGACATTGAAAGGTCTGCCTGTTGCCGTTATGAATTCTGTCACTGCAGTGGGTGGAATGGTATTGCAGACATTTGTCAACAATATGGGAACAAGCTATGTGGCTGCCTATGCGGCATGCACCAAGATTCTCAGTCTTTTTGAACAGCCGGCAAATACAGTGGGCCTGGCACTTCTTACTTTTGTGGGACAGAATTATGGTGCCGGAAAAAAGGAGCGGATACGTACCGGTATCCGGGAAGGAGTTATCCTGACGATCCTGATAAATATTCCACTGGCTTTGATGTTGCTGTGTATTCCTGAGTTTCTGACTTCTTTCATGTTGAATGATGCGTCGATTATTTCTTACACAAGAGATTTTCTGGCGGTTACAGGCATCTGTCTGTTTCCTCTGGGATGGCTGTTTGTGTTCCGCAACGGGTGTCAGGGCATGGGACATACGTTTGTTCCGATGCTTTCAGGAGTCCTGGAAGTGTCTCTTCGAGTGGTCATGGTAAAGCTGCTGACTCCATATCTGGCTTTTCGTGGTGTTGCTCTGGCAGAAGTATCTGCCTGGATCGGCGCCTGGATCATGTTGATGATCACTTACTGGATCTATCAGGAAAGAACGGATTCTTTTCGGTAAGTCTGAGGAGAACATCCTACCTTGGTGCGAAACTGTCGATTGAAATTTGAAAGGTTATGAAATCCGGTATCGAAAGCAATGTCGGAGATACTGCGATCCGTATTGCGCAGAAGGTCGCATGCTGATCGGATACGTACCTGATTCAGATATTCAATGGCTCCGAGACCGAAATTCTGTTTGAAACAGCTCATAAAGTAACTGCTGCTCATATGAGCGATCTTTGCCAGTTGCTCTATGGTGACAGATTCAGAATGATGTTTCTGTATATAAGTGAGAACAGGCCGAAGTGTTTCGGTCATCCGGGATTCTGTCGAAACCGTGTGTTCGGTGCAGAGTCCCGGTGTCGATGCCAGCAGATAAAATAAGCGAAGCAGTTCGCTTTTCAGTAACAGATCAGACGTTGCAAGATTTTTGTGTGCACACTGCATAATAGTCCGGACCGAATCATGGAGTTCATGATACCCCGGGGGTTCCTGAGATACAGGGACCAGAACTCTTCGTCTGGAAGAAAAGATCGGCAGCAGAATATCTGTATAACAACGGTCATCGTAACTTCCCACCAGCATATTCTGATGAAAAACAATGGTATCATAAAAAAAAGAGCTGTGCTCATCCGACATGATAGCATGAAGGACGTTGGGCTGGATCAGAAAGATGTCTCCCGGTTTGGCAGAGATGGTCAAAAACATGAATGACTGGTTAGATGCCGTTCGTCTCCAGATTATTCAGCAGAAAAATCCAGATGCCAACGACCTGTACCTGAAAGTTCTGGAAAGTTCACATATTCAGGAAGAAGAATATTTCTTCCATACCATTCACAGCGATTGGAACAATATTATCCGCACCATTCGTGAAAACCACGAACATGCTGCCGAATCTGCACCTATCGAAAGACCAATGTCTAACGATAAAAAGGTGCAACGATTCTTGCAGACCCTAAAATTCAAGAGCAATCCGATTGAGGAATTCTAGCGTTTCTTCTGTGATGAAATGCAGATTCCGTTTGATCACCTCTCTGTGGATGAACATAAGGTCATGAAAGATGTGTTTAAGCGTTCCAAGTTACTAAAAGCTCTGCCGAATCGTAAAAAATAAAATATGCCCGTGTTACAATGATATGTGCTTGCAACACGGGCTTAAATTTTTTCTGCTATTTATTTGTTTTTAGTTTTTCCAAGATAGACAATACGTCTGGCTGAGTCGGAGTAAACTTTACCCCTCTCTTTAACATTTTAAGAACCTTTTTCGCTTTCTGTTCAATTGTTCTGGCTACATGTTCACTCGTTACCATTAAATGATTTCCCGCAATAGTGTATTCTCGTTCTATATATTTCTCTGTAATAGGAAACATATCTTGTATGAGAAATGCACTTTCTCGACTATCATCTAATTTGACAATATGTATAATATCGCAAGGTTTTCCTGCCTTTTCTTTATTCTCAACAATTTTCTTGTATTTATCTATCCTGCTTGATAATGGTATCATCCAAAATATTCCCGTATCAGAATCCTCGAAGCAATAATAATGAGGTCTATTTCCTGCCTTATTTCCTTTAAGATATGGATCAGGCATGTCCGTAAAAAAATTATCTTTTATAATATAGCCTAGATTATTCACGGCACAGCCGTGAAAGTGTCTGAAAGCCACATAGTTGCT
>CANAZK010000143.1 GCA_947366105.1 uncultured Lachnospiraceae bacterium | reverse complement strand
TAGAGCACTCGGCTGTTAACCGAGTTGTTGTAGGTTCGAGCCCTACTCGGGGAGTGCAAGGTGTCAAAGAGATGACAACAAAAAGCCCGTAAACATTCGTGTTTGCGGGTTTTTTGTTGTCTGAAAACTTTTCGTGAAAATCAGAAAAAGGCAAGTGCCAGGAAAAAGCAGGCTGGGAAATGGCAACCGGAAATAATTCGGGACTGTGTTGTATACTGAGATTAGGATGCCATGACAGCAGAACTGGCAGTAACGCAAACAGGAACAATTTTTTGTAAAAATGAGGGAGTAATGAAAAGCGGTTGTTTCCGCAATTTTATGTATTGCATAAACGGATTTTTTATAAGATGGATTATTTTTAAAAAATCAACAAAAACGGCTATGAAATCGTAACTTCTGCTATGTATTATTACAGATAAAAAGGTATATACTGGGGAAAGCAGAGAGAAAAGAGGATATATTGTATGACATCTAGTAAGAAAATAAAAAAGCGTAATACAAACCGGGCTGGACGTACTGAAAAAAAGTGGTGGCATTTATTTGCAAATGATCAATTTCAAATGCAGACAATGATTTGGCCTGGGCTGATTCTTTGCTTTATTTTTTGTTATATTCCCATGTATGGAATCATTATTGCGTTTAAAAATTACACCATGATAACGAATATTATGGAAGCGGAATGGGTGGGATTGAAATATTTCAGAGAATTTTTCAGCGATCCGGCACTGTCAAACGTACTTCGTAATACGTTAATGCTCAATGGCCTGGCATTGATTTTTTCTTTTCCGGCTCCGATTTTACTTGCCTTATTTATTAATGAAATAAAAAATGTTAAGTTTAAGAAAACGATTCAGACTATTTCTTATCTTCCGCATTTTCTTTCCTGGGTTATCTTCGGTGGTATCGTGTTGGAAATGCTGATGCCCAATGGTGTAATCAGTATAACACTTTTTAAAATGGGTATCATTGATGAACCCATAAATTTTATGGCAAGGGGAAGTTATTTTTATGCGATTTATACCATCATCAGTGTGATAAAGTCTGTGGGATTTGGTTCCATTCTTTATGTAGCGGCAATCACGGGAATTGATCAGGAGTTGTATGAGGCGGCCACAGTAGATGGATGCGGACGGTTTCATAAAATGTGGTATATAACGGTTCCCTGTATTTCAGGTACCATTGTCATTATGCTGATATTCCAAATCAGTTCCATTTTAAATACCGGATATGAGCAGATCATTCTGCTTCAAAATTCTTTAAATCTTGCCTTTAGTGAAACCTTGGATACATATGTATACAAAATAGGTATTGCGCAATCCCGTTATTCATATGCTGCAGCGGTCGGTCTTCTAAAATCTATTATGTCTGTAACACTGATGCTGATTGCCAACCGTACATCAAAGAAGACACTTGGAAGGGGATTATTCTGAATATGAGAGTGGATCATACGTTAAAATCAAAAAGAAATATGGGTTTAAACCGTAATACGGCGTTTGATTGGATAAATTATTTTATTATGATGATTTTGGCATTCATTATGATTTATCCATTATGGTATTGTATAGCCGGCAGTTTAAATGAAGGAATGGATTATCTTCGGGGCGGTGTATTTTTGTGGCCGAGAAAATGGACGTTGGCAAATTATAAGGCAGTGTTTCTGGACAGAGCTATTTTGAATGCGTTCGGAATAACCATTCTGAAATGTCTGATTGGTACGGTGACCAGTGTTTTGTGTACAGCAATGGCGGCTTATGCCATTACCCGTCCAAATCTGAAATTAAAAAGGATATATATTCCTTTTATTATGCTGACAATGTTTTTCAGTGGCGGCCTGATTCCGTATTTTGTTTTGATTGTTGACCTGAATTTGTATGATTCTTTTTTGGTATATATTATTCCTACAATGTTCAGTGCCTATAATATGATTATTATTCAATCCTTTATGCGGGAGCTTTCGGGGGAACTGATCGAATCTGCAAAGCTTGACGGGGCCGGTGAGTACAGAATTTTCTTTCAGATGATTCTGCCTTTATCCAAGCCTGTGCTGGCAACCATTGCCTTGTTTACGGTAGTAACCCACTGGAATTCATATTTTGATTCCATGATGTATACATCTTCGCAGGAGCTGCAGACGATTCAGCTGTTTTTGAAAAAGGTGATCACTGATCCGTCCGTATCCAGAGGACTGGGCGCTGCTGCAACCATTGCAATTCCGGATCAGGCGGCAACATTGACGCCCCAGGTGGTTAAGCTTGCTACGATGGTGGTAACTGCACTGCCTGTGATTAGTATTTATCCGTTTTTACAGCGGTATTTTGTAAAGGGCGTAACCATGGGATCAGTGAAGGGCTGATTTTCATGATACCATAAATTAAAAAACACAAGGAGGAACAAGAATGAGGAAAAAGAAAGGGATAGCAATACTGATGGTAATGGCAATAAGCCTGTCGGTACTTGCCGGATGCGGAAACAAAGATAATCAACCGTCTGAACCGGATTCAAATGGTTCGGAAAACACGGAGGTTGCAGACGGTCCCAGCTGGAAACAGGATACTTCCGATTGTACGATTACCTGGTTTATGGCATATGACTGGTATGGAAAAAAATTTGACGAGGTAAATAATCTTTTTGACAAAAAGCTCTACGAAGAGACCGGCGTGAAAATTGATATCCAGACCGGTGATACAGACAAACTAAATATGCTGATCAAGACCGGAAAGCTTCCGGATATTATTACACTGGACGCTAATTCCACCCAGCGGAAACTGCTGGAAGATAACAAAATGGTACAGCCTCTTGGTCCTTTAATGGAGCAATATGCGCCGGATCTGCTGGTTCCGCAGTCCATGATCGATTGGTATACTGCCAAGGATGGCAATTGGTATTCCATAGCCAGTTATTATTATGGTGATGATAATATTGCGGACAATCAGGGTTATTACGAAACACATAATCAAAATTATGTCCGGGAGGATATTCTCAGTCAGATCGATATGACGATTGATGATCTGCAGACAAAGGAAGGTTTTCTTAATGCCTTGCGCGCAGTGAAAGAAAAGAATATCCAATATAATGGGCAGACTGTGGTTCCCTATATGGTTCTGTTTTCTGATATCGCTGACATTCAGATTGCGCAGCAGCTGGGTGCTCATGAAGAGGATGCGGAAGGAAATTTTCAGTCTATTTATACGACGCCTGAATACAGAGAAGCCATACTTTTATTTAACCAAATGTACAGAGAAGGTTTATTAACCGACGATAGCTTTACAGTGGATAAGAGTCAGCTTGAGCAGGAAATTGCAGCAGGCCGGGTGTTTGCTTCTACTGCCAAAACAAATGTGTCTAATTCCAAATTGAGTCTGTACGCCGGTGATCATAATGCAATTATGAAATATGCCGGACAATTTACCGGCGAGCATAATGACAGGTCCATCATTCCTGCTCAGAATAACATGGGATGGACTGCCACGCTTGTCAATAAGGATGCAAAAAATCCTGACAGAATCATCCGCTTGTTTGCCTATCTGAATTCTAAAGAAGCTACTCTGGATAATGAGTGGGGGGTTGGCGGATGGACCTTGGGAGAAGACGGAAAGGTAGTCAGAAATCCTGAAATCGTGGCATTGAGAGATGAAAACCCTACAGAGTTTACTGCCAAATATGCAGGAGATATGGGTTGGACCAGCGACTATACGATTGTTCAAGGCACATATCCTCAGGATGAGGGCATTTGGGCGGATGACACATACCTGATGACTCATGATAACAGAATGGAAATTTACGATGATAAGTGCTTTGCGGATGTAGCGCCGGAAGCTGGCAGCGATGAAGCCGCTATTCAGGCCCGCATCAAAGAATATCGTCTGCAGGCCTTGGGAAGAATTATCACTGCTTCTTCTGCCGAACAATGTGAAGCGGAACTGGATGCCGCCCTGGCCGAGATGGAAAATCTTGGATTGAGCAAATTGATTTCCTATCAAAAT
Source organism: uncultured Lachnospiraceae bacterium (assembly GCA_947366105.1). Lineage (GTDB taxonomy): Bacteria > Bacillota > Clostridia > Lachnospirales > Lachnospiraceae > Faecalimonas. The sequence goes on along the minus strand of CANAZK010000143.1, from coordinate 3,199 downwards.
GAGTTATTCCAGGCCAATAAGGCAAAGCTGGGATTGAAATTTGCCTATCCCGGAAATCGATAGTATCTGATGACCGATCATTTGAGAAAAGAGAGTGCTGTTGGTGCTCTCTTTTCTCCGACTCGAAATTCTGCAGCTTGATTTTATTCGTTTAACGCGAATCTTCCTCCGGCATTTTTGGACGGCGTTCAACTAAAAATCGAAAGGTGGTAATGTTTCCATCGCACGCTACCTGAATATAATGATGATCACCGTAGAAAAGCTTGAGACGGGAATTTATATTGTTCAGACCCACGCGTGTGCCATGGCTTTTGACGGAAACGGGACCATTTTTAAATCGTTCATTTAATTCATTCCTTCTTTCGGGAGAAACGGGCTCACCATTATTCCGGATAAGCAATTCAATTTGATGATCAAGCATTTTGGCGGAAATGGATATTTGCAAAGGACAAGTCGTACCGCGGTATTTAAAGCTGTTTTCCACAAAGGGTTCCAGAAGAAAGCGAATTACCCGCTCCTTTAGTAGATTTTCGGGAATGTCAAATATTACTTCAAAGGAAATATCGCGAATTCGTTGAATTGCTATATAATATTTTACCTGATTAATCTCATCTCCAAGGGTGGACATTAAATCTTTCGTATTCAGGTTATATCGCAGCATTCGGCAGAATGCCGAAACAGCGCCGCTTTCCTCATACAGTCCGGCCAATTCCATCCGTGCCGAAAAAACTTCCATGGTGTTATACAGGAAATGTGGATTGATCTGATGCTGCAGAGCCAGAAGAACAGCTTCTCTGGATGCGGTTTCCTCCTGTACCTTCTGAGCCAACAGGAGACGAATCTGATTTAATAAATAGGTAATGCGCTGAGCCAGTACAGAAATTTCATCGCGTCGTTTTGAAATTTCCGCAATAGAAAAGCCAGGAGGTCCGGCGCTCGGATTAAAATCATTTTCAATAGCTACAGCCATTTCGTCAAGACAATGATGAATGTCCTGAATCATACGACGGTTAAAACTGAAAAAACCGGCCAGCATAACGATAACTACTACAAACAACAGAAAAACTGCCAGTGCCGTTACAAAGGTAAACTGTGAGCGGGGCGAAATAACCACTATATTGAATGGTCCTTTGGGAAGCTCACAGCGTGTATATATCATTGACGCAGTGTGTCCGGTGCTGTCGCCAATGGTAAAGCTGTGAAGTTGAGCTTCTGACAGAGAATTATCTGAATAATTGTAAAAATAGCATCCATCTGCAATTAAAGGAACCTCCTGTTCCGTAGTATTGTGAACGGCAAGAACACGTTTTGGAACCATTGCTTCTATTACACCCAGCAAACGGGTTCCTACCTGAATCTTATATAGATAATGATAAGTATCGTCGGACCCGAGACGCTGATGTTCCGGAAGCTCTTCATCAAAATTTCCGTCCAGCCACACGCTTTTCTCATCAGAGTTATAAAAAGACAGGAATGCCTCGCTTCCATTAATATAACGCATAGGGAAAAAAATACCAAAGCCCATGGGGATAGAAGTGTTTTCCAGATAAATACGAAGCTTGATATCGGACATGCCATTGGTGGTTTTTACAAATTCATAGATGGTAGTCCGATAATAGGACAGGTCTGGAGAAGAAACATATTCTTTCTCAAAAAAATTCAAAATGCTTTGATTCTGCAAAATAGAATTGCACATGTTTTCCGCCAGGCTTGTCTGCTGGGAAATTGCGTTTAACACCTGAGAAGCCAGTTTCTCATTTTGAGCCATATCATTTTTCAGCTGCAGTTGGTTGGCATATACCATAACTCCTGTTAAAATTACGAAAAAAGGAAGAAGAACAAAGCAAAAATAAGAGATTAAAAATTTTTTAAACAGTTGGTTTTTTCCCATGGCATGTCTCCCGAATTCAATTTGATAAATAGATAAGGATATGATACACTCAAAAAAATGGACTAAAAAAGGAGAGTCAACAACGTGAAGGTTCTTGTGGTAGACGACGATTGTCTGATTTGTGAGAATGTGAAGTCGAAGCTTCAGCGTATCGGTCTGACCGGCTTATGCTGCCAGACAGCTGTCAGTGTTGTTGATGCTAAGCAGTTGCTTCGGGCAGATTCTCCTCCTGATATTTTGATTACCGACTTGAATATGCCGGGATTATCAGGATTTACCCTGATCAAATATGTAAAAGAGCACTATCCTGATGTTATCATCTATGTACTCAGCGGTTATGACGATTATCAACTGGTACGTCAGGCATTTTTGAGCGGTGCGGACGATTACCTGCTCAAGCCGGTGGATGCGGAAGAATTGCGGGAAAAACTGTCTCATACGTCACAAACAGCCAAAATGGAATCCGTGGCAAAGGATTTCCAATTTGAATCCGTTTTGGCTTTTATTGATGAGAATATCAGCAGAGATATAACTATGGATGAGGCGGCGGCAAATATAGCAATCAGCTATCATTACTTCAGCAGACGGTTTAAAGAGCTTACCGGCTACAGCTTTCCGGAGTATGTAAACCGCAGGCGGATCGAATTATCGAAAGCTTACCTGCGGGATCCCAGTCTGAAGATTGCAGATATTGCTTATAAGATTGGCTACCACTCTCCGTCAACCTTTTCCCGTGCATTCAAAAAGTATGAAGACTGCTATCCAACAGACTATCGGAGAATGCAAAATGTCCCTACAGAATGATTATACCTGTTTCCCATTCCGGGCGCAAGAATTTTGCGAGTTCATGGCTGCAGGATTATCCAAATATCAATGAGTCAGGTAATCGCCCATGGATTTGTAACATTGCAAATCCATGGGCGAATTTGCTGTTGATTAAATATAGCAATGAGGGAATTAACGTTGTGGTAGGAGATGAGGTCATAGAGCATTTCGCGGTGATTGATGATGTACTTGTGTGGCATGGTGGAATGAACCTGCTGGGCAAGGAAGATGCATGGGACAACTTAATGAGGATTGGATCCGCGCAGGTTGCTGCGGAATTGTTGGCGATAGCGTTTGGATAACCAATTGAGTCATACAATGTTGTCAGCTGATATATCCATTTTTTGTACCTGTTTTCCATCTACATGGGGCATTTTAGAAAGACGGGTACAGAAGCTATGTGAAGAAAACCGCATACCCGGCGTGGCAAAATTTCAAATCTACACAATAGATTCAAATTACCCTGTTACAATTACGGTTAGG